>NZ_JAPDBT010000001.1:0-395153 GCF_027705405.1 Aeromonas sp. QDB34 | reverse complement strand
TAGTTGGTTGCGGGGGCCGGATTTGAACCGACGACCTTCGGGTTATGAGCCCGACGAGCTACCGAGCTGCTCCACCCCGCGTCCGAATTGTACTGCCACCACAAGAGACAGAGCAGTTGCCCCTTGCTGTCTTCGTCTCCACCGCAGGCGCTAGCGCTTGCCATGGATACAAATAGTTGGTTGCGGGGGCCAGATTTGAACTGACGACCTTCGGGTTATGAGCCCGACGAGCTACCGGGCTGCTCCACCCCGCGTCTGAGGTCGCCAATAATAGGCGCCGGCGCTCAGATTGCAAGTAAATATCCTAAAAAAACTTCATTCGAAGATTAAACCGGCACAAATCGCAGGAATTTGCAACAGAGCGCCGATTTTTCAGACAAGCAGGTTTGGGGCCAGCTTGGCGCACTACACTCAGATGGTTTGTAACTCCTCGTTTTGGGTAGGTTTATCATGCGCATCTCCGCCGGTCATTGCCGTCAATTGGGGGCCACACCCGAGCACGACGGCGTCAACTTCGCCATCTGGGCTCGCCTCGCCAGCCGGGTCGAACTGCTGCTGTTCGCCAGTGCCGACGATACCACCCCTGAGGTGATCCCTTTGTCACCCCGTCTCAACCGCACCGCTTACTACTGGCACATCCATATAGAGGGCATCGAGCTCGGTCAACGTTATGCCTATCGCATCCAGGGCCCCTGGCGCCCCTACTACGGCACCCGCTTCGATGCGGACAAGGTGCTGCTGGACCCTTATGGCCGCAGCATCGAGCTGGGTGCCAACTACGATCGCTGGGCGGCGGCCCGCCCCGGCAGCAACCTGGCGGAGTGCGCCAAAAACCGGGTGGTGGACACCCGCCACTACGACTGGGAGGGGGACAAGCTGCCCGCCCACTCCCTCTCCCGCTCAGTGATCTACGAGCTGCACCTGGGGGGCTTCACCAAGTCGCCGAGTTCAGGGGTCGACCCCGCCTTGCGCGGCACCTACCTCGGTCTCATCGAGAAGATCCCCTACCTGCAATCCCTCGGCGTCACCGCGGTCGAGCTGCTGCCGGTGTTCCAGTTCGATCCTCAGGACTCCCCCAGAGGGCTCTCCAACTACTGGGGCTACAGCCCCATGTCGTTCTTTGCCCCCCACGCCCAGTACGCCAGCGGCGAGGATCCCCTCACCGAGTTTCGCGACATGGTCAAGGCGCTGCACCGGGCCAACATCGAGGTGATCCTGGACGTGGTCTACAACCACACCGCCGAGGGGGGCGACGATGGCCCCACCTTCTCGTTTCGCGGCATCGACAACGAGGCCTATTACATCCTCGACGCCAATCAGAAGGACACCAACTATTCGGGCTGCGGCAACACCTTCAACGGTGCCCACCCGGTGGTGCTGCGCATGATCATGGACAGCCTCCACTTCTGGCGCCAGGAGATGCACGTGGACGGCTTTCGTTTCGACCTGGCGGCCATTTTGTCGCGGGACGAATCGGGCCAGCCCCAGGCCAATGCGCCGACCCTGCGCACCATCGATACCGATCCTCGCATCGCCGACATCAAGCTCATCGCCGAGGCCTGGGATGCGGGGGGCCTCTATCAGGTGGGCAGCCTGGCCGGCGCCCGCTGGCGCGAGTGGAACGGTCAGTTCAGGGACGACGTGCGTCGCTTTCTGCGCGGGGATGACAATGCGGTGATGCCCTTCGTGGAGCGGCTGTGCGGCAGCCCGGACATCTACCACTACCATCACGCCGATCCGGAGAAGAGCATCAACTTCGTCACCTGCCATGACGGCTTCACCCTGTGGGACTGGGCCAGCTACAACGGCAAGCACAACGACGCCAACGGCGAGCAGAACCGGGATGGCTGCGATCACAACTTCAGCTGGAACCACGGCCAGGAGGGGCCGAGCGAGGATCCCCAGATCAACGCCCTGCGGCTGCGGCAGGCCAAGAACATGATGGTGGCCACCCTGCTCTCGGTGGGCTCCCCCATGCTGCTGATGGGGGACGAGGTGCTGCGCACCCAGCACGGCAACAACAACGGCTACTGCCAGGACAACGACACCTGCTGGATGCAGTGGCAGCCCGACGCCATGGGCCAGGAGATGTTCCGCTTCATGAAGGAGCTGATCCAGTATCGCAAGCACCTGTTCCAGCGCCCGGAGCAGGAGAGCATGCCGCTGTCGCTGACCGAGATCCTGCGCCACAGCGAGATCTGCTGGCACGGGGTCAACGCCGCCCAACCCGACTTCAGCCCCCACTCCCACGCCATCGCCATGTCGGCCCTGTCGAGCGAAACCCGGCTGGCCCTCTACGTGCTGTTCAACGCCTACTGGGAACCGCTCACCTTCAACTTGCCGAGCCCCCCCAAGGGAGTCGGTGGCTACTGGCGCCGGATCCTGGATACCGCCCTGCCCTCGCCCGAGGACATCAGCACCTTCGGCATGCCGCTGGAGGGGCTGACCCGGGAGTACCTGGCCCAGCCGCGCAGCAGTTGCCTCTTCATCTGCGGCGCCGACGACTTCTACTAAGGGGTGGCTTGCGGCCAGCAAAAAGCCCACCCCGGGCAACCGGGGTGGGCTTTTTCATGACGCCAGTCTGTCAGGCCAGCTGGTGCAGCACGCTGGTCGCCGCAAGCTGGGCGATGATGAGGCCGCACAGGGCGGTGGAGACCACCACCGGCGCCGTCTCCTGCTGGCGATAGAGCGGGCTGAACCAGAGCAGCAAGGCCGCGATCAGCAGGGCAGCCTGGGTCAGCACGCCAGGGATCAGCGCATCGAGGCTGGCGCTGCTCCCCTGCCAGCCCACCAGCACCGCCAGCCAGAGCAGGCTCAGGATGGCGGCCACCAGCCCGGCCAGCGGCAGCAGGGTATTGAACGCCTGCAGGCGGTGACGGGCCCGCAGCAGCATCAGGTGGGCAAAGGCCGCCCCCAGCAGCACCATCTGCAGCAGGCCGCCGAGCCAGCCCTGGATCTGCAGCAAGCCGATGCCATAGACCAGCAGCGGCATGGCCGGCAGCCAGAACAGCGTGGCGGGAATGGCGCGCTTGCCCTCCAGCCGGGACTGGGCCAGCGACAGCACCACCCCCAGGATCAGGGCGGCAGCACCACTCCAGATCAGCCAGTCGGCCGCCTTGGCCTCCACCGCCAGCATCAGGGAGAGGCCGGTGATCACCCAGACCGAGAAGAGCTGGGTGGTGATCCGCGAGCGCTGGCCCGGGCAGAGATCACCGCGCCAGAACACCAGGCCCAGGGCGATGAGGGCCCCCAGCGCCATCAGGCCGGTCAGGGGAAAGAGCCAAAAAGGGAGTTGGACGAACATGACGCCTCCAGCAGCAAGGATTCAGAACGCGCCGATGGGCGCCGGATGAAGGGGCCGAGTATACCCAAAGCCGCCGCCATCCCCAATCCCTCCCGGGAGCACGTCCACCATTGATGGCTGGCGATCAGATGCCGGCAACGGGCGCCGGCCGCCTTGCCTGCCAAGATTTCAAGGCCCTCGCCATCCGCTGCGACCCGAGCCGACAGCGCTCAGCCCTGGCCGCGGGCCAGCGCCACCACCCGGGCGAACATCTGGCGCAGCACCGGCGGGATGTGCTCGCCACCGAGCCGCTCCGCCTCCTCCACCACCGCCAGCGCCATGCCCGGCTTGCTGCGATGGTGAATCGCCTTGTTGATGATGCGCCCGGCATTGAGGGTCGAGCGCCCCCCCACGCCGGCTTCACGCCGGAACACCGCCTCGAAGCCGTTGTGATAGAGGTAGTGCTCTATGTCCGCCGCCGGCAACTGGGTCAAGCGATCCCGCTCCCGCTCACCCTTGAGCAGGGAGCGGGCCGAAGTGGCGTACTTGACCCCCGCCTCGTCGCCGTCGGTGAGCAGATGCCACTCGATGCCAAAATCCCGCGCCACCTTGATAAGCGGAGACTGGCCACACTGGGCGAACTCGATGATCCGCACCCCCTCCGCCCGCAGACTGTAGCCGCAGATCTGGGCGAGCTCGGAGAGCAGCCAGATCTCGGTCTCCCCCTCCACCAGCAGCCAGCAGCGGGCAAACATCGACATGGGGCGGTTGATGCGCACATGGAAGGCTATCTTGCGCAGATCGTCGCTGCTGTAGCGCTCGCCCCCCAGCTGATGGCAGACGATGTCCTGCTGGCGGCGCACCAGCCGACGGATCTGGTTGAGGGGCAGCGAGGAGAGCAGGTCCCCCGAATTGGTGGTGAGCAGCTTCTGCCCCGGCAGCTGCTCCAGCAGCCCCCAGGCCAGCGCCAGCATGGTGGGGTGCAGGCGGCTCTCCGGGTCTTCCAGGATCATGATGGGGCGCGCCCCCTGCTCCAGCTCCCGGTTGCCGCGCGCCTGCAGCAGGGTGGCCGCCATGCCCGCCATCGCCAGTTGCAGCGCCCGGTTGTCGGCATTGCGCAGCAGCGCCTGCAGATTGCCGGGGTTGCGCAGGGTCATGGGGCGATTGACGATCTCCCGCTGGCTGCGCGGCTTGTTCTTGATGGGGGCCAGCGCGTTGAAGTAGTGATCCATCAGCTGGCGCACCGCCTGCAACGCCTCCTTGAGCTCGGGCTCGCCGATGCGCTGGGGCTCGTCGATCAGCTTGTCGGCCAGCTCGCTCAGCCGGTGCTCGGAGAGATCCCCCCACTGCAGGGTCTCCACCCCGTTGCGGGCGGTGCGGGCATCCCGCAGCCGGAACACCGGGTTCATGGTGATGAGCAGGCAGACCAGCTCATGGGCATCGTCGATGGGCAGGCTCTTGCCGATGCCGTCGAGAAAGTCGTGGGTGGTGGTGACGGTGCCGTCACTCTGCAGTTCGGCGCTGGCGCGGTAGTGAATGCGGTGAAACTTGTCCTTGTGCTTGACCCAGGCCGCACCAAGTCTAGCCAGCCGGCGGGAGTGCAGGCACATCTGGGGTCTGTGCTCGCTGAAGGTGAGCACCAGTTGCAGGTGGCGGGCCGGCTCGAGTTCGGGGTCTTCAGGCTGGTGAAAGTCATCGCTGCTGAACTGATAGGGCTCGGCATCCTGACCCAGAAGACACCAGAGGGCGCGCAGCAGGCTGGACTTGCCCCAGGCGTTTTCGCCGATGAGCACTGTGGTGTTGTCCAGCCCGAGCGAGAGGCGATTTATTCCGCGAAAACCTTTGACTTCAATGCGTTCCAGAAACATGCGGCCATATCCAGTCCATCCTGATGGCGCAATAGTGGCAAAGTTGTCGGGAAAATCCTATCGGGTCGTGGCGATTTTCAGCGGGAACTGTGAGGAACGAGCGGTTCGGGCGGGGTCGGCATGCCAAGGCGGCCCTGGGGGGCATTCCAGTGGCTGAACCAGAGGTGGCGGGTACGGGTCTGACGTTTGCGATGATTCAAGGGCAACTCCTGTGCAGGTTGAAGGAACGAGGCTCCTCCTCGTTGCCAACCAATCTGCCGCCTATCTGTGACAGGAGGATGACAGCTGGCTGCGCCACTGGCCTGGGGTCAGACCAAACGCCTCCCGGAAGCGGTTGCCAAGATGAGCCTGGGACGAGAAGCCGCACTGGATGGCGATGCTGGCCAGGGAGTCGGCGCCGGCCAGCAGCTGCTTGGCCCGCTTGAGCCGCAGCCCCAGCAGGTAGCGGTGGGGAGGACAGCCGAGGCTCTGGCCGAACATGCGGGCGAAGTGGTATTCGCTCAGACCCGCCTCCTGCGCCAGCTCGGCCAGAGTGACAGGCTCCGCCAGATGGGCCAGCAGGTACTCCTGCACCCGCCGGATCACCGCCGGCGCCAGGCCACCACGCACCTCGGGCAGGGGCGGCGCCTCCCGGGTGTGGTGGCGATAGGCGTGCAGCATCAGCATCCAGGCGCCGTGGGAGAGCGCCATCCGATCCACCTGATGCTGCCAGTCCAGCTGCATCAGCTGGCCCTGCACCAGGGTGGCGGCCTTGGGATCGTCGATGAAGGTCTTGTCTTCCAGCAGCAGGTGGCGCCCCTCCTTGTCGCACACCTCTTCGGCGATGCGGGTCAGGTGGGCCGGGGTGAAGTAGAGGTGGAAGAAGCGAAACTCCTCGCGCACCAGCCACTCGGATCTGTGGTGATCCGGCATGATGCACACCTTGCCGGTGCCGCCGTGGCCGCCCGGGCCGTCCAGCCGCTCGGTCTGCTCGCCCCCTTGCAGGTAAACGCTCAGGGTATGGTGGCCCGGCTTGTGGTAGCGGGTCTGATCATAACAGTTGCGCCAGCTGGCGACGCCAAGGCCGGGTTCCAGCCAGCAGGCGTTCTCCAGTCGCGCGCCCGTGCTGACCAGTGCATCGAATACTCCCGCCGGCTTAGTCTGCAGCACCCGCTCTGTTCCTCTTGTTGCTTGCCTGATGGCCCTTGTGCGCCATCTTAACGCGGCGCGGCGGCAAAGACTGCGGCTGCCTGCAAAAAACCGCAAGATGGTGTAAGCCCGCCACCGCCGCCCGCGGCATGCTGATCCCATGTCGTTGTCATCTCACCGGATACCCCATGAATCTGATGCTCTATCTTGCCACCATCCTTATCTGGGGCAGCACCTGGATCGCCATCGCCTGGCAGCTTGGCCCCATTCCTATCGAGGTCTCGGTGCTCTATCGCTTCGCCCTGGCGGCGCTGGCGCTGTTTGCCCTGCTCACCGCCAGCGGCCGTTTCCCGCGCCTGCCCTGGGCGGGCCAGCGTTATGCCGCCCTGCTCGGCGGCCTGCTCTTTTCCACCAACTTTCTCTGCTTCTATCACGCCACCCTCTACATTCCGAGCGGCTTGTCGGCGGTGATCTTCGCCAGTGCCAGCATCTTCAACGGCCTCAACCTCTGGCTGTTCGAGGGGAAAAGACCCGGCCTGCGCTGGCTGCAAGGATCCTTGCTGGGGCTCCTTGGCACCCTCTTGCTGTTCTGGCCGGTGCTGGCGGATGCGCAACTGGGTGCAAACGGCTGGAAGGGGCTGCTGCTCGCCTGCGGCGGCACCCTCTGCTTCTCGCTCGGCAACCTGGTCTCGGCCCGCGGCCAGCGCCAGGGCTACCATGTGCTGCAGCTGGTGCCCTGGGGCATGGTCTACGGAGTGGTGTTGCTGCTGGGCTGGGTCACCCTGCTCGGCCAGCAGCTGGTGATCCCGACCGACGGTCACTACCTGGCGGCCATGGTCTATCTCGCCCTGTTCGGCTCTGTCATCGCCTTCACCGCCTACCTCACCCTGGTGGGGCGGATCGGCGCCAGCAAGGCCTCCTACGCCACCGTGCTGTTCCCCCTGGTGGCGCTGACGCTCTCCACCTTCTACGAGGGGTTCGTCTGGCAGCCGGTGTCGGTGGTGGGGGTCATGATCAGCCTGCTTGGCAACCTTGTGATATTCGCACCGCCCCTGCGGGAGTGGCGCCTGCGCCCCGTCAGGACGGCGAAGGATGCTTGATCCCAACCCCGTCAGCCCCTAAGGTAACGCCTTCCTACGAAGACGACGGGAGGCGATATGTTACTGGAAGGGCTGGAGACACTCTGCCTGCTGGCCAGCGAAGGCACCATGGCCAAGGTGGCCAGCCGGCTCTATATCAGCCAGTCCGCGGTGAGCAAGCGCATCGCCCAGCTTGAACAGCGCCTCGGCAAGAAGCTGGTCGAGCCGGACGGGCGCCAGATAAGGCTCACCCCCCAGGCACAAGAGCTGCTGGCCCGGGTCGCACCCAGCCTCGCCGAGATGAAGGGGGTGCTGGCCGACAGTCAGACCCTCACCGACCTGACTCCCCTGCCCGTCGCCTGCTCCGAGACCCTGCTGGCGGGTTACCTCGCCCGCTTCATGCACGACTACCTGCGACAGGATCCCCATCTCGCCCTCTCCACCCACCATACCCCGGTCATTCTGGCGCGAGTGCGCAGCGGCGATGCCCTGCTCGGCATCTGCGCCGGGCGCCTGCCACCTGGCCACGGCCTGGAGGCCAGACTGCTGCTGGAGGAGCCCTTCTATCTGGTGGAGGGCGATCAGCGCGAGGGCGAAAACGCCGATCAAGGGCTGCGTCAGATCCTCACCATGGACCTGGACAACCCCTCCAACCGCTACCTGCGCGAACCGCTGGCGGCCCGTGGCCTCATCCCCGCCATGGAGCTCGACTCCTACCTGGCGCTGATCGAGCTGGCCAAGGCCGGCATCGGCCCTGTGCTGCTGCCGGCCGGCCTGCTGGCGCTGGTCGGCGCACAGGGGACCCAGGCTCGCCCCCTCGCCGGGCTCGCCCGCCCGCTGCACCTGGTCTATCGGCCAAACAGCCTCAAGCGTGCACGCATCGCCCAGCTGGTGCAGGCCCTGCAAGCCCACTTCCAGCCGCTGGCCGGCTGAGCGCCACAATGCAAAGGGGCCCGATCTTGCGGATCGGGCCCCCTTGTGTTGACTGCCAGTGTCAGCGAAAAGCGCTTACCCCAGCCAGGCAAACAGCTCGGGGTACTGGCTCCACACCAGCTTGGCGGACATCAGCAAGGAGACGGTCACCAGCAGCGGCTTGATGAGCTTTACCCCTTGCTTGAGTACCATTTTCGAGCCGAAACGGGCGCCGATGAACTGGCCCAGCGCCATGCAGAAGCCGACGCTCCACACCACCTTGCCCCCCAGCGCGAAAAACAGCAGCGAGGCGATGTTGGAGGTGAAGTTGAGCAACTTGGTGTGGGCGGTAGCCCGCGCCATGCCAAAGCCCGCCAGCGCCACGAAACCGATGGCAAAAAACGATCCTGTGCCCGGCCCGAAGAAGCCGTCATAGAAGCCCACCCCGCCGCCCACCAGCAGGGCGAACGCCATGGGAGCGAGGCGGCGGGAGCTCTCGGCATCGCTCACTCGGGGGGAGAAGAAGAAGTAACAGGCGAAGGCCATCAGCAGGAAGGGCAGCAACCGCTCCAGGATGGCGGCGTCGATGGTCTGCACCGCCAGGGTGCCGAGCGCCGCGCCGATGAAGGTGCAGATCACCGCTGGCCAGATGATGTGCCACTCCAGCAGCCCCTTGCGGGCATAGAACCAGGTGGCGGAGAAGGAGCCAAAACTGCTCTGCAGCTTGTTGGTGCCGAGCACCAGCGCCGGCGGCATGCCGGTGGCGAGCAGGGCGGGCACCGTCAGCAGGCCGCCCCCACCGGCAATGGCATCGATAAAGCCGGCCACCAGGGCCACGCCGAACAGGGCAAGCAGGGTAAACAGTTCCAATTCCATCCATAGCCTCACAACATTGACGGGGCCGGCAAGGGCCCGCACGGCGCAGGCTCGCCATGAGCCTGATGAACAACGCTGGTCGTTATCCTAATGGGGCTTGGCTCATGAAGCTAACGAAACAGTGGCAGGCAATTGATTCCTGATTTTCATCAATTAATCATCCCTGTGAAACGGCTGGCAAGCATGCCGGCTCCCTCACCCCCCTGCTCAGGCAGCATCGGGGGCACAGGTCGCCTCATTGCCCTTGATGTCGGCCAGCGCCTGCTGCAGATGAGCTTCATCCTCGCCGGGGGCCCGGCTGACCCGGCCCGCCATGTAGCGGCTGCTGAAGAGATTGAACCAGAGCTGCAGTGCCTGTCCCGCCGCCAGCTCGCCGGCCACCTCCAGCACGCAGGCCGCCACTTCGGCGGTGCACAGGTGCTCGTCGCAGTGCGCTACCCGCATGCCATAGGTGGAGAGCGCATCGGGCTTGATGGAGAGCACCGGAAAGCCGTCCAGATAGGGGCTCTTGTTGAACATCTTGCGCGCCTCGGGCCAGGTGCCGTCCAGCAGGATGAACAGCGGCTTCTTGCCTGGGAGCGGGGTCACCACCGAGGTGAGCCGGGCCGGATCCTTCTCGCAGGCGGGAAACACCACATAGGGTTGCCAGACGGGATCCGCCAGCAGGGCCAGCAGCTCGGGATGGGGCTTGGTACGCGACCAGAGAAACGCCCAGGTGGTATCCGGCAGCACATCGGCGATGAGGCGGCCGGTGTTGGAGGGCTTCATCGGCTCGCTGTCGTACATCAGCAGGCAGAAGCCGGCCTCGGCCTTGAGCTCGGGGCGCCATTCGCAGGCACACCAGTCGTCGCGCAGCTGGCAGGCTTCGCAGCGCGGCACGCTGCCGCCACGGGCGAGAAAGGGTCGGGTCGAGACGCTCTTGCGCCAGATGCGCAGGCGATTGACGGCGTGATCGGGAATTGGCTTCATGGAACGCGGCTCTGGCGATGCCTGTGGCAGGACAAAAAGGGGGGCAGATTGTAACGAGCCGTCCACCGCGCAGCAAGGCCCCCCATCCGGGGCAAGCCGGGAGGCCACACCTCTCTATACTTGGTCGTCAACCCATGCACCCACGCATGGGACACAGGAGGACGACGATGGCAGAACAAGATATTGCCCGCGAGCACGCCCTGGCCGAAGGCACTACCTTCACCTGGCACGAGCTCTATCTGCCCGATGCCGAGGCCGGGATCCGTTTCTACACCGAGGTGCTCGGCTGGGAGAGCCAGACCATGGCGATGGAGGGCGGCGACTACCCCATGCTGGTTGCCAATGGCAGGCCGATCGCCGGCGTGCAGGCCACCCGGGGTCATCCCGAGATGGCCGGCGTACCACCCCACTGGGCAACCTATATCGCGGTGGATGACGTCGATGCCAGGGTACTCAGGGTCAACCAGCACGGCGGCAGCGTGGTGGTGCCCGCCATGAATATCCCGGGGGTCGGGCGCATGGCGCTGATTGCAGATCCACAAGGGGCGCACATCTGGCTGTTCACCCCGGAAGCTATGTGACATCGCCCACCGCAACAACGACAGAGGGGCCCGCAGGCCCCTCTTCATCATTCAGCTCACCCTGCTCGGACGCCGGCCTCAGACCGCCTTGCGCAGGATCTGCTCAAGGTAGTCGGCGAAGCGGTGACCGTGATGCTCCAGCAGTTTCGGGAACATGGAGATGGAGGTCATGCCCGGGAAGGTATTGATTTCGTTCAGCAGGATCTCGCCCTCTTCGGTCAGGAAGAAGTCGATACGCGACAGGTGGGTCAGTTTGAGCTGACGGAACGCCTTGAGCGCGTACTCGTGAATGGCGTCAGCCTGCGCCTGGGTCAGCCCCTCGGCGCGCAGTGCGGTCTCGGTGTGACTGGCGCTGCTGTACTTCTCTTCATAGGTGTAGAACTTGTCCTGCGGCACGCAGATCTCGCCCGGATAGGTGGCCACCAGCTCGTCACCGTACTGGTACACCGCCACTTCCAGCTCGCGCGGCTTGACCGCTTTTTCGATCAGTACCTGCTCGGAATAACCGAAGGCATCGGCAATGCCCTTCACCAGATCCGCTTCGTTGCTGGCGGAGTAGCAGCCAACGGAAGAGCCCTGGGAGGCCGCCTTGATGAAGACCTTGCCCCACTTGGCCAGCGCGGCTTTCGCCTCGCTCAGCGCCGCGTCGTTCTGCTCGGTCAGGAACAGATAAGGGGTGTTGGGGATGCCGATGGCGGAGAGCCACAGCTTGGTGCTGATCTTGTTGAAGCAGATCTTGCTCGCCTCGGCGTCGCAGCCCAGATAAGGCAGGCCCGCCAGCTCGAGGAAGGATTGCAGGTCGCCGGTCTCGCCAGGGTAGCCGTGGATGCAGGGCACCACGTAATCCACCGGCCGGGCCACGCTGTCAAACGACAGCAGCTTGTCCAGCCCCAGCTTGCATTCGCGGCCGTCGGCGCTGAGCCAGCGGTCGGCAAACATCTCGACCCGGGTCACGTCGACCCCAGGCAAAAGACCGAGCTGTTGCTCGAGAAAATTTGCGCTTCGCAGAGAGACTTCGTGCTCGGAGCCACCGCCGCCGCACAGCAGCAAGACATGCATGTTCTTCATTAGATGTGATCCCTTGGGAAAAGCGGCTTCGCCATCACCATTTAAAACCCAACCGCATTAAAACCGGACGAAGCCAGATACGAAGATAAGTGCGGGCCAGTGTAGCAAGGGAGATCAAGCCTTGTCAGCCGATGGGAGCCCCATCCGCCGACAACGGCCATAAAAATTCCCGCCTGTGTCAGAAATTGGATGAAAAGAGCTCAACGCGGCGGATCGAGCCGGCCGTTGCCGTTGCCGTTGACCCGAAACCAGCCGGCGATGCTGTAACGCTCCTGGTTGGCGGGCAACACCTCGTGGGGGAACTCTTCGGATAAAAACAGCACCAGCCGCCCGCCCCGGGGCGAGACATCCATCAAAAACTGCTCGTCGTCATCGTACATCCGCAGCACCCCGCCCGCCTGGGGTTGCCACTCGTTGTTCAAGTAGAACACCGAGGTGAGGCGGCGGTTGGAGCGCCCGGCGAAGGCGTCGCGATGGGTGGCATAGAAGTCGCCGCTGCGATAGCGGGCAAAGTGGGCCTCGTAGTCGAACAGCCCCAGCATCAGCATCCGGTTGGCGGCCAGCCGCAGTGCCTCCATGCGGGCCAGATAGTCGGCCACCGGCGCGCCGAGGGAGGGTTCGAGCCAGTGGATCTGATCCCGGCGAATGGCGCGGTTGTCCTGATGCAGGGCATCGCGGCCGATCCCCGCCGGCCGCCACGCATCCGGCAGACACGCCTTGAGAGCATCCACCTCGGCGGCGGTTAAAAAATCATCCACTATCACCCATCCCCGGGTGTAAATGGCGTCCATGACGGCTTGATAGTCCAAGATTGACTCGCAACAAGTGGAGAGAGGGCGCTTTTTAGCGACTTCCAGGGCAAGACACAAACCGGTTTGCTTATCCTCAGAAGTCCCACCATCAATACGCTATCCGGGCGCACAAGGCCCCCATTATCTGGTCGCCCTCGCCAGCCTGTGATCCGGCGCACTCAAATGGCCTCAGACCGGGCCAGATCTTTCATGGCAAAGGGGAAAGCGGCGCTTGCTCCGCGCCGTCGTGCCCGTTACCGTGGAGCAATACGCCCTGAATGGGCCCCATGCAACAGGAGTGCTTCATGTCATTGCCCGACCTTATCCTGCAACGCCTTGACGGTACCGAACTGCCCTTGTCCACCCTGCAAGGCCAGGTCGTGCTGGTGGTCAACGTCGCCAGCCGCTGCGGCTTTACCCCCCAGTACACCGGACTGGAGGCGCTTTATCGCGAACTGGGCCCACGCGGGCTGGTGATCTTGGGCTTCCCCTGCGATCAGTTCGGCCATCAGGAGCCGGGAGATGCAGAGGAGATCGCCCGCTTCTGCTCCCTCGACTATCCGGTCAGCTTCCCCATCATGGCCAAGTGCGAGGTCAACGGCGAGCAGGCCCACCCCTTCTATCAATGGCTCAAGAAGGAGAAACCGGGCCTGCTGGGGCTGGAGAGCGTCAAGTGGAACTTCACCAAGTTTCTGATCGACCGGGATGGCAAGGTGGTTGACCGCTTTGCCCCCACCACCAAACCCGAGAGCCTGCGAGACGATATCCTGGCCCTGCTCTGAGGCCGCGGCACGCGGCGGCCGGACAACGCGACACGGCTGCTGCGTGCAGGGCGCGCATCTGCTATATTACGCCCCCGTTATCATTTCCATCTTGTGGCGGGTGCCAGCGCACCTGCCATCCGCTGAGCCCAAGGCTCACCAGAGGAGTCTCTCTCGAACATGTCATTCAACGAACTGGGTCTGTCTCCGCACATCCTGCGGGCCGTCAAGGAGCTGGGTTACGAACAGCCAACCCCCATCCAGCAACAAGCCATCCCCGCCATTCTGGCCGGACAGGATGTGCTCGGCGGCGCCCAGACAGGCACAGGCAAAACGGCCGGTTTCACCCTGCCCATGCTGCAGCGCCTGCTGGCCAACCATGGCCGTGGCCGCCGTCAGGTACGGGCCCTGGTCCTGACCCCGACCCGCGAACTGGCTGCCCAGGTGGGTGAGAGCATCATCAAATATGCCCACCACCTGCCGTTTCGCACCCTGATCGCCTACGGCGGCGTCAGCATCAAGCCCAATCTGGATGCCATCAAGCTCGGCATCGACATCCTGGTGGCTACCCCGGGCCGTCTGCTGGATCTGCTGACCCAGGGGGCGCTGACCCTGTCCGAGCTGGAAGTGCTGGTGCTGGACGAAGCGGATCGCATGCTCGACATGGGCTTCATCGTCGACATTCGCCGTATCATGAAGGCACTGCCGGCCGAACGGCAGACCCTGCTGTTCTCCGCCACCTTCTCAAGCGAGATCAAGGCGCTGGCGGATGATTTGCTCAACGACCCCACCCTGATCGAAGTGGATCCCAGCAACACCGCCGCCGAGCAGGTGACCCAGCGCATCATCCAGGTCGACCGGGAACGCCGCCGTGAACTGCTCTCCCACATGATTGGCCGCGGCAACTGGCAGCGGGTGCTGGTGTTCGTGCGTACCAAGCAGATCGCCGATCGCCTGGCCCAGCAGATGCAAAAAGACGGGCTCGATACCGTCGCCATCCACGGCGACAAGAGCCAGGGTGCCCGCAACCGGGCGCTGGCGGATTTTCGGGAAGGCAAGGTGCGGGTGCTGGTGGCGACCGACATCGCCGCTCGCGGCCTCGACATCGATCAGCTGCCCCACGTGATCAACTTCGAACTGCCCCAGATGGCGGAGGATTACATCCACCGCATCGGCCGCACCGGCCGCGCCGGCCGTGGCGGCGAGGCCATCTCGCTGGTGAGCCAGGACGAGCTGGGCCAGCTCAAGGGGATAGAGGCGCTGATCGGCCAATCCCTCTCGGTGGAGATCCTGGAAGGGTATGAGCCCAGCGGCAAGCCAAGCCGGCAGACCCTGCCGGGCAGCAAGCCGGTACAAAACCCGCCGCGCGCCCGTGGCGCCGCCAATGCCAAGGGTGGCAACGGCAAATCCGCCGCAGGCAAGAGCAAGGCGAAGAGCGATGGTGGCAAGAAGCCAGCCCCAGCCCGCAAGCGGGAAGTGGTGGGCGAGGATATCGGCTTTACCCCCATGCGCCGCCTGCCCAAGGCCCAGCGCGACGACTATCAGGACAACTCCAACGAGGAGTAACAGGCCGCCCTGACCCCGTCATAAACAAAAAACCGCCCGAGGGCGGTTTTTTACTGGGCCGGCACCGCCGGCCTGTCAGTGCCAGCCGTCGCAATGGACATGTGCAGCAATGGATAGGGTCTGCCCTGCCCGTCCAGCGCCGAGCGCCCCACCACCTCGAAGCCCAGGCGGCGATAGAAGCCGAGCGCCTGCTCATTCTGCTCGTTGACGTCCACCCGGCTCGCCCCCAGCCGGTCGATGGCATCGGCCACCAGCAGGCGACCCACCCCGCCCCCGCGCAGTGCGGGGTCGATGAACAGCATCTCGATGTTGCCCTCGTGCACCCCGCAAAAGCCAGCGATCCCCTGCTCACTGCGGGCGCAGGTGAGGGTCACAGCGTCGAAGTAATGTGCCAGGATGAGCTCGCGCAGGGTGGCGATCTCCTCATCCGGCAAAAAATGGTGGGTGGCGCGCACCGACGCCTCCCACAGCGCGATCAGGGCCTGATAATCCGCGCGTACGGCCTGCTCCAGTCTCATATCGTACTCACTCAACAGATTGGTTGTTCGGGGCCAGCCCGGCCGGCGCCATGGCGTCGACCTGCTTGAGGACAAACCCCTTCTCGATACCGGCCTTGAAGCCGAGCGATGCATAGAGCCGGTGGGCCGCCTCGCGCCCTTCCCCCGACAACAGCATCACCTTGTAGCAATCCTGCTGCCAGGCGAGCGCGAGGGCATGGGTCAGCAACTGCCGGCTGATGCCCCGGCGCCGAAACGCAGAGGCCGTCACCACGTGCTCCACCATGCCAAACGGCCGGCCGCCATTGGTCAGGGTCGCTACCACGCCGAGCTGGCAGGTGGCCGCCAGCTGGCCATCCACCTCCGCCACCAGCAGGTGAAGATGAGGCTGCGCCAGCAAGGCCGTCAGCGCCGTGCGGGCCGCATCCGGCGCAAGCACAGGGTCATGGGGGCGCAATTCTCGATAGAGCGCCAGCAGACCGGCCATATCCTGCAGGGTACAGGCCCTGATGAGCGTCATCTTTCTTCTCCTTGAGCTGCGGGCGATGCGGCTTCACGCCTCGCGGGGGGCAAACATGATGATGGCCATGCCGCACAGGGCCACCAGCGACCCCACCAGATCCCACAGGCTGGGCCGGATGCCGTCCACCAGCCAGAGCCAGAGGATGGCCACGAAGATGTAGACACCGCCATAGGCGGCATAAACGCGCCCGGCCGCAGTCGGGTGCAGCGACAGGAGCCAGGCAAACAGCATCAGGCTCAACCCCGCCGGCAGCAGCAGCCAGACGCTGCGCCCCTGGGTCAGCCAGAGATAGGGCAGATAACAGCCCAGGATCTCGGCCAGCGCCGTCACCAGAAACAACCCCATGGTTTTCAACTCGCCCATCGGCTACCCCATTGTTCAACAACCTGCTCGACAACGTGTTCGGCAAAAAGAGCAATGGTAAGCCAAATGGCCGGGCCAGGTAAGCAGGACCAGGCAACAAACCCGAGGGGAAAGATAGCGGATACATGCACGGCCGGCCTTCCCCCGCCAGCACGGGGGAAGGCCGAGTCATCAGCGGGTCTTGACCGCCTGCAGCAGGACAGACAGATCCGGCCCGAACTGACGGGTGCGAATGGCCTCACGGATATCACTTTCGCTATAACGGCTGGCCGGATAGAGCAGCACGCAGGCAGTGTCGCCGGGCTTCAGAAAGTGGGTCTCGCCAAACGGGGTATAGCGGGTGGCCCCGATGCTGATGAGGGCATGGGTCGGACGTCCGGCCTGGGCCAGCAGCCCCTGGATGTGCTCGGCCGGCCCCTCGTCCCGCTGATGGTTGAACTTGTCGATGGCCCACGTCAGCAGCTGGCCGTGGAAATAGCTGTAATCCACCGCTGCGCTATCGACACCGTAGGGGTGCAGCTCACCGTCCCGCTCCAGATAGCAGGCGATGCGGTAGTCATCGAGCTCGCAGCCGGTGGCGAAGTGGGACAGGGGCAGCAACGCGGGGGCCAGCCCCTTGCTCTCTTCGCCCCAGTTCTTCTTCTCGCTGATCTTTTTGGCGTTGGGACGACGGATGGAGCAGTCGTTGTAGGCACCAAAGGCGCGCGGATGGATGGCCACCACCTGCTCCCCCGCGTACTCCAGCTCGCACCAGATCGCCACTTCCGGCTCTATCTGCACCTTCTCATCGCCGCTCACCGCTGCTTCCGGCAAGAAGATGGCGTTGCCGCTCAAGGGGAAGACGCCGAGCTGGCCGGGGTGGCCCGGCACGTAGAAGGGGAACAGCGCCTTGGGGGCGCTGGTGTCGCGCACCACCACCGCCACGAAATCCGAGGCCTCGCCGGCCTGCTCCAGATGACCGGCGAAATTGCCCGCCACCCCGAGTCCGATAAACTTGCTCTCTGCTGTCACTTGCATCTTCTCACCTGCCTCTTGCCAAAGCGAAGGCAGCGGCCCGGCACGGGGCGGCTGCCGCAAACGTGGCGAGGATTAAAACACAGGGATCTGCCCTCGCCCAGCCTGCACGCCCCATCCTGTGCGCCAGCGCGAACTTTTGCCGGCCGCTCGGCGAGCTTGTGAGCAACCGCCATGCCCGAACTGACTCGACCGTGTGCGGTGCCAGCCCTTGATCACGGCGACAGGCTGCGCATTGATCAACCATGGCCCCCGGAAACAGATCGTTTCCACATCCTGCCGCCTTGCCCCTTGGGCCCGCCCGCCAACTTTGCTAGGCTGCCCGCCATGCCAATCCGCACACTCAAGGATGCCTGCCGATGTCAGCACAGCACTTTCAGGGCCGCTTCGAGGTCGAGTTCAAATACAGGCTCGGCGATGTCGAGGCCTTCACCACTGCCCTCGCCGCCCTCAATCCCGAGGTGATGCTGGAGCGCAACCAGGAGCAGGACACCTACTTCGACACGCCGGACCGCAGCCTGAGCGCAGCGGGCAAGAGCCTGCTGATCCGCGCCATGCAGCCCTCCGGCATCCGGCTCTGGATCGTGAAGGGGCCCGAACCCGATCGCTGCGAGGCGGTCAACATCACCGACGCCGACAAGGCCATCAGCATGCTGCACACCCTGGGCTACCAGCCGATACTGACCCTTCGCAAAGTGCGCAGCATCTATTTCGTCGGCCCCTTCCACGTCACCCTGGATCACCTGGCGGGGCTTGGCGATTTTGCCGAGCTGGCCATCATGACCGATGACGAAACCCTGCTGACAGATTATCGCCAGCAACTGCTGTCCCTGGCCGCCCAGCTCGGGCTGGACCCCGACCGGCTGGAGAGCCGCTCCTATCGCACCCTGTGCGAACAAGCCACCACCCCATCACCAGAGAGACATTCATGATCGACAAACTCGCCTGGCTGACCTTCAAGGATCAGCAACTGCTCTGTGCCCGCTCCCACGGCAAGCACATCTACTACATTCCCGGCGGCAAGCGCGAAGCGGGAGAGAGCGACGAGGCGGCGCTGATGCGCGAAATCGAGGAAGAGCTGGCCGTGGCCCTCAAGCCCGACACCCTGGCGTTTGCCTGCGAGTTCAGCGCCCAGGCCGACGGCAAGCCGCAGGGGGTCAACGTCAGGCTACGCTGCTACACCGGCGAGGCTGACGGCACTCCCGTCGCCTCGGCGGAGATCGCCGAGCTGCGCTGGCTCGACAGCCGCCATATGGCCGAGATCTCGCCGGTTTCCCGGCTGCTGTTTGCCTGGCTGGTCGAACAGAAGCTCATCCGCTGAGGGAAACCCGCCTGGAGGGCGTGATCGGGCGCACCCGGCGAGCGACAACGACTTGAAATTGGCGGCAGAAACGGCGAGTCTAGCCAGTCATCCTGCCGCCGGTCCCGTTGGCGGCAGGCGCCGCGGCAGACCGGGCCGGCGGCGTGAACTTCGTTGACAAGGACTCCTGATGGACATAGTTGAGGTTGATACCACCCAGGGCATCAAGCCTGCCCTCATCACTTTGCTGCAAGACAGCGTCGCCAGCGGCGCCTCGGTGGGCTTCCTGCCGCCACTGACCGAAGAGCAGGGGCTCGTCTATTGGCAGGGCATAGAGACGGAGCTGGCCGCGGGCAGCCGCCGGCTCTGGGTCGCCTTCCTGCAACACCAGCTGGTCGGCGCCCTCCAGCTCTCGCTGTGCACCAAGGCTAATGGCCGTCACCGCGCCGAGGTGGAAAAACTGATGGTGCACAGTCTCCACCGTGGCAAGGGGGTCGGCCGTGCCCTGATGGCCAGCATGGAGCAAGGGGCCAGAGAGGCCGGTCGCAGCCTGCTGGTGCTCGACACCCGGGTGGGCGATGCCGCCTCCCGCCTCTATCGCCAGCTCGGCTACCAGGAGGCGGGCCAGATCCCCGCCTTTGCCCGCAGTGCCGACGGCACCCTGGCGGCCACCCTCTTCTTCTACAAGCAGCTCTGAGCCGCGCACCGCCTCCGCTCTGCACGCCTCTACACGGCACACAACAGTGCGCCCTCCCCATGGAGAGCGCGTTGCGTTACCCCTTCAGCTTTCAGAAAACAATCAAAACAGCATCAAGATTAATTTTGAGTCTGCTATAGCCCCATTTGCATATGATTGTTCCTTCACCTCACCCTAGACGAGGCGTATGGTGTGGCAGGAAGACCCGTTTGCATACCAAACGGATACCGCTCACTGCCTTGAGGAATACTGCATGCCTATCCTGCCTCGTACCGTCACCTCCCCCAAAAAGTTCATCATCGGCCACGATCTGCTGCCCCAACTCCATGATCACGTAAAAGATTTCGGCGACAACGCCCTGCTCGTCAGCGACGAGTTCATTCTGGAGCGAGTACGGGAAGAGGCACTGGCCGGCCTGCTGCAGGCAGGTCTGAAGGGGGCGGTCGAGAAGTTCAACTACGAATGCACCGACATCGAGATCCGCCGTCTGTGCGATCTGGCCGAACAACAGGGGGCCAACGTCATCGTCGGCATCGGCGGCGGCAAGACCCTGGAC
Source organism: Aeromonas sp. QDB34 (assembly GCF_027705405.1). NCBI lineage: Bacteria > Pseudomonadati > Pseudomonadota > Gammaproteobacteria > Aeromonadales > Aeromonadaceae > Aeromonas > Aeromonas sp. QDB34. The sequence continues at coordinate 375,321 of NZ_JAPDBT010000001.1, read as the reverse complement.
GTTGCCAAGGCGGTGGCCTTTTACCTGCGCCGCCCCGTGGTGCTGTTTCCCACCATTGCCTCCACCGATGCCCCCTGCACCGCCCTCGCGGTGATCTACAACCCAGCGGGAGAGTTCGAGCGCTATCTGTTTCTGCCCCAGAACCCGGACGTGGTGATCGCCGACACCGCCATCATAGCGGCGGCCCCCGCCCGTTTCTTTGCCGCCGGCGTGGGTGATGCGCTCGCCACCTACTTCGAGGCCCGTGCCTGTTACCAGGCGGACGGCATCAATCTGGTGGGCAAGCGCCCCTCCCGCACCGGCCTCGGGCTGGCCCGGCTCTGCTACGAGCTGCTGGGGGAGAACATCGAGCTGGCGATGGACGCGGTGCGCCACCATGTCACCACCCCGGCGCTGGAGCAGACCATCGAAGCCACCATCTATCTGAGCGGTGTGGGCGCCGAAGCGGGCGGCCTGGCGGCGGCCCATGCGGTCAACAACGGCATGTCGGTGGTGGCGGATCTGCATCGGGCCCAGCACGGCGAGAAGGTGGTGTTCGGCTTGCTCACCCAGCTGGTACTCGAGCGCGCGCCCCAGGCCGAACTGGATGAGGTGATGCGCATCATCCAGCTGGCCGGCCTGCCCATGACTCTGCAGGAGATGGGGCTGAGCCGTTTCGTGGAGAGCGAGTGGCGCCAGGTGGCCAAGCTTGCCTGCGATCCCCTCGACACCATGGGCAACATGCCGATGAGCGTCAGCGAGCAGGATGTCTACCACGCCATGATCGCGGCCAATGCCATGGCCGAGCGCTACCGGGCCCGCCACCCACGCGCCTGATCGGCACTCAAGCCAAGCCGTGATCACACCAACAAGGCCGGCCCCTGCGGCCGGCCTTGTCATTCCCTGCCCGACCTGCTGCAATGGCCCCTTTATCCTTGGGACAAGGAGTCACCATGATATTGGAAGTCGCCCCTCTGCAGGTCATCCCCGATCAGGCTGCCGCCTTCGAGCTGGCCTTCTCCCAGGCCCAGCGCATCATCAGCACCATGCCGGGCTACGGCGGACACCAGCTCCAGCGCTCGCTGACTGATCCCCACCGCTATCTGCTGCTGGTCAACTGGCAGCGCCTCGAAGATCACACCCAGGGCTTTCGTGGCTCACCCCAGTACCAGCAGTGGAAGGCCCTGCTCCATCACTTCTACGATCCCTTCCCCACGGTCGAGCACTACCGGCAGGTCACGTTCGATGAGGCAGAGCAGCGGGAACAGGATAACGGCCTGATCTGAACCGGATGCCCGGTGTCAGGGCCAAGGTGACGGCTGAAGCGACATTGCCTCGTTCGGTGTGCAACCAGATAAGCGGCGCAGGAGTGGACTGTTAACTAAGAGATGAGGAAAGATGATCAGGGGGCCAAGCAGAACGTGGATCATCCACGCCCAGACTTGGCCCCTGATGGCGCGATCAGGCCAGCCGTTCGGCCCGCGCCTTGATCAGGGGGGCGGCAAAAGCCTCCTGGGCCGCGATCAGCTGCAACTCATAGGCATCGGCCTGCCAGGTGTGCAGCAGTACCGTATCCACCGCCGCGTTGGTGCGCTCGAACGCGCTGACGGCATCGTAACCCGCCTGCAGATTGGCCAGCATCAGCGCGCTGATGAGATCCCCCACGCCCACCGGCTGGCGGGCAAACTCGTAGAGCGGGCGGTCGATCAGATAATCTCCCTCGGTGGTGGCCAGCAGCATCTCGAAACGACCCGGCTCACGGGCAGCGCGTCCAAGATGCTTGACCAGCACCATCTTCACCCCGCGCGCCAGCAGCTGATGAGCGGCGGCCCGCGTGTGCGCCAAATCCGTCAGATGGACGTCGCACAGGGTCTCCAGCTCCAGCAGATTGGGGGCCATGATGTCGGCTGCCGGCAGCGCTTTTTCGGTCAAAAAACGGGTCACCCCAGGGGCGACGATGCACCCTTTTTCCGGGTGGCCCATCACCGGATCGCAAAAATAGATGGCGGCAGGATTGGCGGCCTTGACCGCGGCCACCACCGCCAGGATCTCGTCCCCCTGCTCCGCCGAGCCCAGATAACCGCTCAGCACGGCGTCACAGTGGGCCAGCACCTCGATGTTCGAGAGCCCCTCGCACAGGGCGCTGATATGCCCTGCGGGCATCGCCATTCCTTGCCATCCGGCCGCATATTGGGTGTGATTGGAGAACTGCACCGTGTTGATGGGCCATACCTCCATACCGAGACGGCGCATGGGAAACACGGCGGCGCTGTTGCCGGCACAGCCGAACACCACGTGGGACTGGATAGAGAGAATGCGTTTCATCGACATCACCGCAGAGAAGAGTCAGGGGAAAAGCGCAATATATCGGATGAAGATATTGATCTTCCACCCTTGATCAGCACAAACCCTTATTTGGTCGGCAAAATTCTCGATGACGCTGGTTGCCATTGCCATCACCGTCCCCCTCTTTACTGACATGCCGCAGTTTGCAAGCACGGCGATGGCAGGCATGGTTCGATAAGGTGATAGAAAACTCTTGTTTGATGGCATATGAGATTAATAAGTGAGCTTTTTTGTGCGCAGAGCCATGCGCTGACGAGTAAACCGGCAGATACCTGCGGCAGCCCCGGCCATCGGCCAGCAAGGCAGCAAGGCAGCAAGGCAGCAAGGCAGCAAGGCAGCAAGGCAGCAAGGCAGCAAGGCAATTGTGGAAGGAGGCCACGGCGTCGGTGCAAGTGAAGGTATAACCAGCCGGCCAAAGGACAGATCGGGTTGGTCGGCCCGATCCGGTTTATCAGGGGCGAGCGAAGTGGTAGACCCAGCCTTCGTCCAAAGCCATCTCGGCAGGTGGCGCCACCAGTGCCGGCAGCAGGGAGACGCTCCCCTTGGCGGCGTGTTGCAGCGCCATCAGGGCGCAGATGGCGGCGTCGTAGCGATCGGTCCCCGCCGTCACATCGGCCGGCAGATGCGGCAACAGCTCGGCGCGCACCGCCGATGCCTTGCCACCCACCTTGGCAAGGGCAGGATAGACCTCCAGCACGGCGCGGTCGGCCTGTGGTTGCTGCTTGGGCACCAGCTGCAAGTCGGCCAGTCGGGGCAGCATGGCGAGCGCCAGGGTCGCGTTGTTGCCGAGCCTGTCGAAGGTGGCCGAGAGCGGCTTCTTGCCATATTGCCGGTGCAGCCAGCGCTCGCAGTCCCGATAGGCATAAGGGTTGTCTATCTCACGCTGGGGCACGGCGCACTCGGTCGCCCTCCCCGCCAGCAGCTCGCCCAAGGCGCGAGGAAACGCCAGCGGCGCGTCGATCCCGAGCGCCAACTGCGGGCAGGCCAGCACCTGCAGCAGGTGGATCTCGTCGTGCAGTGCCGGGCGCAGCAAGGCATCCAGATCCGGCGCAACCCGTGAGCTCAGTCGAAACAGGGGCGATACCCCAAACCAGTGCAGCCGCTGTTCACGCGCCTGCCACCCCACCACGGCCACCGCCTGGGCACTGCCCTGCCAGCCTCTTACGTCCCAGCCGATGCCGATGGCATCCATGTGTTCCATTGTCATGCCAGTGTCACCTCTGCACGCTATCAATGCAGCACAGGGTAATGGCTGGAGCCCCTAAAGCAAGGTTGGCGGCGCCGCTTAGAAGGATTTCTTGAAATTGATCAGCGGCAAGATGGGGAAAACCCCGTTCTCGGCGTAGTTGGCGAGGCCAATCTGTAGACCGTCCAAATGCTTGGTGGCGTTGATGAAGCCCAGCTGGAAGGTGGTGCGCTCGGCATAGTTGACGAAGCCGACGTTGGCCAGGGCATTGCCCTTGGCGATGTTGACGGCCCCCCAGTTGAGGCCCTGCACATTGTTGGTCAGGTTGACGAAGCCAAGGTTGACGCCCTTGTCCTGACCCTCGTGCCAGTTGACCGCGTTGATCGCCACCCCGCCGAACTGGTGGCGTACCCGGCCGGCGCCGAGGAAGATGCCAAGCTGCAGACCGGTGAATTGATCCACGTCGGAGAGGGCGAAGACCGGCAGATCGATCCCCTTCACCTGACCGGTGCGCCCATAGAGCACAGAGGCTCTGGCCCCCTCGACCTGATGGGACGCGGGCAGATTGACGCCGGGCAAGGAGAGCTGGACAGGGGTACTGGCGTGGGCAACGCCGCCAAGGGCAGCAGCCCCCAGGGCAAGCAGCAGGCGAGCAGGTTTCATCGATGCATTCCTCAAGACTCAGGGAGTGGCGTCAGCCTACCAGCCCCGCGGCCTGGGAACGAGACCCGACGGACGTGGCTGCGTCACCCCTCGTCTGAATCAGGCCAATCAAACTGGACAGATCAGAATCAATATTTCGCCAAAAATTAACATTTATATTATTTACATCAAGCCTCATTTGGTAACACAATGCCTAAACGTGCGTTTGAACAGAGCAAACGACACGTGACGACTTAAGGATGTAGTCGAACGGATGTAACCGAAGAATGGGCCCATCGGCCTTTTGCAATACCCTTCTGCCAACCACGGAGACACGCGATGAATATGGACGTAATCAAGACCTTTACCGAGCAGATGCAAGGCTTTGCCGCCCCCCTCACCCGTTATAACCAGCTGCTGGCCAGCAACATCGAACAGCTGACCCGGCTGCAGCTGGCCTCCGCCAACGCCTATGCCGAGCTGGGACTGAACCAGCTGCAGGCCGCCGGCAAGGTGCAGGATGCCCAGAGCCTGGCGGCCCTCGGCACCGTCCAGCTGGAGACCGCCAGCCAGCTCTCCCGCCAGATGCTGGACGACATCCAGAAGCTCAACACCCTCGGCCAGCAGTTCAAGGACGACCTCGACGCCCTGGCTGCCGACGGCATCAAAAAGAGCACGGGCAAGGCCTGATATCCCCCTGGCTGCCCGCGACGGGCAGCCACATCTCCCCATGCTCCGTCACGACAGGCTCGCCCTGCGCCGGGGATGGGTGAAGGAGAGAACATGAGCCAATCATCTTACGGCCCGCTGTTCGAGGCCCTGGCCCACTACAACGACAAGCTGCTGGACATGGCCAAGGCGCAGACAGAGCGCACGGCCCAAGCCCTGCTGCAGACCAATCTCGACGATCTCGGCCAGGTGCTGGAACAGGGGAGCCAGCAGCCCTGGCAACTGATCAATGCCCAGATGAACTGGTGGCAGGATCAGCTCAAGCTGATGCAGCACACCCTGCTCAAAAGCGCAGGCCAGCAGAGCGAACCGCTCATCGCCCCCGAGCGCAGCGATCGTCGCTTCAAGGCCGACGCCTGGAGCGAGCAGCCCATTTATGACTACCTCAAGCAGTCTTATCTGCTGACCGCCAAGCACCTGCTGGCTTCGGTGGATGCCCTCGAGGGAGTGCCCCAGAAGAGCCGGGAGCGGCTGCGTTTCTTTACCCGCCAGTACATCAACGCCATGGCCCCCAGCAACTTTCTGGCCACCAACCCGGAGCTGCTCAAGCTGACCCTGGAGTCTGACGGCCAGAATCTGGTGCGCGGGCTGGCGCTGCTGGCCGAAGATCTCGAGCGCAGCGCCGATCAGCTCAACATCCGGCTGACCGACGAGTCCGCCTTTGAGCTGGGGCGGGATCTGGCGCTGACGCCGGGCCGGGTGGTGCAGCGCACCGAGCTGTATGAGCTCATTCAGTACAGCCCGACCACGGAAACGGTGGCCAGGACGCCGGTGCTGATCGTGCCGCCCTTCATCAACAAGTACTACATCCTGGACATGCGGCCCCAGAACTCTCTGGTGGCCTGGCTGGTCGCCCAGGGCCAGACGGTGTTCATGATCTCCTGGCGCAACCCGGGTCCGGCCCAGGCCGACATCGATCTCGACGACTACGTGGTGGACGGGGTCATCGCCGCGCTGGATGGCGTGGAGGCGGCCACCGGCGAGCGGGAAGTGCACGGCATCGGCTACTGCATCGGCGGTACCGCCCTCTCCCTGGCCATGGGCTGGCTGGCTGCCAGACGCCAGAAGCAGCGGGTTCGATCCGCCACCCTGTTCACCACCCTGCTCGACTTCTCCCAACCGGGGGAACTTGGCATCTTCATCCACGAGCCCATCATTGCGGCGCTGGAAGCCCAGAACGAGGCCAAGGGCATCATGGACGGGCGCCAGTTGGCGGTCTCCTTCAGCCTGCTGCGGGAGAACAGCCTCTACTGGAATTACTACATCGACAGCTACCTCAAGGGGCAGAGCCCGGTGGCGTTCGATCTGCTGCACTGGAACAGCGACAGCACCAACGTGGCGGGCAAGACCCACAGCAGCCTGCTGCGCCGGCTCTATCTGGAGAACCAGCTGGTGAAGGGGGAGCTCAAGATCCGCCACACCCGCATCGATCTCGGCAAGGTGAAGACCCCGGTGCTGCTGGTCTCGGCCATGGACGATCACATCGCCCTCTGGCAAGGAACCTGGCAGGGCATGAAGTTGTTCGGTGGCGAGCAGCGCTTCATCCTGGCTGAATCTGGCCACATCGCCGGCATCGTCAATCCGCCGGACGCCAACAAGTACGGCTTCTGGCAGAACGACGCCGAGACCGCCAGCCCCGAGGCGTGGCTCGCCGGAGCAAGCCACACCCCAGGCTCCTGGTGGCCGCAGATGGCAGCCTTCATCCAGAGCCGGGAAGAGGATCCCGTCCCCCTCCCTGCCCGCATCCCGAGCGAAGGGCTGGAAGCGGCGCCCGGCAGCTACGTCAAGGTCCGGCTCAACCCGGTCTTTGCCCAGACCCCCGAGGAGGAGCCAGCATGAGCACGCTTCCCTTCGACGTGGGCCAACAGGCCAGCCTGACCAAGCGGTTCGGGGCGGCAGAAGTCGAGGCGTTTGCCGGACTGTCGGAGGACTTCAATCCGCTGCACCTGGATCCCGCCTTCGCCGCCACCACGCCGTTCGAGCGCCCCATCGTGCACGGCATGCTGCTGGCCAGCCTCTTCTCGGGGCTGCTGGGCCAGCAGCTGCCGGGCAAGGGCACCGTCTACCTCGGTCAGAGCCTCGCCTTCAAGCAACCGGTGTTTGTGGGAGATGAGGTGACGGCAGAGGTGGAGATCATCGCCCTGCGCAGCGACAAGCCCATCATCACCCTGGCCACCCGCATCCTGACGGCCACCGGCGCCATCGCCGTCAGCGGTGAAGCCGTGGTGAAGTTCGGCTGAAAAGGGTTTGCCCCATGATCTCAGTCAGCCCGGCCACTGCCGGGCTGACTGCTATGGTGTGCGCCCCAAAAATGGTCTTGCAAACCACAATTGCCCGCAGAGAGGTGCCCTTGCCCTTTCTTTGGCGGCCCGAACTGCCTAAAATAACCGCCCTGCTGTTTCAGCCATTCATCCACTAGAGGATTTCCCATGGAGACGTTTCTGCTCGAAGGCCACCCCTTCGTTGCCTTGTGCGACCTTATCAAACATCAGGGTTGGGCCGATTGTGGCGGTGCGGCCAAGGCGCTGGTCGCCGAAGGGCTGGTAGAGGTGGACGGTCAGGTCGAGACCCGCAAACGCTGCAAGATCGTGGCCGAGCAAGTAGTCAACTTCAACGGCATGAAGGTCGTGGTGAAAGAGGGCGTCAGCCCGGAGATCCTCTGATCCCGATGCTCTGCCACGCAAGTGCTACCCAGCACAGTGGCCGAGCAAGTGGTCAACGTCAACGGCATGAAAGTGGTCGTGAAAGAAGGCGTCAGCCCGGAGATCCTCTGACCTCGCTTGAATAAGGGCGCCGACGCGCCCTTTGGCATTAGCTGGCCTTGATCGACAGGGTCAACACGAAGCGCGCCATCGCCTCACCTCCGTTCAGTGACGGACAGGTGGCCACCACCTGGATGGGACGGTTGATGCGCTGACCGCTGGCCAGCGACTCGTCGATCATGGCGTCGATCTCCTCCCCGGCCGCACAGTCAAATTGCACATCCCCCTCGGGCCGTTTCAAAAACTCCCCCTGCACATCCTTGAAGGCGAAGTGCACCTTCTTGCGCCGCTGCCGCCCCTTCTCCATCACCAGCAGACCGCCCACCAGATCGGCGCCGGTCGCCAGCGCGCCGAAGTACATGCTGCCCAGGTGGTTGCGGGTGCGCCAACCAAGCGGAATGCGAATGCGCAGCGCCTTGGCGTTCATCTCTTCGATGACGGGGGCACAAAAACCGATGACGGGGATGTAGCGCCAGGCAAAGAGCCGCAGTGCCAGGTTGGCCTTCAAACGTTGCAAATCCATATGCGAACTGATCCGATGAGTTGATGTAAACAACATGTTGCCAGCATGGCTGGCGTTCGACAAGGACGCGGATCACGCTTGCCACCATTTCACCACCCAAAAAAGAGGGAACCGCACGGGTTCCCTCTGCTCATTCCTGTGGCGGTCGATCAGGCCCGCTTCTCTTCCAGCCAAGCTCCCTGGCTCTGCATCTCGAACAGCTGGGCATAATGGCCACCCAGCGCCATCAACTCGCCATGGCTACCCCGCTCGTTCACCTGACCGCGTGAGAGCAGCAGGATCTCGTCCGCATCGACGATGGTCGAGAGGCGGTGGGCGATGGCGATGGTGGTACGGCCGCGCCGTGCCGCCGCCAGCGCCGAAGAGAGGGCCAGCTCGGTCTGGGAGTCCACGCTGGCGGTCGCCTCGTCCAGAATGAGGATGCGCGGATCGCCCACCAGGGCGCGGGCAAAGGAGAGCAGTTGACGCTGGCCGGCGGAGAGGTTCTTGCCCCCCTCCTCCATCAGGGTGTTCAAGCCCTCCGGCAGGCTCAGCACGAACTCGGCCAGCTGTACCTCGGTCAGCGCCTGCCACAGGCGCGCCTCGTCGATGCCGTCGCGGCCGAGCCGCAGGTTTTCCGCCAAGGTCCCAACGAAGATGAAGGGATCCTGCTGCACCAGCCCGATACTGCGGCGCACCGCCGAGAGCGACAGGCTCGCCATCGGGTGATCATCGAAGCGGATGATGCCCTGATCCAGCGGGTAGAAGCCCATCAGCAGGCTGATGATGGTGGACTTGCCGCTGCCGGTATGACCCACCAGCGCCAGCATCTGGCCCGGTTTGGCGGTAAAGCTCACGTCGCGCAGCACCTGCTGCTCACCATCGTAGGAGAAGCTCACCCGCTCGAAGCGCGCCTGCCCCTTGAGCGGGCGCATCTCGCCGTCGGTGCTCTCGCGCGCTTCATCGAGCAGGGCAAAGACCCGCTCCCCGGCCACCATGGCCTGCTGCAACTGGTTGAGCTGGTTGGTCATCTCGATGAGCGGCTCGATCATCCGCCCCAGATAGCTGATGAAGGCGTAGAGCACCCCCACCTGGATGGCGCCCTCCGCACTCAGCCCCTCGCGGGCAAACAGCGCCAGCAGGCCGATCAGCACCATCATGTAGAACAGATCGATGAGCGGACGCAGCAGGATGCCGTTGATCTTGAGGCTCTTGAGGCGCGCCGCCCAGTGCTGCTGGTTCACCTCGGCAAAGGCATTGGCGAAATGGCGCTCCTGCACCATGGCCTGAATGACCGGCATCCCCTGCAGCGACTCGTTGAGGCGGCTGTTGATGTCGGAAAGCAGGCTGCGGGTCGCCCGCACCACGGGCACGCTCAGTTTCTGATAAAGCCACATCACCCCACCCACCGCCGGCAACAGACAGGCACACACCAGCATCAGCCGCAGATCCAGCAGCGCCATGGAGATGAGGATGCCGCACAGCAGTACCACCTTCTGCACCAGCAGCCCAATCACCTGCACATAGAGGTTCATGATCGCCTCGGTGTCGTTGGTGATGCGGGAGATGAGCGAACCGGAGCGATGCTGGTCAAAGTAGCGGGCCGGCAGCCGGATGGCGGTGGCAAACACCTGCTCGCGCAGCCGCTGCACCACCGCCTGGGCAATGCGGTTGAAGCGCAGAGATTGCAGGTAAAAACCGGCCGCAGACAATACCTGCAGGCCGAGATAGCCGGCGGCGATGGCCGCGATAGCGGGCCATACCAGCTGGCGCGGCGCCAGGTAGTCATCGATGAACAGCTTGATGAGCAAGGGACCGGCCACTTCGGCGCCGGTGGCCAGCAGCAGGCAGATCCCCGCCTGAATGAGCCAGCGTGGATAACGGGCGCAGTACCCGAGCAGTCGTTTGATGGTCGGGTTCACAGGTGCTCCTCCACGTCTTGTTTCAGCCGCTGATGATGAGGCATCAGGCCAGCATACCAGCACTCAGGCTCAGCGCCACACCGAGTGAAGGCGCTCTTGATGAGTGGACTCACAGGCTCTCCTCCACGTCTTGCTCGAGACGCTGGTAACGCACCATGTCGGCGTACCAGCCGTTGTGGGCCATCAGGGCGCCGTGGCGACCGCGCTCACTGACATGGCCCTCTTCCAGCACCAGGATCTCGTCGGCCTGCTCCACCGCCGTCATCCGGTGGCTGACCAGGATCAGGGTACGCTTGTGGGCCTTGAGGGCGTGCAGGATCTGCTGTTCGGTGTGGGCATCCACCGCCGAGAGGGCATCATCGAGCACCAGGATGGGTGCCTCCAGCAGCAGGGCTCGGGCAATGGCGAGCCGCTGTTTCTGACCGCCGGAGAGGGTCACCCCCTTCTCCCCCACTTCAGTCTCATAGCCTTTGGGGAAACGGCTGATGTCGTCGTGCACGCAGGCGATGCGCGCCACCCGCTCAATCTCCTCCCGGCTGGCATCGGGGCGGCCGAGGGCGATGTTGGCGGCAATGGTGGTGGAGAAGAGAAACGGCTCCTGCGGCACATAGGCAAACTGGCCGCGCAGCTCACCCAGCGCCAGTTGCGAAATGGGCACCTCCCCCATGCGGATCTCCCCCGCGGTAGGGTTGGCGAGTCGCATCAACAGCTTGAGCAGGGAACTCTTGCCCGCGCCGGTGCGCCCGACGATCCCCAGCATGCCACCGGCTTGCAGGGTGAAATCCACATTGCGCAGCAGAGTGCGCTGCTCGAGCTGGTAGCTGAGCGCCACGGCACGCAGCGGAAAGGCCGAGGCGAGCGCCACCGGCTGGGCCGGCTCTTCGATGTCGCTGCGCTCGGCCAGCAGGCTTTCAATTCGCGAATAGGCAGCGCTGCCGCGCTCGATGATGTTGAACAACCAGGCGATGGCGAACATGGGCCAGATCAGCTGGCCGAGGTACATGGTGAAGCTGGTTAGCTCCCCCAGGGTCAACTCATCGCGCAGCACCAGGGCGCTGCCGCCGGCCACTGCCAGAAAGTAAGAGCAGCCGATGCAAAGGTAGATCACGGGATCAAACTTGGCATCGATGCGGGCCACCGCCATGTTGCAGGCGCCCGCCTCCCGGGTAAGCTCGGCAAAGCCGCGATCTTCAAGCGATTCCACCGCATAGGACTTGAGCACCCGCACGCCGGAGAGCGCCTCCTGGGTCTTGTTGTTGAGCCGGGAGAAAGCTCCCTGCGCTGCCTTGAACTCCTTGTAGATCTGGGTGCCAAAGCGGTTCATGAAGAATGCCATCACCGGCAACGGCAACAGGGAGAGCAGGGTCAGCTGCCAGGAGTACTGGCTACACATGATGGAGAGCACCAGCACCCCCACGATGATGGAATCCACCAGGGTCAGCACCCCTTCCCCGGCAGTCATCTCCACCGCCTGGATGTCGTTGGTGGCGTGGGCCATCAGATCGCCGGTACGGTGGCGCTGATAAAAGTCCGGGCTCATGCGGGTGAAGTGGCTGAACAGCCGGTTGCGCAGCACATAGGCGAGCCGATAGGAGGCGCCAAACAGCATGACTCGCCACACGTAGCGCAGCAGATAGATGAGCAGGCCAAGACCGAACAGCCCGGCCAGATAGCCCGTCAGGGTTGCACTATCAAGGGACCCTTTGGCGATGCCATCCACCACCCAGCCCACCACCTTGGGGGGGATCACGGTCAACAGGGCCACCATCATCAACAGGGAGATGGCGATCAGGTAACGCCGCCACTGCTCCTTGAAGAACCAGCCCAGCCTTGCAAATACGCTCACGTAGATATCCTTTGTCGCGACCGGCCCAGGGCCGGCGCCCATCACGGGGAAACTCAATGCAATCGCCCCCGGCTGGGGGCGATACGAGGGTGTCATGATAGCCTGAAGCAAGCGGCTTGAGAATTATTGCTATTTCACCTGTTACAACAAGCGATCATCACGCTGTCCGAAGCCGGCGTACGGTGTTTCATGCTGCTCCCCGGTGAGCAGGAAGTGGGACACCTCCTCCCGGGTCAGACTGAACACCTGTTGCAACTGCTCCAGATCCTGCTCGGTCAGCTCCTCCTGCTGGCGCAACCGCCACTCCAGCTCACCGGCCATGATCTGCAGACGGGAGGCGGAAATATTGGCGGAAACCCCCTTGAGGGTATGCAGCAACCGACAGGCGATGTCGGGCTGCTGACGACGCAGGGCGGAGCGGATCTCCCACAGGTCGTCCTTGTGCTCCGACATGAACAGCTTGAACAGGATCTGCAGCGCCTCCTTGTCCTGCTCCAGCCGCCTAAGGGCATCCTCCAGATCCAACACTCCCATCAGGTCGGGCGGTTTCACTTCGAGCGGCACCCGTCGCTCGCCACTGGCGCTCTTCACCCACTGCAGCAGGTTGTTGTAGAGATCGAGCTTGCTGACTGGCTTGGTGACATAGCCGTTCATGCCGACTCCGAGGCAACGCTCCCTGTCCCCCGGCATGGCGCTGGCGGTCAGGGCGATGATGGGTACATCGTGCTTGTCGACCATCTTGCGGATCTGGCGGGTGGCATCCAGCCCGTCCAGCACCGGCATCTGCAAGTCCATCAGGATCACGTCGAAGGGCTGCTCGGCCACCCGTTCGACCGCCTCCCGACCGTTGCCCACCACGGTCACCAGGGCATCGACCCGGCGCAGGTATTCGATGATGAGCTGCTGGTTGACCCGGTTGTCCTCGGCCAGCAGTACCCGGATGCCTTGCAGCAGCTCGCGAAAATGCTGCTGATCCCCCTGTGCCTCGGCCTGACGGAACTGCTGATCGTGGGAGCTGCCGTTGAGCAGCTCGTCCACCTTGGCCAGCAGGGCATTTTCGGTCATCGGCTTGGGCAGGAAGTGGGTCAATCCCATGCTCTCCATCCGCCCATGCAGCCCCTCCTTGGCCCAGGCACTGGTCATCAGGATCGGCAGACGGCGCCACTGACTGTGCTGATACATCTCGAGCGCCAGATCCAGCCCGTCTTCCTGCCCCATGCGCCAGTCCAGAATGGCCAGCCGGATATTCTGCCCCTCTTCCCGCAGCACCTGGCGGGCCCGGGAGAGGCTGTTGACCGCCATCACCCTGGCACCGGCCCGACCCAGGATATCCTTGGCCAGATCCAGCACCAGCTCGTTGTCATCCATCACCAGCACCAGCGGCTGATGTTCGAAGAAGACCCGCCGCCCGGAGACACCATAGACCGCCTTGGTCATGGGGATCTCGAACTGAAAGACCGAACCCGTTCCCGGCTTGCTCTGCACCGTGATCCGGCCCCCCATCAGTTCGACCAGACGCTGGGAGATGTTCAGCCCCAGCCCGGAGCCGCCGTATTTGCGGGTATTGCCTGCCTCCAGCTGGGTGAAGGGCTGGAACAGCTGAGCCTGTTTCTCCTCGGCGATGCCGATGCCCGTGTCACGCACGCTGAAACGCACCTGCATGGGGTGCTGGTTGACCAGGGTGATGGCTACTTCCACCTCGCCCCGCTCGGTAAACTTGATGGCGTTGTTGACCAGATTGACCAGCACCTGGCCGAGGCGCAGCGGATCGCCGCGCAGAAAATCCGGCACGGCCGGTGACTTGTTGATGATGACCTCGACCTGCTTGCGCTCGGCCAGGTCGGCAAACATGCCGGCCAGCGAGTCAATCTGCTCGCTCAGATCGAAGTCGATCTCCTCCAGGGTCAGCTTGCCGGACTCCACCTTGGTCAGATCCAGAATGTCGTTGATGAGCAGCAGCAGGGTATCCGACGAGGATTTGATCTTGCTGAGGTAGTCCCGTTGCTGCTGATCCAGCTCGGTTTGCAGTGCCAGCGAGCTGAACCCGATGATGGCGTTCATGGGGGTGCGGATCTCGTGGCTCATGTTGGCCAGAAAGTCACTCTTGGCCTGGGCCAGCAAGCCAGTCTGGCGCGACAACTCGCTCAGCTTCTGGTTGCGCCGCCACAGGGTCACCGCCACCAGCCCGAAACAGAGCATGGCCCCCCCCAATACCATCAGATAGAAGCGGCTCTTGAGGGAGGAAGCCTGCTCCATCTTGCTCTGCTTCCAGAGTGACAGCCCCTCCAGTTCGTGCATGTCGATCACCTGGTTGCGCAGCACGTGGTACTCCACCACCTGATGGCTGACATCCTCGCTCAGCTGGGCCAGCCCCGCCACTTCGGGATGGGCGGGATAGGCCGTCTTGAGGCGGCGCTGCAGGGCCTGCAGCCGCAGCTGCTCCCCCTTGTCCCAGCTGCGTTTGAGGTAGTGACTGAGCTGGGCCAGCTCGGTCAGGTCGATGGCAAGCGGAGAGTCTGCCGGCAAGGTGGACAGCAAGCCGTTGAGCTGCTTTTGAAAAGGCTGCTCTATGTACTCGATCGCCATCTCCATGGAATAAAGCTTGGCCAAGTCGAGCAAATAGCTGTCGATGTCGTGCAACAGGGATTGGGAGTGGGGATTGTCGGCAGAGTCGGGATCGTTGCGCACCTGGCGCACGAAGCTGTCGAGGTTGCTCGACAACTGGTTGAGACGTTGTTGTACGTTGCCGTCGTTGGCCTTCTCGCGGCCAAGCAGATAGACGGTGTCGGTATTGACCCGGTTGAGGATCAACTCTGCGGCAACGCTGAGCTCGGAAGCCTTCTGCTGCTGGCTGAGCAGCTGCCAGCAATAGCCGGAAAATGCCAGCAGCGATACGATGATCAGGCTAAGCACAACACGATTGACCCGTGTCACATTATTCATCCCGTCTCGATTCTCATGTCATGGCCACGCATCCACCGACATCATGTCGACACAGGATAACTGGCTGTGAAAGATAACTGACTACTATGTTACCGTTACTCTGCCCTGTCAGTGCAATAAGATGTTGCAGGGCTTATGCATACAGGAATCAATTATGTCATTTATCACTACCTATTGTAGCCATTGCTTCACCAGGAACCGTCTGCCTGAAGAAAAAGTGGATTCAAACGCGAAATGCGGCCGCTGCAAGAGCGGGCTGTTCGCCACCACCCCGGTCAACGGCCTGGAGCAGCAGTTCGATACCCTGATCCAGTCTGACATCCCGGTCGTGGTCGACTTCTGGGCCAGCTGGTGCGGGCCATGCCTTCAATTTTCACCTGTTTTTCAACAAGTTGCCAGTGAACTTGAACCAAGACTCCGTTTCGTCAAAGTCGATACCGAGCAACAAGCCGCCATTGCGGCCCGTTACGCCATTCGCAGCATTCCCACCCTGATGGTCTTCAAGCAGGGCAAGATGGTGGCACAGCGCAGTGGCTCCCTTCCTCCCAGTCTGTTCAAGGAGTGGTTGCACAGCTTCATCTAGGCTACAAATGATACCAATATGTTTAATTTGTGTTTATTTAATGTTTTCATTTACCTTGACTCTGTGAGTCCCGGCATGCTTTGACCAGTTCCCCCTGTTTCAAACGGGGGGATGAATGTAATCTCGGCAACACAACAACAACCATAAATTAACCGAGAGAACAATATGCACACATCTGCAGTACCCTCCACTACCCCATCACGCTGGCTAGACATCAAATCCGGGATCGTCATCCTGGATGTGTTGCTGCTCTGTGCCATGCTGGCCTGGCTCCCCTTTGACCCCAACGTCAACAAGGGGCTGGGGATCCTGGTCTTCATCGCCATCCTCTGGCTGACTGAAGCAGTCAACATCACCATCACGGCTCTCTCCATCCCGGTACTTGCCACCCTGCTCGGGGTCTTTGACATGAGCAAGTCGCTGACGGATTTCGCCAACCCGGTGCTGTTTCTGTTCTTCGGCGGCTTTGCACTGGCCGCCGCACTCTCCAAACAGGGGCTGGATACCCAGATCGCCGCCAAGGTGATGCAGCTTGCCAGGGGCCACCTCGGCTGGGCCGCCATCGTGCTCTTCACCATCACGGCCGCGCTTTCCATGTGGATCAGCAACACCGCCACCGCCGCCATGATGATGCCGCTGGCCCTCGGCATGCTGAAAGGTCTCGACGCCCACAAGGAGCGCCGTACCCTGGTCTTCGTCCTGCTGGGGGTCGCCTACAGCGCCAGCATCGGCGGCATCGGCACCCTGGTCGGCAGCCCGCCCAACGCCATCGCAGCTGCCCAGATGGGGCTGGGTTTCACCGACTGGATGAAGTTTGGCATCCCGGTGGTACTCATCTTCATGCCAGTGGGCATCGGCCTGCTTTATATGGTGACCCGTCCCAACCTCTCCCATCAGGTCAGCACCGAGAAGGTCACCATCCAGTGGACCGGTCAACGCAAGATCACCTTGCTCATCTTCCTGACCACAGTACTGCTGTGGATCGGCTCCCAGCCCATTGCCAAGGCAATGGGGGGCATTCCCCAGTTCGATACCCTGATCGCCATGGGTGCCATTGTGGCCATTGCCATCAGCCGAGTGGCCAGCTGGGATGACATCAACCAGAACACCGACTGGGGCGTGCTGATGCTGTTTGGTGGTGGCCTCACCTTAAGCGCCATCCTGAAGCAGACCGGGGCCAACGCCTTCCTGGCGGAGCACCTCTCCAACGGTCTGGCCACCATGCCGATCTTCATCATCCTGCTCTGTCTGGCCGCGTTCGTGGTATTCCTGACCGAGCTGGTCTCCAACACCGCCACCGCCGCCCTGCTGGTGCCGCTGTTTGCCGGGGTAGCCCAGGCGCTGGGCGTATCGCCCATCGTCGTCTCCGTGCTGATCGCCGTCGGCGCCTCCTGCGCCTTCATGCTGCCGGTGGCCACCCCGCCCAACGCCATCGTGTTCGCCAGCGGCCATATCAAGCAGCGTGAGATGATGCGGGCCGGCCTGGTGCTGAACCTGGTCTTCACCGTCATTCTGACCCTGCTCGCCTACTTCATGGGTGACATACTGCACTGATATCCGAGTACCAAGGCCCCTGACGGGGCCTTTTTATTGCCTCTTCTGTATGCAGTTTCGGCCAGACAGCCCTCCTTCTCACCCGTTCACCACCTGTGAACAGCCACTGTTCTCAGCCAAAAGAGCCGTATGGTGAAGGTGGGTGTTTGACGTTTTCTCTTGTACTCTCTTTTCCGCAATCCCCCATCACCAACACCGCCCACTCAAAATAAAAAACCCCCGCATGGCGGGGGTTTGCTGGTTTACCGTCTGGTTAACCGATGCTGCAGGGTTTCAATTGCCAGATGCGATCCACATAGTCCTGGATGGAGCGATCGGAGTTGAATTTGCCCATGGTGGCCGAGTTGATGATGGCCTTCTTCGCCCACAGGGCCGGATCCCGATACCAGCTATCGATCAGCTTGTGGGCTTCCGAGTAGGAGGCGAAATCGGCCAGGGTCAGGTAGGGATCCCCCCCTTCCAGCAAGGAACGCTTGATGGAGGAGAGCTCGCCCGGACGACCCGGCGTGAAGTAGTCGGTATCGAACCAGTCCAGCACCGCTTTGAGCTCGGAGTTGGCATAGTAGAAGTCGTACGGGTTGTAGCCGCGCCCCTTCAATGCCTTCACCTCGTCCACGTTCAGACCGAAGATGGCGCAGTTCTCGGCTCCCGCCTCTTCGGCGATCTCGATGTTGGCGCCGTCCAGCGTACCGATGGTGATGGCGCCGTTCAGTGCCATCTTCATGTTGCCGGTACCGGAGGCTTCGTAGCCTGCGGTGGAGATCTGTTCGGAGACATCAGCCGCCGGGATCAGCTTCTCAGCCAGGCTCACACGGTAGTTCGGCATGAACACCACTTTCAGCTTGCCCTGGATGCGCGCATCGTTGTTGACCCGCTCCGCCAGCTTGTTGATGGCGTAGATGATGTCTTTGGCCAGCTTGTAACCGGGCGCCGCCTTGGAGCCGAAGATGAACACCCGCGGGTGCATGTCATAGTCCGGGTTGGCCAGTAGGCGACGGTAGAGCGCCATGATATGGATGAGGTTCAGCTGTTGACGCTTGTACTCGTGCAGGCGCTTGATCTGGACGTCGAAGATCGCCTCCGAGCTCACCTCGATGCCGGTTTCGGCCTTGATCACCTTGACCAGCTTTTCCTTATTGTGGCGCTTGATGGTCATGAACTGCTGCTGGAACGCCTTGTCGTCGGCAAACTTGACCACGCTGCGCAGCTTGTCGAGCTGCAGCGGCCACTCTTTGCCCACCACCTCGTTGTACAGCTCGGCCAGTTCCGGGTTGCAAGCCAGCAGCCAGCGACGCGGGGTCACCCCGTTGGTGACGTTGCACATCTTCTGGGGCCACAGCTCGGCATACTCGGGGAAGAGATCTTCCTTCACCAGTTTGGAGTGGATCTCGGCCACGCCGTTGACCTTGGAGGAGCCGATGACGCACAGGTTACCCATGCGCACCTTGCGCACATCACCCTCTTCGATGATGGAGAGCTTGGCCTTGATGGCGTCGTTACCCGGCCACTTGGGTTCCACCAGCTCGCTCAGGAAGCGGGCGTTGATCTCATAGATCACCTCAAGATGACGGGGCAGCACCTTCTCGAACAGGCTGACCGACCACTTCTCCAGCGCTTCCGGCAGCAGGGTGTGGTTGGTGTAGGAGAAGACCTGATAGCTGATGGCCCAGGCCGCGTCCCAGGTCAGCCCCTCTTCGTCCACCAGCACCCGCATCAGTTCCGGGATGGCCACGGTGGGGTGGGTATCGTTGAGCTGGATGGCAATCTGGGCGGCAAAGTTGCTGAAGTCGGCGCTATGCACCCGCTTGTAGCGACGCATGATGTCCTTGATGGAGCAGGCACAGAAGAAGTACTGCTGGATCAGGCGCAGCTCTTTGCCCGCATCGGTCTCATCGTTCGGATAGAGCACCTTGGAGATGGTCTCGGCCTGTGCTTTCTCCGCCTGGGAATCGATATAGCCACCGGCGTTGAACACGTCCCAGTCAAAGAACTCGGAGGCGCGGGATTCCCACAGGCGCAGGATGTTGACGGTATGACCGCCAAAACCGACCACCGGGATATCCCAAGGCACCCCTTTGATCTTGCGGCCGGCGTGCCACACCTTCTTGAGGCCACCGTTGTCGCCAAAGACGGTCTCCACATAGCCGTAGAGCGGGATCTCCTGCACGGATTCCGGGCGGCAGATCTCCCAGGGGTTGCCATATTCACGCCAGGAGTCGGGGCGCTCAATCTGGCGACCATCCTGAATTTCCTGACGAAACAGGCCGTGCTCGTAGTGGATACCATAGCCAACCGCCGGGTAGTTCAGGGTCGCCAGGGAATCGATGAAGCAGGCAGCCAGACGGCCCAGACCGCCATTACCGAGCGCCATGTCGGGCTCTTGTTCACACAGATCGGTCAGTTCCAGACCGAGTTCACCCAGCGCCTCTTCGCAAATTTTGTACAGGGAGAGGTTGTGCAGGTTGTTGGAGGTCAAACGCCCCATCAGGAATTCAGCAGAGAGATAGTGAATCGCACGAGTATCTTTCTTGAAGTGAGTCTGCTGAGTACGGGTCAGGCGCTCGTACACCTGTTCGTTGACGGCGGCTGCGGTCGCTTTCCACCACGCTTCTGGCGAGGCTTTCTGTTCGCTTGTACCCAAGGTAGAACGCAGGTGACGCACGATACTCGCCTTGAGCTGATCTTTATCCAGTTGGAGATCCTGGTCTGTCTTCTTCTTGGTAGCCATAAACCATTTCCTTCGTTACAGAATAATAAATTGTTATCCCATCAGGGACCGGCGCTGTTGTTATCTCAGAATATGTTCCGGCGTGGGCATACTAGCTAAAGCCGCTGGTTTAAAAGTTAACGCAAGTCACACTTTAACGCATAAAAATGACAGTTCAAGCTTGAAAACCCTTTCCTGAAAGCTGTCATTATGAATCTTTAATTTC
Organism: Aeromonas sp. QDB34; assembly: GCF_027705405.1. Taxonomy (NCBI): domain Bacteria; kingdom Pseudomonadati; phylum Pseudomonadota; class Gammaproteobacteria; order Aeromonadales; family Aeromonadaceae; genus Aeromonas; species Aeromonas sp. QDB34. Next base: position 355,394 of record NZ_JAPDBT010000001.1, on the reverse strand, counting down.
ATTAAAAATCATACAGTTAATCTCTTCATGAAAATATAAATACGTGAATAGGTTTTCAATGATTGCCAAGTGCTGAAAATCCTTGAAAATAACTGAAAATTCAGCGCACATTGAAAACGATTTCAATGTGCGCTGTTCATGAAAAGCAAAGACCAAGGCTGTGCGGTTGATTTCAGCGGGTCAACCATGGGCCTTGAACTGGTTGCTCATGGGGTCATAGTGATAGCCTATCTGCAATAAGCGGGTAGCCAGCTGATCTTCCGTCATGTCGTAGTAGGCCAACAACTCTTCCAGCCCGTCACACTCCAGCCGCAGCTTCTCATTGATGATCCCGAGCAGGATATTGGCATCCAGTCGTTGCAAGGTGCTGACGTCCATCTCATCTCTCCTCTGTGCAAGACATACTGTATAACCATGGGCGTCCCCTCCTGCTTTGTCCATAGGCTAAAAAACACCCACCGCCAACATCAAATAAATAACCTTTACAATCAACATCATAGAATCAACCACTGCCAATTCGATCACATTTTTTACCACAAATGGCTTGTCACTGGCACCAACAGCAACTACTGTATACACATACAGCATGGTTATTCATACAGGACAAACATATGAGCCAGCCCATGAGTCAGCACCCGATCATCACCTCAGCCGGGATGAGCAATCCCTGGCCCACCCGGCATCAAGGCAACATGGATGATGAGCGTTATAGCGCAACGATTGCCCATGAAGCCCTGCTGCTTGATGAGCTGGTGAGACTGAGCCATGGTGATACCGGCTGGATCCTGTTGATCGCGCCACCCGGCCTGCCAATAGCCAAGCAGCTGCAGGCACAGGGGATCAATCCCGCCAGAGTATTGGTGGTACACAGCCCCAAAATCAAAAACTGGCAACGTACGCTGGAACAGAGTCTGGGCAACGGCCGCTGCGCCGCCGTGCTGACCTGGCTGCCGGAGCAGGTCATGCTGGATCGCGCCAAGTTGAGCAAGTTGGGACAACGCTGCGGGGTACTGACCCGTTTCTTCGAGCCGGCCGCATCCTCTCCTGTCCACAGTGGTTCACTGGTCTATGGCGGGCAGGATGTCTATCTCAACCACTGACATGCCAAGAATGTGAGGAGACGTCTTGTCGGATTGGCTGGTGAGTTGAACGGGTTTTTCGGTGAGCGCTGAACAGCCCAGCAATCACTCAGTGACAAGAGCCCTGCAGCCATCAGACAACAGCGGCAAGTGCCTGCCGACAGACGGAAGTGGAAGCCGGTTTTGAAAGCGAGGCGCAGAGCTCCTCACAGTGAACATAGTTGGCAGTTAGCCGGTGGCCGTTGACTCAGTCGACTGCACGCAGGCCAAAAGAGAAGGCGACCCTGGGGTCGCCTTCGTTCTGTCTGTTATGACGGCTGCTGTATGACGGCTACATTCATGACGGTCACGTGCCGCGTCAGTTCACGCTGAGCCTTGAGACAAGTCTCCGGACCGTGAGTGAGCAGCCATCAAACAGCTTTCGCTCACGCCAGTTTGCCATCGAGCTCGGCAATCTTGGCAGACCAGTAAGCCGGGCCTGTCTCATGGATATTGTTGCCCCGGGAGTCGACCGCCACGGTCACCGGCATATCTTCCACCTCGAACTCATAGATGGCTTCCATACCCAGGTCGGCAAAGGCCACTACCCGCGCTTTCTTGATGGCCTTGGCCACGAGATAGGCGGCACCACCGACGGCCATCAGATAGACAGCCTGGTGCTGCTTGATGCTCTCGACCGTCTTGGGGCCTCGCTCGGATTTACCGATCATGCCGATAAGGCCGGTTTCTCCCAGCATCATGTCGGTGAACTTGTCCATCCGGGTGGAGGTGGTCGGGCCGGCCGGGCCGACCACTTCGTCACGCACGGCATCGACCGGGCCGACGTAATAGATGAAGCGGTTGGTGAAATCGACCCCTTCCGGTAGCCCCTCACCTTTTTTCAGCATGTCGGCAATGCGTTTGTGAGCGGCGTCGCGACCGGTCAGGATCTTGCCGGAGAGCAGCACGGTATCCCCGCTCTTCCAGCTGGCAAGCTCTGCCTTGGTGATGCCGTCGACATTGACACGGCGCACGTTGCCGCCAGCCGAGCGGGAGATCTCCGGCCAATCTTCCAGCTTCGGCGGTGTCAGCTCGGCCGGGCCGGAGCCATCCAGTTCGAAGTGCACGTGACGGGTCGCCGCGCAGTTGGGGATCATCACCACCGGCTTGGAAGCGGCGTGGGTCGGCGCAGATTTCACCTTCACATCCAGCACGGTAGTGAGACCGCCGAGGCCCTGGGCACCGATCCCCAGCTTGTTGACCTTGTCATAGAGCTCGACCCGCAGCTTCTCTTCGGTGGTTTGCGGGCCACGGGTGATCAGCTCCTGAATGTCGATATGCTCCATCAAGGCTTCTTTGGCCAGTACGGCCGCCTTCTCGGCAGTACCGCCGATGCCGATCCCCAGCATGCCGGGTGGACACCAGCCGGCGCCCATGGTCGGCACGGTTTTGAGCACCCACTCCACCACGTCGTCGGAGGGGTTGAGCATCACCATCTTGGACTTGTTCTCGGAGCCGCCGCCCTTGGCCGCGATGCTCACCTCCACCTTGTCACCCGGGATCATGTCGATGTGCACCACGGCCGGGGCGTTGTCCTTGGTGTTCTTGCGACTGCCGGCGGGGTCGGCCAGCACGGAAGCGCGCAGCGGGTTGTCCGGATTGGTGTAGGCACGGCGGGTGCCCTCGTCAACCATCTCCTGTACCGTCATGTCGCTGTCCCACTGCACCTGCATGCCGATCTTGACGAAGCAGGTGACGATGCCGGTATCCTGACACAAGGGGCGATGCCCTTCGGCGGACATGCGGGAGTTGATCAGGATCTGGGCCAGGGCGTCCTTGGCAGCCGGGTTGATCTCGCGGTCATAGGCAGCCTTGGCGGCCTGCACGAAATCGAGGGGGTGGTAGTAGGAGATGTACTGCAGGGCGTCGGCGATGGAATCGATAAAATCCTGTTTTTTAATGATGCTCATATCATCCTCACTGGTCCTTGTCTCCGGCTCGATGCAGAGCAAGGGCTTCCATATGAGCCGTGCTTCGGTGGGGTGGTGCCAGGCGGCTTGCCTGTCGGCCCGATAAGACAACGGCGTGTTTTTTCTAAAAATTCCGGCGGCTATGATACGCTTGCCACCCCCGTACCGGCTAGGGAGCAGGCTGTAAACTGTTGCCTGTGTAACAAAAAATGAAACCAACGCTGCATATCCACCATTTTGATCACCAGACAGCGCTCCATGCCCTGTTCGCACGCCTTCATCATCTGCCCTGGGCCATGTTGCTGGAATCCGCCGGCCCGCAGGGAGCAGACAACAGCTTTGACATCATCACCGCCGATCCGCTGGCCACTTTGCAGACCGAGGGAACGCTGACCCGCATCGCGCAGGGTGATCAGCACGAATCCCGTGAAGATGATCCGTTGACGCTGCTGGCCCAACGCCAGCACACGTTGCTGGGAGAGGTCATCAGTCAAGCGACGCCCCTGCCCTTCATCGGCGGTGCACTCGGGCTGTTTGGCTATGATCTGGGCCGCCGTTTCGAGCGTCTGCCGAGCCTGGCCGCCCGTGACGTGACCATCCCGGACATGGCGGTCGGCATCTATGACTGGGCCCTGCTGCGGGACGTGGCAACGGGCCAGTGGCAGCTGGTGCACTGGGGCGATGAAGCCGGCCTTGCACGCCGCCTGCTGTGGCTTGAGGCGCAGCAGGCTACCGCCACTGAGCCCTTTGCGCTTCAGGGAAGATGGCAGAGCAACATGAGCCGCGCGCAATACGGTGACAAGTTTGCCAAGGTCCAGGCCTATCTGGCCGCCGGGGACTGCTATCAGATCAACCTGACCCAGCGCTTCAGCGCGCCCTATCGGGGCGACGAGTGGCAGGCCTATCAGGCGCTGTCACAGGCCAACCGCGCCCCCTTCTCGGCCTTCCTGCGCTTGCCGCAGGGCGCCATATTGAGCCTCTCCCCCGAGCGCTTCCTGTTGCTCGACCAGCGCCATATCGAGACCAAGCCCATCAAGGGCACCCGCCCGCGACTGGCCGACCCGGAGCAAGATCAGGCCAGTGCCCTGGAGCTCGCTGGCGCCGACAAGGACAGATCGGAAAATCTGATGATCGTGGATCTGCTGCGCAACGACATCGGCCGGGTGAGTCGGCCCGGCTCGGTCAGCGTGCCCAGCCTGTTTGCGGTAGAGTCTTTTCCGGCGGTGCATCACCTGGTATCCACCATCCACGGCGAGCTGGACGCCCAGTGGCAGGCGGTGGACCTGCTGCGCGCCTGTTTCCCCGGCGGCTCCATCACCGGCGCCCCCAAGATCCGGGCCATGGAGATCATCGAAGAGCTGGAGCCCCAGCGGCGCAACGCCTACTGCGGCAGCATCGGTTATCTGAGCCAGCATGGCCGGATGGATACCAGCATCTGCATCCGCACCCTGATCGCCGCACAGGGACAGCTCCACTGCTGGGCCGGTGGCGGCGTCATTGCCGACTCCGACGTGGACGACGAATATCAGGAAACCTATGACAAGGTGGCCCGCATTCTGCCGCTGCTGGACACACTGCGTTGAAAACCTGACAAAATGGATCACAGCAACTGGAGCGAAAAAGAATCGAGATGGAACGTGCCGAACTGCTGACCCGCTTTTTATTGCAACGCCCCGCCCCCGCCCACCGGCTGACGGTGGCCGGGCTCAAGCCCGCCGCCGTGCTGCTGCCGCTGGTCGAGCGGGCCGACGGCCTGCAACTGCTGCTGACCCGGCGCAGCCCGCACCTGCGCCACCACGCAGGGCAGATAAGCTTCCCTGGCGGCAGGCAGGATCCGGACGACCGGGACTTGATCCACACGGCGCTGCGGGAAACCCAGGAAGAGCTCGGCATAGTCCCTGCCCAGATAGAGGTGCTGGGCACCCTCACGCCCCTCAACACCGTCTCCCAATACGACGTACTGCCGGTGCTGGGGCTGGTCACGGCCGACTATCAGCTCACCCTGAGCCCGGACGAGGTCGACCAGGCTTTTGAGGTGCCGCTCAACCACCTGCTGGATCCACGCCACCATATCGCGCTCACCATTCCCAGAGCCGATCACCTGCACACCATCTACTGGATCCCCTGGCAGCACCACTTCATCTGGGGCGCCACCGCCAGCATGATCCGCCAACTCTCCCGGCAACTTGCCATATAACATTTTGCCTACAAATGATTGTGCAACATTCGTGCATTAACATTAAACCAACGTATGTTTTTATAAAAAATAATTGATTAATTCTTCTTTCGATCACATTTCCACAAAAGAATGCGGGTTTGAGCCCCATAAAGGTGAATTTGATCAACATTTTTGATTAAAAAAACCGTATCCTTGCGCCGATTCAATAAAAACCACAATTCGGGGTGAGACACATGTCTAATACTGTCACCGGCGCACAGGACGTTGCGACCTCACAGGAGCAAGGATCCCGCTCCATCCAATCGCGTGGTTGGACCAAGCAAGACACCAGCTGGGTGATCAGCCTGTTCGGCACCGCCGTCGGCGCCGGCATTCTGTTTTTGCCCATCAACGCCGGCATGGGTGGCTTCTGGCCACTGGTGGTGATGGCGCTGCTGGTCGGCCCCATGACCTACCTGGCCCACCGCGGCCTCGCCCGCTTCGTGCTCTCCTCCAGCAGACCCGATGCCGACATCACGGAAGTGGTGGAAGAGCACTTCGGCGTGGGTGCCGGCAAGTTGATCACCCTGCTCTACTTCTTCGCCATCTACCCCATCGTGCTGATCTACGGGGTAGGCATTACCAACACGGTTGAGAGCTTCATGGTCAACCAGTTGCAGATGACGGCGCCCCCGCGCTGGATCCTCTCCATCGTGCTGATCATGGGCATGATGTCGGTGATGCTGGCCGGTGAAAAACTGATGCTGAAGGTGACCGAGTTTCTGGTCTACCCGCTCATCGCCATCCTGGTGGGGATCTCCTTCTACCTGATCCCGGACTGGACCGGCGCGGCCCTCTCCCAGATGCCGTCCGGCAAGGACTTTGCCATCACCCTGTGGCTGACCATTCCGGTGCTGGTGTTCTCCTTCAACCACAGCCCGGCCATCTCCAGCTTCTCGCTGGCCCAGCGCCGCGATCACGGCGAGAACGCGGTCGAGAAATCTGACGCCATCCTCAAGCGCACCGCCACCATCCTGCTCGGTTTCGTGATGTTCTTCGTCTTCTCCTGCGTGATGAGCCTGACTCCGGCACAGCTGGCAGAAGCCAAGTCCCAGAACATCGCCGTGCTCTCCTACCTGGCCAACCAGCACGCCAGCCCCATCATCTCCTACTTCGGTCCGCTGGTGGCGTTCGTGGCCATCGTCTCCTCCTTCTTCGGCCACTACCTGGGTGCCCGTGAAGGCCTGAAGGGGATGATCGTCCAGAACCTGCGCAAGTCCGGCAAGGAGCCGAACCACAAGAAGGTCGAGATGTTCATCATCGCCTTCTTCATCCTGACCCTGTGGGGCACCGCGGTGATCAACCCCTCCATCCTCGGCATGATCGAGTCGATGGGCGGCCCCATCATCGCCACCATCCTGTTCATCATGCCGATGTACGCCATCAAGCGCGTACCGGCCATGGCGAAGTATCAGGGCCATATCAGCAACGTCTTCGTGGCTGTGATGGGGATGACGGCCATCTCCGCCATCCTCTACCAACTGCTCGGCTGACACTCGGCCATACCAGCAACAATGCCAGCCGGGTAACCGGCTGGCATTTTTTATGGTGCCAACAGCAGCGGATGATGACTCTCCAGCAGGCGAGCATGCACAGGCATCTTGGCCAACCCGCCACTCGCAAAACACCGGCCCTGCTCCCCATCCCTCCTATTCCCCTCTTATCTCGTCATCCCCCCCGAACGGCAACCGGCAATTGGCTAGCCCGTAACGCGTGCAGCTTATACAAGCCGGTGTCACGCAGCCTGCCTGACCATGCGTTCATCCAGGCTCTTGATGCGCCTGCGGTATTCACTGCAGCCTGCTCCCCTCATCTCACGAAGATGCGGACCGGACCAGACCAGCCCCCAGATCACCAGACCATAAAAAACGCCCTCGAATGAGGGCGTTTTCAGTGCGGTGAAGACGGTGCTATCAGGCTTCGCTATTGGGCACCGGCGCGGCATCCAGCAGGGTTTCATCTTCGGCCATGCAGGCCGCGGCGGTGAACAGCACGTCGGTGGAGCTGTTCAGGGCAGTCTCTGCAGAATCCTGCAGTACCCCGATGATGAAGCCCACGGCTACCACCTGCATGGCGATGTCGTTGCTGATACCAAACAGGCTGCACGCCAACGGGATCAGCAGCAGGGAGCCGCCGGCCACGCCGGACGCACCGCAGGCACTGATGGTGGCGACCACGGAGAGCAGAATGGCGGTGGCCAGATCCACTTCCATCCCCAGAGTGTGTACCGCCGCCATGGAGAGCACGGTGATGGTGATGGCGGCACCGGCCATGTTGATGGTGGCACCCAGCGGGATGGAGACCGCATAGGTGTCTTCCGGCAGGCGCAGCTTCTCGGCCAGCGCCATGTTGACCGGGATGTTGGCGGCGGAGCTGCGGGTAAAGAAGGCGGTCACGCCGCTCTCTTTCAGGCAGGTCAGCACCAGCGGATAGGGGTTGCGCTTGATCTTCCAGAACACGATCAGCGGGTTGACCACGAAGGCGATGAACAGCATGCAGCCGATCAGCACCACCAACAGCTGGGCATAGCCGAACAGGGCGTCAAAACCGGTTTCCGCCAGGGTGGAGGCAACCAGGCCCAGAATGCCGAGCGGCGCGCAGCGGATCACCGCTTTCACGATGGTGGAGACGCCGTGGGACAGGTCGGTGATCACCGCCTTGGTGCCCTCGCTGGCGTGGCGCATGGCGATGCCAAGACCGATGGCCCAGGCCAGAATGCCGATGTAGTTGGCATCCAGCAGCGCCTTGACCGGGTTGGTCACCACGTTGAACAGCAGGGTCTGCAGTACCTCGGTGATGCCGCCCGGCGGGGTGATCTCGGCACTGTTGGCCACCAGATGCAGGTTGGAGGGGAACAGGAAGCTGGCCACGACGGCGACCGCAGCAGCCAGGAAGGTACCCAGCAGATAGAGCAGCAGGATCGGTTTCATGTTGGTCTTCTGGCCCTGCTTGTGGCCGATGATCGCCGCCATGACCAGTACAAAGACCAGCAGCGGGGCGACCGCCTTCAGGGCACCGACGAACAGGCTGCCGAGCAGACCCGCTGTTTTGGCCCATTCCGGCATGAACATGGCAAGGAGGATACCGAAGACCAGACCGACCAGGATCTGGCTAACCAGGCTGGTACTGTTGACCAGTCTTACGAGGGGGTGTTGTTGTGTCATCAAATAGTCCCTGAGCACCGAAGTGCGTGAATCATTAGTCCTGTTGGCAACCGCTACGCCAGGCGACACCCATGTCACGGCTGGCGTCATCTGCTCCGGCAAGCCTTCTGTTGAGCCTGTCCGGTAACACACGGGATTGCGGACAAGGAATATCCCATCTGCAACCGCTTTTTTCCATATAATCACTGAAAAATATCCGGTTTACCTCACAAAAAAACCACAACAATGCGATAACACAATATCAACAGCATTCAAATGGATGCCCTTTTCCCTCGTTTGGCCATCCAGACACTCCCTGGCGGTGGTATCATGACGGTTTTTGCGCTGGAGCCCTGCCATGATCTCATCCCTGTTGACCCGTCACTTCGGCTTCGATCGGTTAAGACCGGGACAGGAGGCGGTGATCAGCCGATTACTGGCTGGCCAGAGTGCCGCCGCCATCTTCCCCACCGGCTCCGGCAAGTCCCTCTGTTATCAGTTGCCGGCGCTTGCCCTGCCCCATCTGACCCTGGTGATCTCGCCGCTGATCGCGCTGATGCACGATCAGCTCGCTTTTTTGCGCAGCAAGGGGATCGCCGCCGCCACCCTCGACTCGAGCCTGACCCCGGAAGAGAGCCGCCGGGTGATGCAGCAGGCCAGCGATGGCCAGCTCAAGATCCTGATGATCTCGGTAGAGCGGCTCAAAAACGAACGCTTTCGCCGTTTCATCCAGCAGGTGCCGCTGTCGATGCTGGTGGTGGATGAGGCCCACTGCATTTCGGAGTGGGGCCACAACTTTCGCCCAGATTATCTCAAGCTGCCGGATTACCGCCGTGAATTGCAGATCCCGCAGGTGTTGCTGCTGACGGCCACCGCCACCCCGGCGGTCATGGCCGACATGCAGGCCAAATTCGAGATCGAGGATGAGGGGCTCATCGTCACCGGCTTTTATCGCGCCAACCTGGACTTGGCCGTGGTGCCGCTGCCTGACGAGGCTCGCGATGGCTGGCTGCATGCCGAGCTGGCTCGTGACCCGGCCGCACCGACCATCATCTATGTCACCCTGCAACACACCGCAGAGCAGTGCGCCGCCCGCTTGCAGCAAGCCGGGATCAGGGCGCGCGCCTATCACGCCGGGCTCGATGCCAACCTGCGCAGCCAGATCCAGCACGACTTCATGGCCGGCAAGCTGGACTGCATCGTGGCGACCATCGCCTTCGGCATGGGGATCGACAAGGCCGACATTCGCCGGGTGATCCATTACGATCTGCCCAAATCCATCGAAAACTACAGTCAGGAGATAGGCCGCGCCGGCCGGGATGGTCTGCCTTCCCGCTGCATGGTACTGGCCAATCGCAGCCAGTTGCCGGTGCTGGAAAACTTCATCTATGGCGACACCCCGGACAGAGCGGCCATCGTCACCTTGCTCGAGATCCTGCTGCAAAGCGGCAGCGAGTGGGAATTTGGCTTGCTGCGCCTCTCCAACGACACCAATATCCGCCAGCTGCCGCTCAAGACCCTGTTGGTCTACCTGGAGATGGCGGGCATCATAGCGCCGGCCTACAGCTATTTTGCCGAGTACCGCTTCAAGTTCGTGCTGGACAAGGCCGACATCCTGGCCCGGTTCAATCCGGCGCGACGCCAGTTTCTGGAGCAAGTGTTCGCCAGTGCCCCGCAGGCGCGCAGCTGGTGCACCATGGACTTCGAGGCGCTCTGGCAGGGTTATCAGGGGGAGCGGTCGCGGGCCGCTGCCGCGCTGGATTATCTGCAGCAGCAAGGCTGGATCGAACTGGAGAGCAAGCAGATGACCGAGGTCTATCGGGTGCTGCAACAAGATCTGGACATAGCACCGCTGGCCGATCAGCTGCACGGACTGTTTGAAAAGAAAGAACAAAGCGAGCTGGCGCGTCTGCAGGCATTGCTGGGGTTCTTTACCTCCAGCAGTTGCCTGAGCCATGAGCTGGCCCGCTACTTTGCCGATCAGGCCGCGCCCACCCATTGCGGGCACTGCTCGGTCTGTCGCGGAGAGGTGGCGCAGCTTCCCTCCTTACCCAGCCGGACACTCCCCAATGAACAGGGGCTCAGAGCCTGGTGCGATCCACTGGTGGCCCTGTGTCACAGCCGGGATCCCCGCATCCTGACGCGTTTCCTGTGCGGCATCACCACCCCGCTCACCACCCGGCTCAAGGCCAGAAGCCTGGCTGGATTCGGCCAGCTGGCGTCCCACTCCTTTGCCGATGTGCTGGCGGCCGTATCCAACATTTATACCGCTCGCCAACAGGGACAAACGGCTTAAACATCGGGTAGAGCCCAAAAAATAAGACCCTCGCATCTGCGAGGGTCAAGCCAACGGAAACGTGCTTAAACAGAGCTTTGCATCAGCAACCAGCCACTCTCTTGCTAAAGCGCTGACTGCCTGACACAGGGCCAATCTAGAGCAGTCGCAATGTAGCGTCAATGTAAAAATTAGAGCTAAAACACCAAACAAAACACTTTCCGTGCACGTAAACGTAACACCATTTCGTCTCGTCTACGCCCTGCCCCTTGCCCCGTCTGTGCTGCAGCCAGTTTCCCAAATAAACGCGATGTCATTTCCATTTTCTGACAAACATTTATTTTTTATGTCTTTGACATTTACCTCACTATCGTGGCAAAAATAATTTAACAGTCAGTAACATAGGTGTGTCACTGATTGCGCCTTCCCGCATTGGGTCGGGAAGTACCCTTGCAAATTTAAACCAATAGTTGGTGATGGATTACTGGGGGCTGTTGACTAGGCTTAATGAGGTAAACAGAACAAAAGTAGTGATCCACTCTTTTCAGGGTAAGCGACTATAACGAGGGCAAAGTTATGGGCATCTTCGAGCATTATCAACAGCGATATGAGAAAGCCAGGGAAGAGGAATACACCATCCAGGAATTTCTGGATATGTGTAAGCAGGACAAATCCTGCTACGCCTCCGCCGCCGAGCGTTTGCTGGTCGCCATCGGCGAACCGGAAATGATCGACACCTCGGTCAACCCCAGACTCAGTCGCCTTTTCTCCAACCGCGTCGTGGCACGCTATCCCGCCTTCAAAGATTTCTACGGCATGGAAGAGGCCATCGAACAGATTGTCTCCTATCTCAAGCACTCGGCTCAGGGCTTGGAAGAGAAGAAGCAGATCCTCTATCTGCTGGGGCCGGTTGGCGGTGGTAAATCCTCGCTGGCAGAGAAACTCAAATCCCTGATGCAAAAGGTACCTGTCTATCGCATCAAGGGCTCACCGGTCAACGACCACCCCTTCTGCCTGTTCGACATCGAAGAAGATGGCGAGATTCTGGAGAAGGAGTACGGCATCCCGCGCCGTTATCTGCGCCCCATCATGTCCCCCTGGGTTGCCAAACGACTGCACGAGTTTGGTGGCGACATCACCAAGTTCAAAGTGGAGAAGGTCAATCCCTCCATCCTCGACCAGATTGCCATCGCCAAGACCGAACCGGGCGATGACAACAACCAGGACATCTCCTCGCTGGTCGGCAAAGTGGATATCCGCATGCTGGAGCACTTTGCCCAGGATGATGCCGACGCTTACTCCTACTCGGGCGCGCTGTGCAAGGCCAACCAGGGGATCATGGAGTTCGTCGAGATGTTCAAGGCGCCCATCAAGGTGCTGCACCCGCTGCTGACCGCCACCCAGGAGGGCAACTACAACGGGACCGAGGGGCTCTCCGCCCTGCCCTTCGACGGCATCCTGCTGGCCCACTCCAACGAATCCGAGTGGCAGCAGTTCCGCAACAACAAGAACAACGAGGCTTTCCTCGACCGGGTCTACATCGTCAAGGTGCCTTACTGCCTGCGCGTGTCGGAAGAGGTGAAGATCTACGAGAAGCTGCTGGTCAACAGCGAGCTGACCGATGCCAAGTGCGCCCCGGGCACCCTTGAACTGCTGGGCCAGTTCTCCGTGCTGTCGCGCCTCAAGGAGCCGGAAAACTCGAGCCTCTACTCCAAGATGCGGGTCTATGATGGCGAAAGCCTCAAAGACACGGATCCCAAGGCGAAGAGCTATCAGGAGTATCGCGACTACGCCGGGGTGGACGAAGGGATGAATGGCCTGTCGACCCGCTTCGCGTTCAAAATCCTCTCCCGCGTCTTCAACTTCGACCACGCGGAAGTGGCAGCCAACCCGGTGCACCTCTTCTATGTGCTGGAGCAACAGATCGAGCGCGAGCAGTTCCCGCAAGAGCTGCATGATCGCTACCTCGAGTTCATCAAGGGCTATCTGACCCCGCGCTATGTGGAGTTCATCGGCAAAGAGATCCAGACCGCCTACCTCGAGTCCTACTCCGAGTACGGTCAGAACATCTTCGACCGCTACGTCACCTACGCCGATTTCTGGATCCAGGATCAGGAGTACCGTGACCCCGAGACCGGCCAGCTGTTTGACCGCGCATCGCTCAACAGCGAGCTGGAGAAGATTGAGAAACCCGCCGGGATCAGCAACCCGAAAGATTTCCGCAACGAAATCGTCAACTTCGTGCTGCGTGCCCGGGCCAACAATGCAGGCCGTAACCCCAACTGGACCAGTTACGAGAAGCTGCGCACCGTGATCGAGAAGAAGATGTTCTCCAACACGGAAGAGCTGCTGCCGGTTATCTCCTTCAACAGCAAAACCTCAGCCGAGGAGCAGAAGAAGCACGATAACTTTGTCGAACGGATGATGGAGAAAGGCTACACCCGCAAACAGGTGCGACTGCTCTCCGAATGGTATCTCAGGGTACGCAAGTCATCCTGACCCTGACTGTTCAAGGGGGAGTTATGGCGCATTTTATCGACCGCAGGCTCAACGGCAAAAACAAAAGCGCTGTCAATCGGCAGCGCTTCATCCGCCGCTACAAGAAGCAGATCAAACAAGCGGTCTCTGATGCTGTCTCCAAGCGCAGCATTCAGGACGTAGACACGGGTGAGAGCATCAGCATCCCGACCAAGGATATCGGCGAGCCCCATTTCCATCAGGGGCAAGGCGGCAAACGGGAGATGGTGCATCCCGGCAATGACCAGTTCGTCTCCGGTGACAAGATTGACCGCCCCAAGGGAGGAGGTGGCGGTCAGGGCTCTGGCGAAGGGCAGGCCTCCAACCAGGGAGAAGGAGCGGACGACTTCGTCTTCCAGATCTCCAAGGATGAGTATCTCGATCTGCTGTTTGAAGATCTCGAGCTGCCACGGCTGCAGAAGACCCAGCTCAACCAGCTGATGGAAGTCAAAACCTACCGGGCGGGCTACACCTCCAACGGGGTGCCGGCCAACATCAACGTGGTGCGTTCGCTGCAAAATTCGCTGGCCCGTCGGATGGCGCTGCAGGCCGGCAAGAAACGCCAGCTGCATGAACTGGAAGATAGGCTGGCCCTGCTGGCGGCAGATCCCAACGAACATTTTGCCGAAATAGCCCAGCTCGAGAAGGAGATCAGGGAGCTGAAAAGACGGATCGACGCGGTCCCGTTTATCGACACCTTCGATCTCAAATTCAACAACTTCGTCAAGCGGCCCGTCCCCTCCAGCCAGGCGGTGATGTTCTGCCTGATGGACGTGTCAGGCTCCATGGATCAGGCCACCAAGGAGATGGCCAAGCGCTTCTACATCCTGCTCTATCTGTTCCTGAGCCGGACCTACAAAAACGTCGAGGTGGTCTATATCCGCCACCATACCCAGGCCAAGGAGGTGGACGAGCATGAGTTCTTCTACTCCCAGGAAACCGGTGGCACCATCGTATCCAGCGCCCTCAAGATGATGAACGACATCATCAACGAGCGTTATCCTGCCCATCAGTGGAACATCTATGCGGCGCAAGCCTCGGATGGCGACAACTGGGCCGACGATTCGCCACAGTGCCGGGAGATCCTGGCGCGGGACATCATGCCGCGAGTGCGGTACTACTCCTATATCGAGATCACCACCCGTGCCCACCAGACGCTGTGGCACGAATATGAATCGGTCGCCAGCGAGTTCCCTCACTTCGCGATGGAGCACATTCGCAAGGTAGAGGATATCTATCCGGTATTCCGGGAGCTGTTCAAGAAGCAAGCGGCGTGAGGGAGGCCATATGGTAGAAACCGCAAGAAAAGTCGCACCGCTGGACGATGGCCCGGACTGGAACTTCGACCTGCTGGACATTTACCATCAGGAGATCGCCCGGGTCGCCAAGTTCTATCGACTGGATACCTACCCCAACCAGATCGAGGTGATCACGGCAGAGCAGATGATGGATGCCTACTCCAGCGTCGGCATGCCCATCGGTTATCAGCACTGGTCATTCGGCAAGCGTTTCATTCACACCGAGCGCAACTACAAACGTGGCCAGATGGGGCTGGCCTACGAGATCGTCATCAACTCGGATCCCTGCATCGCCTATCTGATGGAGGAGAACACCATGCCGATGCAGGCACTGGTGATGGCCCACGCCTGCTACGGCCACAACTCCTTCTTCAAGAACAACTACCTGTTCAAGACCTGGACCGATGCCTCCTCCATCATCGACTATCTGCTGTTTGCCAAGAACTACATCACCGAGTGTGAAGAGAAACACGGCATCGATGCGGTGGAAAAGTTGCTCGACTCCTGCCATGCCTTGATGAACTTCGGTGTGGATCGCTACAAGCGGCCCCAGAAGATCTCGCTGGCCGAAGAGAAGCGCCGCCAGAAAGCACGGGAAGACTATCTGCAGACCCAGGTCAATGAGCTGTGGCGAACCCTGCCCAAGCAGCACAAGGCCTCCGGGGTGGAAGACAGACGCTACCCGGCTGAACCACAGGAGAATATTCTCTATTTCATCGAGAAGAATGCCCCTTTGCTGGAACCCTGGCAGCGCGAGATAGTGCGCATCGTGCGCAAGATCAGCCAGTACTTCTATCCGCAAAAGCAGACCCAGGTGATGAACGAAGGGTGGGCCACCTTCTGGCACTACACCATCCTCAATCACCTCTATGACGAGGGCAAGATCAGCGATCGCTTCATGATTGAGGTGCTGCACAGCCACACCAACGTGGTCTACCAGCCCCCCTATAACAGCCGCTACTACTCGGGGATCAACCCTTACGCCCTCGGCTTTGCCATGTTTACCGATCTGCGCCGCATCTGCGAGAACCCGACCGAGGAGGACAGATACTGGTTCCCCGATTACGCCGGCAGCAACTGGGTCGATACCCTGCATTTCGCCATGCAGAACTTCAAAGATGAGAGCTTCATCAGCCAGTTCCTCAGCCCCAAGGTGATGCGCGACATGAAGCTGTTCGCCATTGATGACGACGATCTGAAGAACTATCTCAAGGTCTCCGCCATCCACAATGACGAGGGCTACCGCCAGGTGCGCAATACCCTGTCGGCCCAATACAACCTGAGCAATCTGGAGCCCAACATCCAGGTATTCAACGTGGCGGTGAAGGGAGATCGCTCGCTGACGCTGCGCTACGTGCCGCACAACCGGATCCCGCTGGGGGACTCCCGTCACGAGGTGCTCAAGCATCTGCATCAGTTGTGGGGGTTCGATGTGGTGCTGGAACAGGACAATGGTGAACTGCCTGCCGATATCATCGGCCGTTGCCCGGAGAAAAAACCGGCTTGAACAAGCAGCCATCCACCATAAAAAAACGCGCCATTCGGCGCGTTTTTCTTGCATCAGAATACGATCAGTTGTCGCACAGATTACTCGGCATGTCCTGACGCAGACGGGTCCACAACTTGCCTGACTCGATGCCGTACTGACGTACCGTCATGAACACGGCTTCGTGATTCTTGGTCTCGGCCAGGTTCAGCAAGGTCTTGTAGTAGGCATCGGCTGCTTCACGGGCCTGCTTGTCGGAGAAGTAGTAACGGCCAACCCGGCTATACAGGCCCTTGAAGCCGTTGAGGATCAGGGCATAAATCGGGTTGCCGGAGGCAAAGGAGAGCTGGTGATGCAGGCGATAATCAAACTCTGCATAGGCTTCCGGGGAGTTCTCTACCGCGTCGGCACCGCGCAGGATCTCGGCGGCTTGCTCCGGATTATTGCGGATCGCGCCACGAATGAAGATGGTGCAGATGTTGGTGCGCGCCGACAGCAGCTGGGCCACCAGGTCCGGCACCTTGTCCTGATCCAGCCTGGCCAGGGTCTCCAGAATGTTGAGTCCCGAGGTCTCCCAGAAGTTGTTCACCTTGGTCGGTTTGCCATGCTGAATGGTGAGCCAGCCATCACGGGCCAGACGCTGCAGCACTTCACGCAAGGTGGTTCGAGTCACACCAATCAGCTCGGACAGCTCACGCTCGGCCGGCAAGATGGATCCTGGAGGAAAGCGATTGTTCCAGATGGACTCGATGATATATTCCTCGGCAAACCCTGCAGGGCTCTGCGCTTTTATGACCATGTAGTGACTCTGTTGTAGTACGTAAAAAGGCTCACGAATAATAGCAAAGCAGGGAGGGCTGGCAAGCAGAAGGTCGGTCCTCTGCTCACATAAGCAGGCCATTTTGTTAAAAATATGTATTGATTCCTGTGATGGGTGCCAGCTAACCCCATCGATTGGCGATAAAACGGCCAATCTCGTGGGCAAGGCCGACTATGTTATTTATAGTTAATGCTCTTTTTGATTAAAATCATGAGGAATCAATCTGATAAGGGACAACATCCGGATGTTCTGGTCAAGCCTGTCTTGACTGCATAGACGCAGATACCAACCACAACACAGAGACCCATTATTATGCCAATCAGCTTAGGGCAAGCCTTTGCCAGGAACTTTCTGGGCAATGCGCCCCAGTGGTACAAGGCCGCTATTCTTCTATTCCTGCTGATCAACCCGATCGCCTTTTACCTCGATCCCTTCATCGCCGGCTGGCTGCTGGTCGTCGAGTTCATCTTCACTCTGGCCATGGCCCTCAAGTGCTATCCGCTGCAACCCGGCGGTCTGCTGGCCATTGAGGCGGTGCTGATCGGCATGACCTCGGCAGAGCAGGTCAAACATGAGCTGGTGGCCAATATCGAGGTACTGCTGCTGCTGGTTTTCATGGTGGCCGGCATCTATTTCATGAAGCAGCTGCTGCTCTATGTGTTTACCAAGCTGCTGATCCGGATCCACTCCAAGATCCTGCTTTCTTTGGCATTTTGTCTGGTCTCCGCCTTCCTGTCAGCCTTCCTCGACGCCCTCACCGTGATCGCCGTGGTGATCAGCGTCGCCACCGGTTTCTACGCCATCTATCACAAGGTCTCTTCTGGCAAGGAGTTCGGCAACCCGCACGATCACACCGATGATGACGCCGTCAACGAACTCAATCGCCAACATCTGGACGACTTTCGCGCCTTCCTGCGCAGCCTGATGATGCATGCCGCCATCGGTACCGCCCTCGGCGGTGTCTGCACCCTGGTAGGAGAACCGCAGAACCTGATCATCGGCGAACAGGCGGGCTGGAACTTCGGCGAGTTTGCCATTCGCATGTCTCCGGTCACGGTACCGGTGTTCATCTGCGGCCTGCTCACCTGTGTTCTGGTCGAGAAATGTCGCTGGTTTGGCTATGGTGCCAAGCTGCCGGACGCGGTACGCCGCATCATGGAGGATTACAACCGCTATGAAGAGGCCGGACGTACCGCCCAGGACAAGGCCAAGCTCATAGTGCAGGCCATGATCGCCCTCTGGCTGATCCTGGGACTGGCCATGCACCTGGCGGCGGTGGGCCTCATCGGCCTGTCGGTCATCGTGCTGGCTACCTCGCTCACCGGCATCACCGAGGAGCACTCCCTCGGCAAGGCATTCCAGGAGGCGCTGCCCTTTACCGCCCTGCTGGCCGTCTTCTTCAGCGTGGTCGCCGTCATCATCGACCAGCAGCTGTTCAAGCCGGTGATCCAGTGGGTGCTGGCCGCCGAGCCGGACGCCCAGCTCGCGCTCTTCTACCTGGCCAACGGCCTGCTCTCCATGGTCAGTGACAACGTCTTCGTCGGTACCGTCTACATCAACGAGGTGAAGACGGCACTGCTCAACAACGCCATCAGCCGCGAGCAGTTCGAACTGCTGGCCGTGGCCATCAACACCGGGACCAACCTGCCGTCGGTGGCTACCCCCAACGGCCAGGCCGCCTTCCTGTTCATGCTGACCTCGGCGCTGGCACCGCTGCTGCGCCTCTCCTACGGGCGCATGGTGTGGATGGCGCTGCCCTATACCCTGGTGCTGGGACTGGTGGGTTTCTTCTCGGTGGAGATGCTGCTCGGGCCGCTCACCGACTGGTTCTATCAGGCTGGCTGGCTGGTGCTCGACAACGTCACGCCGGCGGCGCTGCCCGCCCTGCATTGATACCATAAGGGCCCATGCGGGCCCTTTCCTTTTGGCCCCTGCTCTGCTCTAATTCAGCCACTGTTTTTTCTGTGAGATCAACCAGATGATAGAGTTTCTGCGCCGTATTGCCGCCCATCGCCTGGCCTGGAGTCTGCTTGCAGCCTCTGCCCTGTTCCTCGAGTTGAGCGCCCTCTTCTTCCAGCATGTGCTGGGCCTGCATCCCTGCGTCATGTGCGTCTATGAGCGGATCGCCACGCTGGGAGTCCTCACCGCAGGGCTGCTCGGCATGGTGGCACCGCAGAAATGGTACGTGCGCTGGAGCGCTCTGCTGCTGTGGGGATCCAGTGCCTTCTGGGGCCTGAAACTGGCGCTCAAGCATGTGGATTATCAGGTCAATCCCTCCCCCTTCAACGTCTGCGAAGGCTTTGTCGACTTCCCGAGCTGGGCGCCGCTGGATCAGTGGATCCCCTGGATGTTCTACCCGGATGGCGATTGCAGCGAGGTCACCTGGCAGTTCCTGAGCTTCTCCATGCCTCAGTGGCTGGTGGCCATCTTCGCCGCCTACCTGCTGGTGTTCGTTGTGGTGGCCATCGGCAATCTGGTCAAGGGTCGCTGCTGCAGCTAAGCCCGATAACAGCACAAAAAAGAAGGGAGCCAGCGGCTCCCTTCTTTTTTATGTCATTCGGCTTCATCAGCCCAGGTGGCAGAGTGCTCAGGAAGCCGCCTTGCTGGCGTTCATTCTGGCCTTCACCATGCCGATCACCATGGGCAGCAGCGAAATGCCGATGATGCCGAAGATGAGCAGGGTAAAGTTCTGACGCACCACCGGCAGATTACCGAAGAAGTGGCCGGCATAGACGAATGAAAGGACCCACAACAGACCGCCCACCAGATTGAACGCCAGGAAGCGCGGGTAGGTCATGGCACCCATGCCCGCCACGAAGGGCGCGAAGGTGCGCACGATGGGCAGGAAGCGGGTGATGATGATGGTCTTGCCGCCATGCTTGGCGTAGAAGGCATGGGTCTTGTCCAGGTAATCCCGCCGGAAGATCTTGGAGTCAGGATTGCGGAACAGCTGCTCGCCGAAGAAGTGACCTATGGTGTAGTTCACCACGTTGCCGAGCACCGCGGCGATGATCAGCACGGCGGCCAGGGTATGCACATCCAGCACGCTGCCCACGGTGAGCGCACCGGCGGCGAACAGCAGGGAGTCACCCGGCAGGAAGGGAGTCACCACCAGTCCGGTCTCGCAGAAGATGATCAGAAACAGGATGGCGTAAACCCAGATCCCATAGTTTTCAAACAGCTCTTTCAAGTGCACATCGACGTGCAGGATAAAATCAATCGCAAACAGGATCAGATCCATTTTCTCATACCCATAAAGTGAACGGCGTGGAGTCTACGCCAATGCATTGAGCGCCACAATCTCCCCCACCATGCTCTTTCTTATCACGCCCAAACACAACCGGCATGACACTTTTCATCAAATCGATGGCGATGCAGCAGGGACGGCCAAGTCGGCCTACTCCCGCTCGGTGAGCGCCGCCCTCACAACACCGGGCAGGCATAACTCCCAACCCCACAACAGGAGCAGCAGCAGGGTCGCATCGTCGAGCCAACCAACGAATGTCACCACATCGGGGATGAGATCCAGCGGGCTGATGCCGTAGAGCAGGACCAGGATCACCAGCCCTCTGGCCCACCAGGGGGTATCGGGGTGACGAAAACCCCGATAGAGGCGGCGCAAACGCCGCCAGATCAGCCAGCGTCGGGCACCCGGCAAGGCACTCAACTCTCGATCAACTCGTTGCGCAGCCGCTGGATCTGGTCTCGCAGCGCAGCCGCCTGCTCGAACTCCAGATCCCGTGCATGCTGGAACATCTGCTCTTCCATTCGCTTGATCTCCTTGCTGATCTCGCTGGCGGAACGAGCATGGTACTCCCCTTGTGGCTCGGCGGCCTTGCGGCTGCCCCGCCCGCTCTTGCCTGCACTGCGACTGCCTCCCATGTCCATCACATCTCCCACCGACTTGTTGAGCCCCGTCGGGGTGATGCCATGTTCGAGGTTGTGAGCATGCTGCAGGGCGCGGCGCCGCTCAGTCTCTTCGATCGCCACCTGCATGGAGTTGGTGATGGTATCCCCGTAGAGAATGACCTTGCCGTTGAGGTTGCGCGCCGCCCGGCCAATGGTCTGGATAAGGGAGCGGGTGGAGCGCAGGAAACCCTCTTTATCCGCATCCAGGATCGCCACCAACGAGACCTCAGGCATATCGAGCCCCTCCCGCAACAGGTTGATCCCCACCAGCACGTCGAACTTGCCAAGGCGCAGATCGCGAATGATCTCCACCCGCTCGACGGTGTCGATGTCGGAGTGCAGATAACGCACCCGCACCTCGTGATCCGCCAGGTATTCGGTCAGATCCTCCGCCATCCGCTTGGTGAGGGTGGTGACCAGCACCCGCTCCTCCACCGCCACCCGCTTGCGGATCTCGGAGAGCAGGTCGTCCACCTGGGTGGTGACCGGACGCACCTCGATCTCGGGGTCCAGCAGACCGGTGGGGCGCACCACCTGCTGCACCACATCGCCGCCGGACTTCTCCAGCTCGTAGGGGCCAGGGGTGGCCGAGACAAACACCGTCTGCGGCATCAGCGCCTCGAACTCGTCGAACTTGAGCGGCCGGTTGTCGAGCGCCGAGGGGAGCCGGAAGCCGTACTCCACCAGGGTCTCCTTGCGGGATCTGTCCCCTTTGAACATGGCGCCGATCTGCGGCACCGTGACGTGGGATTCGTCGATGATGAGCAGGCCATCCCCCGGCAGATAGTCAAACAGGGTGGGCGGCGGCTCGCCGGGCGCACGGCCGGAGAGGTAGCGGCTGTAGTTTTCGATGCCGGAGCAGTAACCCAGCTCCTGCATCATCTCGATGTCGAACTGGGTACGCTGGCTGATGCGCTGCTCCTCCACTAGCTTGCCCAGCGACAACAGCTGCTCACTGCGGCTCTTGAGCTCCTCCTTGATGTGCTCGATGGCCCCCAAAATGGTCTCGCGCGGGGTAGCGTAGTGGGTCTTGGGATAGATGGTGTAGCGCACCACCGTCTGCTCGATGGCGCCGGTCAGCGGATCGAACAGGGAGAGGCGCTCCACCTCCTCGTCAAACAGCTCCACCCGCAGGGCCAGCTTGTCCGATTCGGCGGGGTAGATGTCGATCACCTCCCCCCGCACCCGGAAGGTGCCGCGCTGGAAGGCCATGTCGTTGCGGGTGTACTGCAGCTCGGCGAGACGACGCAGGATATCCCGCTGATTGATCAGGTCCCCCACTTTCAGGTGCAGCATCATGCTGAGGTAGGCTTGCGGATCCCCCAGACCGTAGATGGCCGACACCGAGGCGACGATCACCACGTCGCGGCGCTCCAGCAGTGCCTTGGTGGCCGACAGCCGCATCTGCTCGATGTGATCGTTGATGGAGGCATCCTTCTCGATGAAGGTGTCGGTGGTCGGCACATAGGCTTCCGGCTGGTAGTAGTCGTAGTAGGAGACGAAATACTCCACCGAGTTGTCGGGGAAGAACTCCTTCATCTCGCCATAGAGCTGGGCCGCCAGGGTCTTGTTGGGAGCCAGGATCATGGTGGGACGATTGAGGGTGGCGATGACGTTGGCCATGGTGAAGGTCTTGCCCGAGCCGGTCACCCCGAGCAGGGTCTGATGGGCAAGGCCGGATTCGATGCCATCGAGCAGCTGGGCGATGGCCCTTGGCTGATCCCCGGCGGGTTGAAACTGGCTGGCCAGCTGGAATAACTTGCTCATGACGACTCCCGGCAAAAAAACGCAAGAGCAGAAGTGTACTCCGAGATGGGGTGGACTGGGTATCCACTCTGCCGGAAGAAGCGGCTATTGACCTCGAAATACGACCTCTGTATGATGCTCCTCCTTGCCTGATGTTCCCCCGTAGTTCAGTCGGTAGAACGGCGGACTGTTAATCCGTATGTCACTGGTTCAAGTCCAGTCGGGGGAGCCAATCTCCTCACCATCTCGGTGCAAGTTATCCACTTTAGTGCTTTCCTCTGCCAATTTTAATGCACAAGCCGTATCCCGCGGTGACGCCTCCCTTTTGATTCCCCATCCGCCCCGGCAGCGTTTTGTTCTGCTGCGCCTAACTATTTGATTTTTATAGAAACAATTTATCTCAGGTATTTTTTGAACAGTCCTTGCAACCCAGTATTGGCGCGGGATACAGCCTGATCACCAAGTTTCATGAACAGGGTTATCCACAGATTCTGTGGGTAAGTAGAGCAAAGCCAATGACGGCCTAGGCTGGCAGGCGATTGCCAGCGACGGGCGATGTTTTTCCCTGCCGACCTGATTTTCTGCTGTTTTTGAGCGCCCCCCTGAATGGGTTGCCATCGCCGCCGACAGATGCCTTTTGCAGATATCTTTTCGCCATCCCGCACAACATGGGTCACTCCCTCTCGACATCCACCGATCAGCTCCCGGACTCATGCCCCCCCCTTCAGTCAGATGTGCTGAAAAACCAGGAAACCGCCCAGCCAAACAGCAGAGAATAAATTTTCAAGCAGAGCGGAAAGACGAGGATCACAGATAGCAGGAATCACTAATTGACAGCGGGGCTGACAGAGGGAAATAGAGGTCATCACCAGACCCGCCCCGCAGTTTCCCCCACACAGGCGGGTCGCGTGGCGGGTTAGTGCCGATTAATCCTCCTTTGACGCTTCTTTATTGGTGAGGGATCCGGCACAATATCGGCCCCACTTTTTTCCTCGGTTTTTCCGGGCATGACCATAGATTTTGTGACACTGCTACATCAAAGCGACTCCCTGCTGCTGTTCGTGGTACTGGCCTTCGGCCTGCTGCTCGGTAAAGTCAGGTTCGGCAACTTCCAGATCGGCAACACCATCGGCGTGCTGTTTACCGCCCTGCTGTTCGGCCAGATGGGTTTTGAATTCACCGCCACCACGGAGAATGTCGGCTTCATGCTGTTCATCTTCTGCGTGGGGATCGAAGCGGGGCCGCACTTCTTCAGCGTCTTCCTGCGTGACGGCATCCACTACATCACTCTCACCCTGGTGATCCTGCTGACCGCCCTCTTCCTCACCGTGGGGCTGGCCAAGTTCTTCAACCTGGGGCCGGGCATGGCGGCCGGCATCCTGGCCGGCTCGCTCACCTCGACCCCGGCGCTGGTGGGCGCGCAGGATGCCCTGCGCAGCGGCCTGCTCAACCTGCCCCATCAGACCGACATGCAGTCGGTGCTCGACAACATGGGCATCGGCTATGCGTTGACCTATCTGGTGGGGCTGGTCGGCCTGATGCTGGTGGTGCGCTATCTGCCTTCACTGGCACGGCTCGACCTCAACACCGAGGCGCAGAAGATCGCCCGCGAGCGCGGCCTCTCCGACAACGAGAGCCGCAAGACCTACCTGCCCATCATCCGTGCCTACCGGGTCGGCCCGGAACTGGCGGCCTGGATCGGCGGCCGCACCCTGCGCGAAACCGGCATCTACCCCCACACCGGCTGCTATGTGGAGCGGATCCGCCGCAACGGCATCCTGGCGAGCCCGGATGGCGACGCCGTCATCCAGGAAGGGGACGAGATCGCCCTGGTGGGTTACCCCGAGAGTCACGAGAAGCTCGACGTCAACTACCGCAACGGCAAGGAGGTGTTCGACCGCAACCTGCTTGACCTGCAGATCGTCACCGAAGAGATAGTGGTGAAAAACGATGCGGTGGTGGGTCGCCATCTGGTGGAGCTCAACCTCACCGAGAAGGGCTGCTTCCTCAACCGGGTGGTGCGCTCCCAGATAGAGATGCCGTTTGATCGCAACATCATGCTGCAAAAGGGCGACGTGCTGCAGATCAGCGGCGAGAAACAGCGAGTCAAGCTGCTGGCCAACAAGATCGGCTTCATCAGCATCCACAGCCAGACCACGGATCTGGTGGCCTTCACCACCTTCTTCGTGCTGGGGCTGCTGATAGGCTCCGTCTCCCTGGTGTTCGGCCAGCTGGAGTTCGGGCTGGGCAACGCCGTCGGCCTGCTGCTGGCGGGGATCCTGATGGGCTACCTGCGCGCCAACCACCCCACGGTCGGTTACGTGCCGCCGGGTGCCCTGCGTCTGGCCAAGGATCTTGGCCTGGCGGTATTCATGGTGAGCACCGGCCTCAAAGCCGGCGGCGGCATTCTGGATCACCTGAGCCAGGTCGGTGCCGTGGTGCTCTTCTCCGGCATGCTGGTGACCACCCTGCCGGTGCTGGTGGGTTACCTGTTCGGGGTCTGGGTGCTGAAGATGAACCCGGCCCTGCTGCTCGGCGCCATCACCGGCGCCCGCACCTGCGCCCCGGCCATGGACGTGGTGAACGAGGCGGCCAACAGCTCCATCCCGGCGCTCGGCTATGCCGGCACCTATGCGGTGGCCAACGTCATGCTGACCCTGGCGGGCTCCTTCATCATCGGCTTCTGGTTCTAGCGCCAACGGTCTAGCACCAGGCCCGCCAACCCAAGGGGAGCCGTTATGGCTCCCCTTTTCGTTTATGCCGCTCTCCTTTTCGCCTAAGCCCCACCACCTCGCCCCCGCAGGATAGGGCCTATCGTGCTATGTGCCCCTCACCGACCAAACCCAATGAGCTAAAGCGCCCGCCCCATGCCGCTTACACTCAATGAAACACACGAGGGCATCGTCATGATACGGTTATGGATCCTTCTGGGCTGGCTGCTGTGCGGCCCGCTGCAGGCCGCCACCGCAGCGCAAACCTCCCCCGCAGAGGAAGCCGAGCCCGAGCCGGCCGCCCTGGCCTTCAGCAGCGACCAGCTGGCCCAGCCCCTGCTTGGCGATCTCGATGCCATGCTGGCACGGCGCACCATCCGGGTGCTCACCACCTACAACAAGACCGGCTATTTCATCTACAAGGGGGTGCAGCGGGGCGTCACCTACGACGCCTTCATCGAGGTGGAGAAGCGGCTCAACGAGCAGTTGCGCAAGCAAAAGAGCCTCAAGCGCCATCTCAAGCTGCACCTGGTCTTCATCCCGGTAGCGCGCGAGGCCCTGCTGGAAGCCCTCATCGCAGGCAAGGGCGACATCGCCGCCGCCAACCTCACCATCACCGAGCGGCGCAAACTGCAGGGGGTGCTCTTTACCGATCCTCTGCTCGAGAACGTGCGGGAACTGCTCATCTCGGGACCGGCCTCTCCCAAGGTGGAGAGCGCCGCCGATCTGGCCGGCCAACGGATCTACGTGCGCCCCTCCTCCAGCTACTTCGAGAGCCTCACGGCCTACAACCAGGCCCACAAGGCGGCGGGAGAACCGCTTGTCGACATCCAGCCCGCCCCGGAGGCGCTGGAAGATGAAGATCTGGTGGAGATGGTCAATGCCGGCCTGCTGCCCTTCATCGTCATGGACGAGCACAAGGCCCGGTTCTGGCAGAAGATCTTCCCCGCCATCCGCATCCATGAGCAGCCGGTGTTCCGGCAAGGGGGGGGTCATCGCCTGGGCGGTGCGCAAGGAGAGCCCGCAACTGCTGGCCATGCTCAACGAACAGATAGCCGCCCTGCGCGGCAAACACAGTGGCGACGCCATCCTGGCCCGCTATCTCAAGCAGAACAAGTTCGTCAAGAGCGCCGCCGCCGATGCCGAGCGCCAGAAGTTTCTGCAGGTGGTGGATCTGTTTCGCGAATATGGCGAGAAGTACGAGGTGGACTGGCTGCTGATGGCGGCCCAGGGCTATCAGGAGTCGGCCCTCAATCACAAGGCGCGCAGCCACGTCGGCGCCATCGGCATCATGCAGATCATGCCCGCAACCGGCAAAGGGCTCAAAGTGGGCGACATTCGCCAGCTCGAGCCCAACATCCACGGCGGCGTCAAGTACATGCGCTGGATGATCGACCACTACTATGCAGACGAGCCCATGACGGCCCTCGACAAGGCACTCTTCTCGTTCGCCTCCTACAACGCCGGCCCCGCCCGGGTGGCGCGGCTGCGCACCGAGGCCAAGAAACGGGGGCTGGATCCCAACGTCTGGTTTCACAACGTCGAGTACGTGGCGGCGGAGAAAATAGGGCCGGAAACCGTCACCTACGTCGGCAACATCTACAAGTACTACATCGCCTACAAGCTGGTGATGGAGCAGTTGCAGCGCAGGCAGCAGGCGACCGAGGCTACCAAGCAGCAGGGCACCGGCGGCGACCAGGTCTCCGCCGCGCCCGCATCACAGGGATAAGCCAGCCCGTCATCCGCGAGGCTCCCCGTCTGACGGGAGCCTCGCGCCTTTTCAGCCGTCGCCGCAATACCATCCTGACCTCCTTCAGCCCCGTCATGACCCTGCCTCACCCTGCCGTGACCAGAATGAACACAATGACCACAACAGCCTTAATAGCCATTACGGTCAGATTGTTTGCCGACCAATCACGATTAATTAACCTTCCAGCAACAATCACAAGGAGAACACCATGTTGCAAGGAACCCTCAAACGCACGTTGCTCTGCTGCCTGCTGGGCGCCAGCCTCGGCGCCCAGGCCAAGATCGACGAAATCCACTTTCTCATTCCGGGCGGCGCCGGCGGCGGTTGGGACAACACCGCCCGCGGCACCGGCGAGGCGCTGACCAAATCCGGCCTCATCACCACCGCCTCCTACCAGAACATCTCGGCCGGTGGCGGCGCCAAGGCCATCGCTCACCTCATCGAGACCTCGGCCCAGTCCGACAAGACCCTGATGGTCAACTCCACCCCCATCATCGTCAAATCCCTCTCCAAGGAGCTGCCGCAATCGTTCCGGGATCTCACCCCGGTGGCCGCCATCATCGCCGACTACCAGGCGCTGGCCGTGCCGCTGGACTCCCCCTATCAGAGCTGGCCCCAGCTGCTGGCCGCCTATCAGGAGAACCCCGCCAAGGTGAAGATTGCCGGCGGCTCCGCCCGTGGCAGCCTGGATCATCTGGTGGCGGCCATGACCTTCAAGAATGCAGGGGCCGATGCCGGCAAGCTGCGCTACGTGGCCTATGACGCCGGCGGCAGCGCCATGGCGGCGGTGCTGGCAGGAGAAACCCAGGTGCTCTCCACCGGCTTTGGCGAGGCGATGGAGGCGGTCAAGTCGGGCCAGATGCGGATCCTCGGCATGACGGCCCCCACCCGGATGCCGGATGCGAGCGAGGTGCCCACCTTCAGCGAGCAGGGCAACCCGACTGTCTTTGCCAACTGGCGCGGCTATTTCGCCTCCCCCGCCGTCAGCGCCGACAAGTCGGCCGAATTCGCGGCCCTGCTCAAGCAGATGTATGACAAGCCGGAGTGGGAGACGGTCCGCGCCCGCAACAACTGGACCAATCTCTACCAGGCCGGCCCCGAGTTCACCGCCTTTCTCATCCAGCAGGAGCAGCAGATCGGCGGCCTGATGCGCGAACTCGGCTTCATCAAGTAATCCCACTGTCGGCGGGCCTGGCCCGCCCATCGGAGTCATTGTCATGCACCTGACCAAGGAGCGACTCGGGGGGCTGCTGTTTTTGCTGCTCTCCCTCGCCTACGGCTATCACGCCACCCAGATCCCCGGCTACCCCGGGGACGAATATGAACCCTTTACCGCCAGCACCCTGCCCTATGCCCTGGCCGGCGCCGGCGCCCTGTTCTCCCTGCTGCTGATCTGCTTTCCGGGCGGCGAGCGGCTGCAGCGGGAGAGCGGCAACTGGCGGCTGGTGTTCGCCCTGCTGCTGCTGATGCTGGCCTACGGCCTGGCCCTTGGCTGGCTCGGCTTTCTGGTCGCCACCACCCTGTTTCTCATCGGCGGGATCCGGCTGATGGGCGAGCAGAGCCTAGCCTTCGCCTGCAAGGTGAGCCTGCCGTTCACCCTCATCTTCTGGGCCCTGCTCACCAAGGGGCTCAACGTCTACCTCGAGCCGGGCCGGCTGTTCACCCAGTTGCTGGGATAAGGAGAACCCATGTTAGACGGCATTCTGCAAGGACTGGGCACCGCCATGATGCCCATCAACATCTTCATGGTGATCGTCGGCTGTTTCGTCGGCACCTTCATCGGCATGCTGCCGGGCCTTGGGCCCGTCACCGCCATCGCCCTGATGATCCCCATCACCTACGGGCTGGATCCCGCCTCCGGCATCATTTTGATGGCCGGGGTCTATTACGGCTCCATGTTCGGCGGCTCCACCTCCTCCATCCTGATCAACACCCCGGGCTGCTCCGCCAGCATGATCACCGCCATCGACGGCTATCCGCTGGCCTGCAAGGGGCAGGCGGGCAAGGCGCTGGCCATCGCAGCCTACGCCTCCTTCACCGGCGGCACCCTGTCTGCCATCTTCCTGATGGTGGCGGCGCCGCTGCTGGCCAAGGTCTCCCTCTCGTTCCAGTCGGCGGACTACTTCGCCCTCATGGTGCTGGGGCTCTCGGCGGTGGCGGCCTTTGCCGGCAAGGGCCAGGTGCTCAAGGCGCTGATCATGGCGCTGTTCGGCATCATGCTCTCCACCGTCGGCATCGACCGCAGCGTCGGGGTGGACAGATTCACCTTCGGTCTGCCGGACTTGCGCGACGGCTTCTCCTTCCTGCTGCTGGCCATGGCCACCTTCGCCCTGGCAGAGATCCTGATGACGGTGCTGCGCCCGGGCAAGGACACCAGCAAGGAGGAGGCGCGCAAGATCCAGCAGCTCGGCTCTCTCAAACTGAGCAGGGACGAGGTCAAAGAGATAGCGCCCCCCATAGCCCGCTCCTCGGTGATGGGTTTCCTCATCGGCGTGCTGCCGGGGGCCGGTGCCACCATCGCCTCCTTCATGGCCTATGGCGCCGAGCGCAACTTCGCCAGCAAGCGCAGGCAGGAGGAGTTCGGCAAGGGCAGCCTGACCGGTATCGCCGCCCCGGAGGCGGCCAACAACGCCGCCTCCAGCGGGGCTTTCGTGCCGCTGCTGACCCTGGGGATCCCGGGCTCCGGCACCACGGCGCTGATGCTGGGGGCCCTCATCGCCTACGGCATCCAGCCGGGCCCGCGCCTGTTCATGGAGCACCCGGACGTGTTCTGGTCGGTGATCATCTCCATGTATCTGGGCAACGTGGTGCTCTTGATCCTCAACCTGCCGCTCATCCCTTATCTTGCCAAGATCCTGCAGGTGCCACGCCCCGTGCTCATCCCCATGGTGCTGCTGTTTTCGCTGATCGGGGTCTATCTGGTCTCTTTCAACACCATGGACATCTATGTGATGGCGCTGGTGACGCTGATCGCCATCGGCCTGCGCCTGCTGGACTTCCCCATGGCGCCCATGCTGCTCGGCTTCATTCTGGGGGGCATGCTGGAGGACAACCTGCGCCGGGCCCTGGTGATCAACGACGGATCCCTGAGCTTCCTGTGGGAGCGCCCCATCACCCTCGCCTTTACGCTGATCACCCTGGTGATGCTGCTGTTGCCGGTGTGGCAGTGGTGGCAGGCGCGCCGCGCACCGGCCGCCACACTGCAATCCGAGCCGAGCTGAGTTGGCAGATCCCACACAGCAAAAGAGCGCCGACAGGCGCTCTTTTTATTGGCAAGACGAGATGGGTGGCTATCCCGCTCAGGGCTGGCGATAACGTCGCTCCGGCCGGCCCACGGTGCCATACTCCAGCTCCGGGCTCGCCAGCTGCTGGCCCACCAGAAACTCCAGATAGCGGCGCGCCGTGGTGCGGCTCACCCCGACCCGGCCGCCGATCTCCTCGGCGCTGGCCCCCTGTGACCCCAGCGCCGCCAGCACCCGCTGCAGGGTGAGCCCGTCGATCCCCTTGGGCAGGCCGCCCGCCGCCACCTGCTGCAACGGCGTCCCCAGCAGGGCGTCCACCGCCTGCTGATCGATGTCGGCCAGCGCCGCCAGGGCGGCGCGGCTTTGGCAATATTTGTCGAGGGTATCGCGCAGCCGCTCAAACACCACGGGCTTGAGGATGAAATCCACCACCCCGAGCCGCATCGCCTCCTGCAGAGCGCCGGCCTCCCGCGCCGCAGTCAGCAGTATCACGTCGAGGGAAGCTCCCGCCTGGCGCAGCTCCCGCAGCAGGGCAAAGCCCTCGCCATCGGGCAGCCAGACGTCCAGCAGTACCAGATCGGGCTTGAGGATCTCTATCTGCTCTCTGGCATCGAACAGGGTGAGCGCCACCCCCAGCACCTCGAACCCCGCCAGCCGCTGCACGAAGCGGCGGTGGATCTCGGCAATGGCCGGGTCATCCTCGATGATCAGGATCTTGATCACTCACACCTCCTTGGGAATGTAACAGACGACGCAACTCCCCTGCGTCGTGGCTTCGATGGTGATCTGCCCCTGCAGGGCATCCAGGGTCTTGCGTACCAGCGCGAGGCCGATGCCGTGATCCGGCTCCGCCTTGCTGCTGACTCCCCGCTCGAACAAACGATCCGCCAGCGCGGGATCGATCCCCCCCGCCCCGTCTTCCACCTCCAGGATCAGATCCTGGCCGAGATCGCTCAGTGCCACCCGCACCGGCTGGTAGGGGGCGCCGTGGCGACGGGTCGCCTCGAAGGCATTGTCGATGAGGTTGCCCAGTACCGTCACCAGCTGGGAGCCGCTGATGCGAAGGGGGATGTCGTGCAGGCGGGAGTCCGGGTCCACCTCCAGCACCAGCCCCAGCTCGTGAGCCCTGTGGTATTTGCCGAGCAGCAGGCCGGCCACCTTGGGCTTGGCGATGGCGCTCAGCAGGAAGCTGAGCAGGCTCTGCTCGGTGGCCGCCTCCCGCCCGATGAAGGCAAGCGCCTCGCGGGTGGCCCCGAGCTCGATGAGCCCGGCGATGGTGCCGAGCTGGTTGTGGTGTTCGTGGGTCTGCACCCGCAGCAGATCGCTGTAGGCCTGCACCTGGGAGAGCTGGGCGCTCAGTTCGGCCAGCTCATCCTTGCGCCGAAAGCTCGACACCGCGCCGATCAGCTTGCCATCGCGAACCAGCGGCAGCCGGTTGACGATGAGGGACTGGCCGTTGAGCACTATCTCCTCGTCAAACTGGGGGCGCGGATCCTGAATGAGGGAGAGCATCCGACTCTCCGGCAGCAGCCGGGTAACGGGCTGGCCGATGGCAGCCCGGGCCGTCTGTTCGTCGAGGCGCAGCAGGCGGATGCCATTGGGATTGAGGGAGGTGAGTCGCCCTTGCTCGTCGATGGTGAGTATCCCCTCGCGCACGGTGCGCAGGGTGCAGTCGAGTTCGGCATAGAGGCGGCCGATCTGCTCGGGCTCAAAGCCAAGGATGGCACGTTTGTAACGGCGGGCCAGCCAGGCGGCGGCCAGGCTGTTGAGCAGCACGATGAGCAGGGTCATGGCGAGACCGAAACGCAGGAAACCCTGCAGGTCCGCCTCGATATCCCGCACCAGATAACCGACCGAGACCACCCCGATGATCTGGCCGAGCTCATCGCGGATGGGGCTCTTGCCGCGCACCGAGACCCCGAGGGACCCTTGCGCGCGGGAGATGTAGGCCTCCCCCTGCAGCGCCCGCTTCGGATCATCCCCCATCATGGGTTGGCCGATGCGATCCGCATTGGGGTGCACCAGCCGGCGCGCCTCTTTATCGCCGATGACGATGTAGCTGGCGCCGACCTCGGCGCGGATCCGCTCCACCAGCACGTTGAGGCGGGCGGTGTCGGCCCGCTTCACCCCGGCCAGCACGCCCGGCTCGCGGGCCACCAGCCGCGCCACGTCGAGGGCCTGATCCCCCACCTCGCGGTAGCGCTGCTCGGACACATAGTAGTAACTGGCCCCGCTCAGCAGCACCAGCTGCAACAGACTGACCAGACAGAGCATGAGGAGGATGCGTCCTTGCAACCCCAGCTTCATGCCTCCTTGTCGCCTCGCAACAAGTCGAGCAGCAGGCTGCCATCGCGCAGGGCCTTGTGCACCTGCACCGAGGTGGGCTTGGTGGGATCTTCGTAAAAGTGGGTGGATTCAATCTGCAGCCGCACCAGGTATTCGGCCGGCAGCTGGCTTGCCAGCGACTGGTGCAGCATGGGGAACAGCAGCCGATCGGCGCGGGTGATTTCGCCTCCCAGCAGCAGCTTGCCCGGATTGAGCAGGCAGATGAGGTTGGAGAGCACCCGGGAGAGCCGTCCCGCCGCCTGATGGAGGATGTCCTGGCAGAGGCTGTTGCCCGCCAGCGCCAGCTCGCACAGCTCGCGGATGGTGACGCTCTCCGGCAGATCGTACTCCTGCATCCGCTCGCGCAGATCCCGGTACTGGGCTTCGAGCGCCTGATTGGTCACCAGCGTGCAGGCACAGCCAAAGCCGCCGCAATAACAGCGCTGACCGTAGGGCTCGAGCTGCAGGTGGCTGAGATCGCCGAGCAGGGCCGATTCGCTCTCGATGAGCTGGCCGTTGACCACCATGCCGACCCCGATGTCGTTGTGCACGAACACCAGCACCGCATCGGCGCAATTCTTGGCGGCCCCCCACTCACGCTCGGCCTGGATCCAGGTGCGCACGTCGCCGCTAACCAGCACGGGCACCGCGAACGCCTCCTGCAGGGTGGGACCGAGCGGCCAGTTGCGCAGATCGTAGAAGGGGAAGTGCTTGACCATGCCGGAGTGGCGCTCCACCTGGCCCGGCAGGCAGAGGGCGATACAGGCGAGGCGCAGCGCCTTCTTGGGCAGGAAGCCCTCGATGGCCCGCACCAGGCTGGCCAGCAGGTCGGCGCGCTCCCCTTCGCTGAAGACATGGCGATGACGGGCAAGCGAGCGGCCGGCCAGATCGAACAGCGCCATGTCCACATAGCCGCGGCCAAGGCGCATGGAAAGAAACTGGAAGCGGCGCTCGTTGATACGCAGCAAGGTCTGGCGGCGACCGCGCCCCACCGAGCTCTCGCCACAGGTGACCACCAGACCGCCGTCGAGCAGCTCGCGGGTGATCTTGGTGATGCTGGCAGGCGAAAGGCCGGTCAAGCGGGAGAGATCGGTACGGGACAGCTCCTTGTGCTCCTCCAGGCTGGCGTAGACCAGGCCATAGTTGAGCTGACGGATCAAATCGATACTGCCTTTCACGATCTCATTCATAGGGTACGGGGCAAGGGCTGACACAGAGGGGGGCAATTTTCACATATTATTGGTCAATCCCCAAATAAAGTGCGGCCTGAACCGGGGTTCAGGCCGCATCTTGTGAGGGACATCCCCCTCTTGTCACCCCATCAGTAGCGGAACTGGGAGACCAGCTTGCGCAGTTTGTCGCCGGTGCTGGCGAGATCGCGGGTGGTGCTGTTGGACTCGACCGCCGCGTCGGTCAGCTCGCTGACGATCTGCTGAATGGCCACCAGGTTCTTGTTGATCTCCTCGGAGACCGCGTGCTGCTCCTCGGCGGCGGTGGCTATCTGGATGTTCATGTCGTTGATGGTGCTGACCGCCATCACCATGCTGTCGAGGGAGGTGGCGATGTGGCTCGCCTCCTGCACCGTCTCCTGGCTGCGCTCCTCGCTCGCCTGCATCACGTCCACTGCCTGCTTCACCCCGCCCTGCAGGCGCTGCAGCATCTCGTTGATCTCCTTGGTGCTCTGCTGGGTGCGACCGGCGAGCGATCGGACTTCGTCCGCCACCACCGCAAAGCCGCGCCCCTGCTCGCCGGCCCGGGCCGCCTCGATGGCGGCGTTGAGCGCCAGCAGGTTGGTCTGCTCGGCAATGCCGCGAATGACCTCCACCACGGATCCTATCTTGGCGGTCTCCTGCGCCAGCTGCTCGATGACGCCGGAGGCGGTGTGCACCTCGCCCACCAGCCGGTTGATGCTGTTGATGGCGGTGCCCACCACGCCGCGAGCGGCATCGGACTCGCGCGCCGCATCGCTGGTGGCGGTCGCCGCGTTGGAGGCGCTGGCCGCCACTTCCTGGGCGGTGGAGCTCATCTCGGTCACCGCGGTGACCACCTGATCGGTCTCCCGGCTGTGGCCGTGCATCTGATGGTCATAGTGCTCGCTCAGGTGGTGCAGCTTTTCCACCGCGCTGAACAGATGATTGCTGGTCTCCCCCACCTGGCTCACCACCGACTGGATCCGCGTCACGAAGCGGTTGAAGGCGGTGGCCAGCTGACCAATCTCGTCATGGCTCTGCACCTTGAGGCGCTGGGTCAGATCCCCCTCCCCGTCGGCGATGTCGTTGAGGGCCGAGACCGCGTCCGCCAGCGGCCGGGTGACCCGGTTGCCGATCACCACGGTGGCGGCCAGGGTCACCCCCAGGATCACCAGGATCAGCAGCACGCTGCTCTGCAGCGAGTCGCGCATGTTGCTCTCGCGCTCGGTGCGCAGCACCGCCAGCTCGTTGTCGATGTCGTCGATATAGAAGCCGGTGCCGATGACCCACTGGTACTTGTCGAGCACCAGGTTGAAGGAGAGCTTGGGCGCATCCCGGCCGATGGAGGGCTTGGCGGTCCAGTATTCGGAGAAGCCATCCCCCTGG
This sequence comes from Aeromonas sp. QDB34, assembly GCF_027705405.1. Taxonomy (NCBI): domain Bacteria; kingdom Pseudomonadati; phylum Pseudomonadota; class Gammaproteobacteria; order Aeromonadales; family Aeromonadaceae; genus Aeromonas; species Aeromonas sp. QDB34. The sequence goes on along the minus strand of NZ_JAPDBT010000001.1, from coordinate 320,350 downwards.
CGCGCCGCCTTGACGATCTCCTGGATCAGCAGCTTGCCCTTGGCATCCTTGTCCTGCCAGCGGTTCTTGCCTTCCATCTCGGGGCGGGTGGGCAGCAATATGGTGTTGCCCTGGAAGTCGTAGACGAAGAAGTAGCCGTCACTGCTGTAGCGCAGCGGCCGCAGCAGCTCGGTCACCTGCTTGCGCACCGCCGGGCTGTCCGGCTGGTTGTAGACGGCATCGATGGCAGTCTTGGCCAGCATCAGGTAGCTGCTGAGCAACGCCTTGCGATCCTTGATGGCATTTTCTCGCGCCACCACCAGATCGGCTTCTAGGTCACTCTTTGAAATCATGTAGTTGCTGAGATTGACCACCAGGGCCATCAGGAGCACGGGGACGGCTCCCAACAACAGAATTTTCTGCTTTAGCGTCATCTTTCACATCCTTGCAGCTATTTTTATGGGCGTTCCGTTCCTACCAGACCAGTATAGGATGCTGGTCGACGGGGACCCGCTTTCGCTACAATCCCCGCCCTCTATATCTATCGACTCTGATGGCCAGACACATGAACAAATGTCCTTGCGGTTCAACTCTTTCTCTCGAATTGTGCTGTGGATCACTGCATCGGGGCGCCGCCGCCCAGACCCCGGAGCAGCTGATGCGCTCGCGCTACAGCGCCTTCGTGCTGGGATTGGGGGAGTACCTGGTGCACAGCTGGCACCCTGACTATCTGGGGGATCTGACTGCGGAGCAGCTCGCCCAGACCGACACCCAATGGAACGGGCTCGAGATCATCGCCAGCCAGGGCGGCCCTGATGACACCCTCGGCATGGTGGAGTTCAAGGCCTGGTTCATGGAAGGTGAAGCGCGCCACTGCCTGCATGAGCGCTCCCGCTTCGTGCGCCATCAGGGGCGCTGGGTCTACACCGACGGCGAGCAGGATCCGGCGCCGCTGCGGGTGGGGCGCAATGACCCCTGCCCCTGCGGCAGCGGCAAGAAGTTCAAGAAGTGCTGCGGCTGAGCGCCGTGACTCGTGTCGACAGAGGGGGCCCGGCGGCCCCCTCTGCTGTTGCTGGAGTGTGACAACAATCACGATTTGCTCATTAACACCCCTTAACTTGAGCGTTTGCGAACATTAACTTGGCCCATATCAAACATTTTCGCCCAGAGACAGGCCACACTGGCACCATCTGGAAGAGATGAGACGGGCAAGAATGAAAAGAATAACCACACAAGTCGTCATCATAGGGGGTGGCGCCACCGGAGCCGGCATCATGCGCGATTGCGCACTGCGCGGCATCGACTGCATCCTGCTTGAGCGGGACGACATCGCCGCCGGCACCACGGGCCGCAACCACGGCCTGCTCCACTCCGGCGCCCGCTACGCGGTGACGGATCAGGAGTCCGCCCGCGAGTGCATTCAGGAGAACCGCATCCTCAAGCGGATCGCCAGCCACTGCGTCGAGGACACCGGCGGCCTCTTCCTCACCCTGCCGGAAGATGACATCAATTTCCAAACCACCTTCATGGATGCCTGTGCCCGCGCGGGGATCGAAACCCGTCAGCTCGATCCCCGCGAAGCCTTGCGCATGGAACCCAACGCCAACCCGGCGCTGATCGGCGCCATCCAGGTGCCGGACGGCACGGTCGATCCGTTCCGCCTGGCCGCCGCCAACGTGCTGGATGCCAAGGAGCACGGCGCCCGCATCTTCACCCACAGCAAGGTGCTCGGGCTTTTGCGCACCCAGGATCGGGTGCACGGGGTCAAGGCGATCAACACCCGTACCGGTGAAGCGTTCGAGGTGGAGTGTCAGGAGGTGATCAACGCCGCCGGCATCTGGGGCCAGCAGATCTGCGAATACGCCGATCTCGGCATCCGCATGTTCCCGGCCAAGGGATCCCTGCTCATCATGGATTACCGCATCAATCAGCTGGTGCTCAACCGCGCCCGCAAACCGGCGGACGCGGACATCCTGGTGCCGGGCGATACCATCTCCCTCATCGGCACCACGTCGAGTCGCATCGATTACCACAAGATTGACCAGCTCACCGTCGAGCCTGAAGAGGTGGAGGTGCTGCTGCGCGAGGGGATCAAGCTCGCCCCCATCATGGCCCGCACCCGTCTGCTGCGCGCCTACGCTGGCGTTCGCCCGCTGGTGGCGGTGGATGGCGACGAGTCCGGCCGCAACATCAGCCGTGGCATAGTGCTGCTGGATCACGCCGAACGTGACGGCCTCAAGGGGTTCAACACCATCACCGGCGGCAAACTGATGACCTACCGGCTGATGGCCGAATGGGCCACCGATCTGCTGGCCAAGAAGCTGGGCAACAGCAAGCCCTGCCGCACCGCCGAACTGAGCCTGCCCGGCTCACGGGATCCGGAGAAGGTCTCCGCCCCCGGCCTCTCGGTGCCGGCCGAAGGCTCGGCCCAGTACCGCCACGGCGAGCGGGTCATCGCCTTCTTCCGCGACAATCCCAAGGCCAACGCCCTCATCTGCGAGTGCGAAATGGTCACCGCCGGCGAGATTGAATACGCCCTGCGCGAGCTGGATGTGGACAACCTGGTGGATCTGCGCCGCCGCACTCGCCTCGGCATGGGCCCCTGTCAGGGGGAGCTGTGCGCCTATCGCGCCGCCGGTCTGATGCAGGAGTATGGCAAGGCCGACGGCCGTCAGGCCTGCGTCATGCTGCGCCAGTTCCTGGAGGAGCGCTACAAGGGTACCCGCCCGGTGCTGTGGGGCGATGCCCTGCGCGAAGCCGAATTTACCTACTGGATCTACGAGGGGCTGTTCGGCCTTGGCGAGTGGACGGCCCCCCACCTGGTGGCCGAGCCGCCCTTCCCGCTCGACGCCAGCACCGCAACCCCCACCAAGGAGCGCAGCCATGAAATTTGACAGCATCGTTATCGGCGGCGGCATGGCGGGCCTCTCGGCGGCCCTGCGCCTGGCCGAAGCCGGCCAGAAGACACTGCTGATGGCCTCCGGCCAGAGCGCCCTGCACTTCTCCTCCGGCTCGGTCGATCTGCTGGAGAGCGAGGGGGATCCCCGCGCCGCCCTGCCCGCCTTCATGGCCGCCAACCCCGAGCATCCCTACAACAAGGTGGGGCTGACCCATATCGCGGCGAGCCTCGATGATCTGCAGCGCCACTGCGCCGCGCAGGGATTGCCGCTGTTTCGCCAGGAGCGCAACCACCAGCGGCTGACCCCCATCGGCACCCTCAAAGCCACCTGGCTCTCCCCCGACACCTGCGCCTGCGTGACCGATGCGCCGGCCCCCGACGCCATCCTGCTGGCCACCCTGGAGGGATTTCGCGACTTTCACCCCGAGCTCGCGGCCGCCAACCTGGCGACCCACACGCGCTTCGCCCACTGCCGCATCCTGACCGGGGAGCTCCGCCTGCCCCAGCTGGCCGAGTTCAGCCGTAATCCCCACGAGTTTCGCTCCGCCGACATCGCCCGCCTGTTCGACAAGCAGGGCAATGGCCAGCGTGACCTGCTGACGGATCTGGCCCGCGAGATCAGCCGCCTGGTGCAGGAGAGCGGCGAGCCGCGCTGCCACCACCTGGTGCTGCCCGCCTGCCTGTCACTGGGGCTGGTCGGCCCGCGCCTGGCGGAGCTGGAGCAGCGCACCGGCTGCATCATCAAAGAGGTGGCCACCATGCCGCCGTCCCTCATCGGCATGCGGATGCAGGAGGCGCTCAAGCGCCGCTTCATGGCCCTTGGCGGCACCTTCCTCACCAGCGAGCGGGTGCTGGGCGCCCGCTATGACGGTGACCGGGTGATTGGCGTGCACAGCCAGAATGGCGACGATCAGCTGTTCGAGGCGGACCACTTCGTGCTCGCCTCCGGCAGCTTCTTCAGCCGCGGGCTGGAGTCCCGCCTGCGCGGCATTCGCGAGCCCATCTTCAACGCCGATGTGCTGAGCCTGCCCGAGCGCGACGCCTGGGCTGGCCGCCGCCTGTTCGACCACCACCCCTTCATGGGCTTCGGGGTCAAGACCGACGACAAGCTCAGGGTACTGCGTGGCGGCAAACCACTCACCAACCTCTACGGCGCCGGCAGCGTGCTGGCGCACTACGATCCCATCAAAGAAGGTTCCGGCTCCGGCGTGGCCGTTGCCACCGGCTGGCAGGCTGCCGGTCACATTTTGAGTTCAGCCCAATGATGATTTTGTCCCACATCCCGTGCCTTCATACCCAACGGGAGGAGAACTGACATGCTACTGGATCATGCCAACCAAACTTTCGATCAGTGCATCAAATGCACCGTCTGTACCGCCTACTGCCCGGTGGCCAAGGCCAACCCGGCCTACCCCGGCCCCAAGCAGGCAGGCCCGGATGGGGAGCGGCTGCGCATCAAGAGCCCCGAGCTCTTTGACAGCGCCCTCAAGTACTGCACCAACTGCAAGCGCTGCGAAGTGGCCTGCCCGAGCGGGGTGCGCATCGGCGACATCATCGCCAAGGCCAAGCACCAGTACAGCGGCTTCAAGCCGGGGATCCGCGAGTTCGTGCTCTCCCACACCGATCTGATGGGCAGCATGTCCACCCTGATGGCCCCGGTGGTCAACTTCACCACCGGCCTCAAGCCGATGAAGCTTGTGCTGGACAAGGCGCTGGGGGTCTCCTCCCACCGCGATCTGCCCAAATACTCCCAGGGTACCTTCCGCGGCTGGTACAAGAAGCAGAAAGCGAGTCAGGCCCGCTTCGAGCGCCAGATCGCTTACTTCCACGGCTGCTACGTCAACTACAACCACCCGCAGCTCGGCAAGGAGCTGGTGCAGGTGCTCAACGCCATGAACATCGGCGTCCAGCTGCTGGAGCGGGAGAAGTGCTGCGGCGTGCCGCTGATTGCCAACGGCTTCATGGACAAGGCCAAGCAGCAGGCGGCCTTCAACATCAAACAGCTGGAGAACACCCTGCTTGGCAACGAGATGCCGCTGCTGGCCACCTCCTCCACCTGCGGCTTCACCCTGCGCGACGAATATCCCCACCTGCTGGAGCAGGACAACCACAAGGTGCGCGATCGCATCTCGCTGGTGACCCGCTTCCTGTGGAACGAGTTCTACAAGGGCAACAAGCCGGCGATGAAGCCGCTCAATCTGCACATCGCCTACCACACCCCCTGCCACATGGAGAAGATGGGGGGCGTCATCTATACCCTCGAGCTGCTGCGCGCCATCCCAGGGGTCAAGGTGACCGTGCTGGACTCCCAGTGCTGCGGCATCGCTGGCACCTACGGCTTCAAGTCGGAGAACTACCAGACCAGCCAGGCCATCGGCGAAGGGCTGTTTGATCAGATAAACCGGCTCAAACCCGATCTGGTCATCACCGACTGCGAAACCTGCAAATGGCAGATCGAGATGAGCACGCCGTTCCCTTGTGAACACCCCATCCATCTGCTGGCCCGGGCACTGGCGTGATCCCCTTGCAATGCCGGGCCAGATCGCCCTGGCAAAGGGGCCGATAAGCAAACACCAGATAGAAAAAGAGCCGGCAATTGCCGGCTCTTTTCATTCACATCCGCCCCATCAGGGGTGCTGGATGATCAGGCTGTGCTGATCCAGCATGCTCTGCAGAATGTCGTGGGACGAGGTACCGCCAAGCTGCCAGCTGCTCAAGTCCACCCCCTTCAGGGTGATCTGCTGGGTCACCTGACCATCCCCTGCCGGCGATACCGAGAGGTTCACGTCGCTCAGGCCGTTGCTCACGCTGGTCACCGACGCCTGCAGGTGGCCTAGCAGGCCGTCCACGCTGCTGTCGGTCACCCCCTTGAGCAGGTCCGCCAGATCGATCCTGTCCCCCTCTTCCGGATGGAAGTCGGTGATGGTGTCGATGGCGGGCTGGCTCGCGTTCCCCGCATCCCCCTGCTGCCAGACGAAGAGATCGCTGCCGGCGCCGCCGATGAGGATGTCGTCACCCTTGCCACCCAGCAGGCGATCATCCCCCGCGCTGCCAAACAGCCAATCCCCCTGATCCGAACCCAGCAGGGTATGACCGGCCTGGGTATGGATGGTCACGGTATCGAGGGGGGAGCTGATGGTGGCCCCCCCTGCGCTCGACTCGGCACTCAGCCCCAGCACATGGTCTCCCGCCGTCAGACCGTCCAGGTAGAGCGGCAGCGAATGGCCACCCGGAATAAGCCAGTCACCGTTGCCGTCGGCATGGCCGACCGGCTGCCCCTGCTCATCCAGCACCTGGGCCCCCGCCAGGCCGCTGATGCGCAGCGACAGCTCGCCCGGTGCCGGGTTCACCACGCTGGCGGTCAGATTTAGGGGCACCATGGCGCCCTGCAGGGCATGGATCTCGTGCATCCCCACCGTCAGGCTCGGCAGATCCGGTTCGGCCGTCACCGTGATGGTCACCTGATCGGTGTCGCTCAAGGGCCCGCCTGCACCGCTGTTGCCCTGATCCGAGGTGGTGATGGTGAGGTTGTCCTCGCCCCAGAAATCCCTGGCCGGTTCATAGTGCAGGTTGCCGGCCAGCAGCTGGTTGAGGTCGGCCAGCGATCCCACCAGGGTCATCTCGTTGCTGCCCGTTCCCTGTACCGAGACCGCGCCCGCCGCCCCCAGCAGGGTCAGCACCCCGTGCTCGACCCGCAGCACCATCGCCATGGGCGCACTGCCGGCATCCACATCCTTCACGCTGATGCCGGATAGCGACAAAGATCCATCCTCTTTCACCGTCATGCTGCCGGGCAGCTGATTGACCGGCGCATCGTTGACCGGCAGCACCTCGATGGGCACCACGTCGGTGTCGCTTAAGGGGCCGCCGCTGCCGGTGTTGCCGCGATCATTGGTCACCATGGTGAGCTGATCCTGGCCGTTGAAGTCCTGCTCACCCAGATAGATCACGCCGCCCGCCAGCAATGCATTGATGGCATCGAGCGAGCCGCTCAGCACCAGCGAGCCCGTGCCGTTGCCAGTGAGGGTCACCCCGCTGCCATCCGCCAGAGTGAGGGTGCCATGGCCAACCGAGAGGCGCACCTCGATGGTGCTGTTGCCCGCATCCACATCCTTGACCTGCAGACCATCAATGCGGTAAGGCACATCCTCTTCGGCCACCAGCGGCGCCGTGGGCAGAATGTTCTCGGGCGCGTCGTTGACCGCCACTATGGTGACATCGATGCTGCCCTTCACCTCGGGCCCCAGCGCGCCGTTGTCCAGGCTCTGGGCGATCACCTCGAGTGTGAGGGTGCCATTGACGTCGTTGGTCACCAGCACCAGATTTGCCAGGTTGCCACCCACCGTGGTCACCTGCCAGTCGCCGTTCGGCAGTCTGATGGCCTCACCGGCTACCCCGTCAGGCAGGGCGATGGAGGCCCCTTCCGGCACGTTGCGGAGGGTCACCCGCACCTGCTCGGCGCCATTTTCATGCACATTGCTCGCGCTTCCGCCGGTGGCCTGGGTATCGCGGGTCTCCAGCCCCAGATTGAGCAGGATCCTGTCGCCCTCCACCCCGCTGGCGGTGGGCAGCAGATCGCTGATGAGCGCATCCCCCACCGGATTGACGGTCACGGTGAAGCTGCCGCTGGTTTCAAGCGGCAGCACCAGCCCCTGGTCGAGGGTAAAGGCGCTGAGTGACAGATCCACGCTGCCGCTGAAATCGGCCGGCGGGATCAGGGTCAGCTTGGCAAAATCGGTGCCCACGGGGACCTGCCAGACACCACCGCCATTGTTGACCGCCGGAGCCGAGAGGGTGAAACCATCCGGCACCCCCTTGATCTGCAACGCCACTATCTGCTCGGAGCCATCGTTGTCGATGAGGGCGGCACCAAAGCCAGCCAGGCTGATGGCGCCATCCTCGTTGCCCGATACATCGTGCAGCGTGAGCACAGCCGGGTCGTTGACCGGTCTCACCTCAAAGCCGACCTGCCCGCTCCAGCTGCCACTGTCAGTCACCAGCTGACCGCCGACCAACGCGGTATCGACAACATCGACCTGGATGCCGAGCGGCACCTGACCGCTGAAGTGCGCCTTGGGCACAAACACCAGATCCTTGAGCGCCGCTATGTCGCTCACGATCAGGGTATTGACCGGCTGGCCGCTGTCATCAAGGAAATAGCCATATTTGGCATCCACCGTGATGGTGACCCGCTCCACGGTTTCGAGGCCGCCACTCGCGATGGAGGGGCTGATGTCGGCCAGTTTCACCGAGAGATCGAGGTGGATCTCGCTGTCTTCCAGATTGTCCGGCTGCCCGTCATGGTTGGTATCCAGCACGGTCAGCGTCAGCTCCGGGTGGCCGTCAGCGCCGCCATTCACATCGACCACGGGGGCCACATCGACCCGTACCGTGCTGCTGTCGACCTTGATGTCGCCACTGGCAGTATCCGTGTTGACCACCTTCATCTCGATATCGAGCGAGCCGGCAAAGTCCTGCGGCAAACCGAGGGTCAGCCCTTCGAGGCCCGCCAGTGACGGCGGCACCTTGATGACGTATTCGCCGGTCGAGATGTTGTACTCGGCCCCGCTGATGGTGACGCCCGCCGGCAACCCCTTGAGGACGATGGTCACCTCGTCGCTGGCCTGATCGGCGGCGCCTATGTGGATCACTCCCTTGAGCTGGGCGCCGAAATCGACCCGGATATCCTCCTTGCCCACCAGCACGGCGTGGTCGTCGATATCGACAGTCGCCGCCGGCTCCTTGTTGGTCGTCGGCGTCGCCTCGAAGGTCGCCTCCGTGGTGAGGCTCACCTTGGCATGGGCACTGGCATCGCCATCGTCGCCCCGGTCGATCACCATGGCATCGATGCGGATCGGCTCAACCTTGCCGACAAACCCGTCCGGCGCATGCAGCTGGAAGCTGCCGAGGTTGCCGGCCGGTACGATCCAGCTGCCATCACCGTTGTTGATGCCGCCGATCACCACGAATTGATCCCCTGCGCCACCGTTCAACACCGGCAGGTTGATCACCAGATAGTCGATCTCCTCCACACTGGAGGGGTCGAGATCGGTAAAGAGGAAACGCCCGGCCAGATCGATATCGGCACCGCCCTGCCCCACGAGTGCCCCGCCGGTCTGGGTCAGCACGCCATCGGGCTCCACCACCGCCTGAATATCGACGTGCAGATTGCCGTCGATCACCTTCTCGGCCACCGCGTCCGAATCCACATCATGCTGGGTCACGGTGACGTGGCTCTGGAGAGTGGTATCCCGATCGCTGTCCTCCGGCGCCTTCACCAGCAGTTGGCCCCCTGTGAGCAGGCTGTCGAGCTCGGCCGCGGTCAGAGTGAGCTTGCCATCCAGCACGCTCAGCTGGCTCTCCACGCCGCCGGCGCGCAGCCAGATCTGGTAACCATCTTCCACCCCGGAGAGACTCAGCCCCGTCACCTTTTCGGCGCCATCGGTGAGGGTCGGCTGCCAGTCCAGCACGGTAAACGCATCTTCCAGACCCTGGCTGGTCTTGGCGTAGTCGGTGGCATCGATGGCCGGCTCCACCTTGATGGTGAGCGGCACGTCGAAGCGCTTGCTGTCGCCGTCGTTTTCGGTCACCACCACGTGGCCGATGAGGTGAATATCGGCGGTGCTGTTGGCCGGCGGCTGGATCTGCAGGTTGCCAAGGTTGGACACGTCCACCTGATAGAGGGGGTTGCCCTTGCCATCGAGCCCGGCAAACGTGAGAGTCAACGCCTTGCCGCTGCCATCAAATACCCGGGCCCCTTCCGGCAACCCTTCCAGCACCAGGTTCAAGGTTTCCGAATGATCCAGCGGGGTGTCGGTCCACTCCCCGGAGGTCAGTTTGAAGTCCAGCGGGGCCCGGCCATCCTCCTGAATCGTGGTGGTGTAGCCATTGCCATCGGCGGTCCAGCCGGAGGTATTGAGGTCGAAATGGGGCTCGTCCACCACCCCCACCAGATCCACATGCAGGGTCTGGGAGCCGGTCTCCTTCTCGTTCACCACGATGTGGGTCTGGCCATTGGCATCGGTCAGGGTGGCGCTGTCTTTGACTACCCCCTTGATGGTCAGATCGAAATCAACGTTGCTGTTTTTCGGCGGCAGCAGCTTGAGTTCGTTGATGCGCTCAAAGGGCACCTCGTAATAGCCGGCAGCATGCTGGCTGACGGCAACGCCTCCCAGCAGCAGCGTCGCCCCGACGGGCAGGCCGCCGATGCGCACAAAGAGCTGCTCGGAGCCATCGCTGGTGTCACCCAGGTGGGCCAGGCCAATCTTGCTGCCCAGATCGAGCAAGGTATCCTCTTTGCCCTGAATGTCGCGCACGATGAGCTTGGCGTCATCCGCCAGCGGATTGACGTTGATCACCAGCTCAATCTTCTCTCCCTGCGCCGTTCCCTGCCCCGGCGCAACCGGACTCTTCTCCGTGCTGATCGGGGTCACCGACAGCTTGATGTCACCGCTGAAATCCTTGGCCGGAACCACGCTCACCTTGTTGATGTTGGCGGCAGAGACGCTGTAAAGCCCGCTGGCGTTTGGCTTGATCTCAGCCCCGTTGAGCATCAGCGTACCCTTGCCCGCCTCCCACTTGATCTGGTAGCTCAGGGTCTCGGAGCCATCCGTATCGATGAGGCCCGCCTTCACATTGAGCTTGATGCCACTGCTGTCCTCGCTGATGTCGTAGTGCTTGCTGGTGTGGCCTGCGTCCCACACCGGCTTGTCGGCCACGCCGCGTACCGTGATGGCAAGATCGCCGGTGACTGCAGCAGGGGCATCCCCCTCGGTCACCCCCACCTGCAACTGCACCTGGAAGTGCAGCGGTTGGCCCTGGTTGCTCCAGGTAGACCAGTTGGCATCCGGCACAAAGGTCACCCCCTGGGCGCTGTAGTGCACGTTATCGCTGGTGACCATGGCCGCGGGCGGGACGATAAACCAGTTGCCATCCGCGGTGGTGGCAAGGGCAACCCCGTTGTAATAGAAGGTGCCATGGGCATTGGCCGGCGCCTGGACAAGGAGCTGCTCCACATGCTCGCCCCGGTCGAAATCGCCTATATCGAGCTGCATGTTGATGGGGATGCCGGCGGCCGGATCCTGCGCCCCCTGATCTTCGTTGCCGGTGGCCGCAGTGACGGTGAAGCTCACCGGCTCGTCCCGCAGATGAAGGGTCAGGGTGCTGTCGGCGCAATCACCGTCGCCATCCACCAGATGGGCGGTGATGACCTGACTCAGCTCGGCATTGTCGTGATCAAAGCCGGGTGCCGGCGTGAAACGGTAGCTGCCATCGGCCGAGATGGTGAGAGAACCCATTACCTGCTTGCCATCCGGGCTCATCACGTTCTGGGTGAGGGAGCCATTGACGGCATGGGTCTGGCCATTGATGGTGATCGACTCGACCCGGGCGCCGTCAGCCCCTTCGTTGGCGGCTGGCAGCAGATCGCCGCTGACGGTGGCACTCCCCTCGTTCAGGGTATGCGCCAGCACGGTGCCAATGGGCATGTCATCTTGCACCGTCACGGTCACGCTGACATTGGGGCTGCGATCGCCATCGTGATCGGTGACAAACAGTGGCACCACGATGGCAAGATCATCTTTACCCTGCACGCCGTGATCGAGCTGCCCCACCAGATAGACGCTGTAACTGCCGCTGACGTCGAGGTGGATCCAGAACACTGCCTTGCCACCCTCTGCCGTGGCCAGATACCAGTTCGGGCTGTGGGCAGCCAACGTCACCGCCTGACCGTTGGAGGTCAGCTGATTGGCCTGATTGAAGGCGGCCACGTCGAGCTCAAGGGAGGCAACCCGATCCGAACCGGCGCTGATGGTCACCTTGCCGCTGGCGGTTTCACCCTGATCGGAGGGCATGGTGCCCGGATGCTGGCCGGCAGCGCCATCGAGGGCAGACTCCTTCACTGCAACCGCGTCGATGGCCGAGATGACGGGATCCACGCCATCCGTCACCCTGATGGTGGTGGCGCCCTGGCTCTGGCTGCCATCGCTGTCGGTCACCTGCACCGGCAGTGTCAGCTCAAGCTGGTCATCGGCGCCGTGATCCAGGTTGGTATGCACCGTCACCTGATAATCGATGGTCGCGCTGGTATGAGCGCCTATGGTCGCCGGCACCAGCCCCAGAGTCACCGTCATCACCACCAGGCCGCCGGCCGTGACCGCCTGGAAGCTGTGGCCATCGCTGCCCACCGCCTGCCAGGTCAAGGCCTCGCCATTGTGGGTGATGGGGTTGTCGTTGGCATCCACCACCTGGCCCGCAAAGGCCAGACGCACATCGACCACGGGGTCGGAATCGGCGGTGATGGTGATCGTGCCGGTGGCCTGCTGATCATCCGCAGTCTGGTTGTTGGCGGCCCCATCAAAGCGCCCTTCGCCGAGGGTCACGCCGGTCAGCGTCAGCGTGGGTTTCTCCCCTTCGCCAATCTGGATAGCGAGGGTGCCGCTGGTGCTGTCGTTGTTGCCGCCCGCCTTGTCGTAGTCGTTGACGATCACCTTGATGGGCAACTCGGTCACCTCACTGGCGCCCTGATGGAGCCCCCGATAGAGGGTCACTTGATAGTCAAAACCGTTCTTGCCCGCCTGATCCAGCGTGCCGACCAGCCGCACCTCAAACACCTCGACGCGCTCGCCATCCACCATCACAAAGCCCTTTAGCAGCTGGCTACCGGGAATGGCGCTGTTGCCATCAACCAGCTCGTATTGCACGGGTTTACCCAATGCGGTCAGCGCAGGTTGTTCGTTGGCATCCGCAAACGCCACTTCCACCACCCGATCCGACCCAGCTTGCACATCAAAGTGACCGGTTTGGCTCAGGCTGTTGCTGCCGGTGAGGTCACCCTCATCCAGGGTCACACCGGTGCCCGGAATAAAGCTCGGCGCCTTGCCATCCGCGATGGTGAGCGGCAGCGTGGTACCGATGCGATCGCCATCCTTGTCGGCCAGGGTGACCGCCAGCGGCAGGTTGAGGGATTCGCTCCCTTGATGATCCAGCTCGCCCATAAGCGTGACCTTGGCGGTCACGCTCCAGTTGCCGCTTTGCTCGATCAGGCTCAGCTCGGCGCGCAGGATCTCGCGACCATCCGCCGTTGTGCCAACCAGTTGGCCGTTGCCATCGAGGGAGAAGCTGACCGGATTGCCGTAACTGGTGAGCCCGGTCAGGGTGCTCTGGATGGTGGCGATGTCAAAACCGAGGGATGCGGGATCGAGGGCATCGCTACCGTGGGTCACCACGAAGCTCATGGTGCTGACCGCGGCCGCCTCCCCTTGCGCCATCTCGATGATGGCGGTGCCGGTCACGGCGGAGATGGTCGGGTTGGCGCCATCCCCCACCGCCACGGTAATGGTGGAGGAGACCTTGTCGCCATCGCTGTCGGTCAGGGTCAGCCCCGCCGTCAGCAGCGCATCCGCACTGCCCTGATCCAGCGGTTGATACAGGTTAAAGCTGTACTTGCCATCGTTGCCGAGAGTCAGCTCAAACACCAGCTGGCCATCGGGGGTACGCCCCTCGATGAGATGATCGGCCACCGTCACCGTCACGCTCTGCTGACCCGAGGTGAATCCCTGTAGGCCCGGCTGGCTGGCATCAAACGCGATGCTCACCAGCGGGTCGCTGCCCGCGGTGATGGCAAGCTCGCCGCCAAGGGTCTGGCCCAGCTGCCAGTCGCTGTCTTCGGTGAGGGTCAGGGAAACAGGGCCAACCTGCGGCAAGACGCCGTCGGTGATGGTGATGTTGAGGGTGCCGAGGTTGCTCTGGTCCCCGTCAAAATCGCGCCCCACCACCTGCAGGCCCAGCTTGATGCTGTCGGTGGCCACCGGCTGATCCAGCACGCCGTTGAGCTCAAGATGGTACTTGCCATCGAGATCCAGGGTGACGGTCAGGATGCCCTTGCCCTCTGCGTCCAGCAGGGTGAGGAGATTGCCGTTCACCTGATAGCTGGTCGGCTTGCCGCCGCTGGTGAGGCCCGCCAGGGCCGGCTGGCTTGCCTCAAAGGTGAGAGAGACCAGACGATCGCTGCCTACCGTGACCGGCAGCTGACCATCGATGCTCTGGTTGCCCCCTTCTTGCAACGAAACGCCCTTGTCGAAACCAAGCGAAGGATCACTGCCGTCGTCGATGGTCAGGATCAAGTTGGCACTGGTGGTGTCGCCATCGATCTCTTTGGCGCTCACCTGCAACCCCAGCGAGAGGCTGTCGCTACTCTGATGATCGAGCGGACCGGTGAGGGTGAGCACCACCCGACCGCCCACATCGCTGCCCTGCTGTTCGGCCAGCAGCTGGGCACGCAACACCTCAACCCGCTGACCATTGCTGCCCGGGTAGTAGCCCAGCAGGGTGCGATCATCGGCAAATTCGAAGACAAGCGGATGGCCATCGCTGGCCAGACCCGAGCCATTGAGGGTCGCCAGGGTGTCGCTCTGATGGCTGAACACCAGCGAGTCAGCCAGCAGGGGATCGGCGGTGTGGCCAACCACGAAGCGGCTCTCACCGATCACGGCGGCGCCGTTGATAAAGTCATCCTCGGTGAGGGTGATGGCCTGGATCTCGAAACTCGGCGGATTGCTGTCCAGCAGATTGATCACCAGCGGCGCTGTCACCAGATCACCGTCGCTGTCGCGATATTCGAGGTTGAACGGCAGGCGCAGGGTATCCTGGCCGTGATCCAGGCTCTGACTCCAGACGATGCGATAGCTGCCGTCATTGCCAAGGGTCAGGGTGAAGACAGTCGCCCCACCGGCAGTGGCGGTCAGGGTCTGGCCATTCACGGAGTAACCAAGCGGCGTGCCCTGGCTGGCGAGCCCCAACCCTTCCAATGCACTCTGGTCAGCGGCGAAGGTGACCTGCAGATTGCCATCGATGCCGGCACCGGTATTGAGGCTGCCGGTCGCCGTGACCGGGCCATCGGCCAGCCCGGCTTCGGACAGCGTGAGCGTCTCGCTCTGGCCGATCAGCGGCGCCCCGTCCAAGGCCGAATTGCCCGCCAGATCGGTGACGCTGGCGCGCACCTCAAAAGATTGCGTGATGCCAGAGAGATCAAGACCTGATACCTGCCAGCGGCCATCGGCCCCCACCAGGGCGGAGGTTGTGAGCAGCGCCTGCCCGTTGCTGCCAACCAGGGTGATGGTGACGCTCTGACCTGCTTCCACATTGGCGGTGGTGCCGCTCAGGGTGGCATTGCCGTTGCCAAAAAGAGCTGCCGCGTCGAGATCATCGATGTCGATGGCGGCCTGGGTATCGACCTCAATGGTGAGGATGTCGCTGGCCCGGTTGCCGGCGATATCCACCGAATCGACCCGAAAATCATGGGCCCCGTCTGCCAGCGTATCGGGCAGCTGATATTGCCAGTTGCCGTTGCCATCGACGGTGAGAGTGGCGAGCACGCTGCCGCCAAGAGACAGGGTAACGGTGGCGCCGGGCTCCCCCTTGCCCTGCAGCAGCGGGGTAGTGTCGCGGGTCAGATCATCGCTCTGGCTGGCGCCGGTGTCGCTCTCATCGGCCAGATCGAGGGTGATGGTGGTGATGGTATCGAGCAGGGTCTGGCCCAGATCGCTGGCCCGGTTGCCGGCTGCATCCTGGGTATCGGCCTGAATGATGAGGGGGCCGTCCACCAGCTTACCGGTGAGGTCGCCAAAGTTGGCCTCCCAGATCAGGCCGGGCAGCACCACAGTAGTGACGGTGAGCCGGTTGCCATCCTGATCCAGCAGGGTGACGGTGACCGGCTGGCCGACTTCCACATCCTCCACGGTGCCGCGGATGATGACGCCGGTCGCCTCGTCGGCGTTGATGATGTTGTCGCTGGTCTGCGGCTCGGTGATGGTGATGGCGGCAAACAGATCCCGCTCGCCTTCCAGCAGCGGCTCGTCGCCCCTGGGCATGTCGGCGTGATCCGTGTCGAAGCCGGCCTCGGCCAGGGTGGCGTCATTGGTGCGATCGACCACCACGAAGCCCCCGGAACTGGAACCGGCCACGCCACCGATCGTGCCGCCTGCCGCCGGGTTGCCGGCGGCGCTCGCCTCGAACTGGGCGGTGGGGTCGGTGCCTGCGCGGATCGCCGCCTGCAGGGCGGCCAGCTCGCTGTCGCCACCGCTTGTCGGCTCGGCTGGCTGTGCGGTGGACGACGCGACTCCAGCCGCAGCCTCCTCCTGATGAGCGAGCTCGACGGTGTCGGCCAGCTGGTAGCCACCCCCCTCGCCACTCAGGATCCGGTCGCCCGGTTGCAACAAGACGCCGGCCCTGGCGCGCACTACGGTGCCATCGTCATGAATGACGAAGACGGTTCCCTCCAGTTGAGTCATGACGGTGGGTTTTTCGATACGCAGCTCGGCCATACAACCTCCAGCAAATATTGAGCGGGCCCGGTGCCAGGTCGGGTCATTTTGTGAGCGCTTATTTTATCGACATATCACTGGTGGATCCCCCCATAATTTCGACAGAAAATGTGCCATCCAGACCATTCCATACGCTTTTTTGCACGTAAAACGTTTCCCTTGCGAGACAAGATTCCATATGAAGATGATCTGGCAGGATCCCTTCCTGCGCGGACGGATCCAGTATGGCAAAACGTGACGCAGCCGCCGCAATCCCCCTGATTGAATCCGGCAATCAGGGGATCATCATGGCTCCCTTCCCTGAATTCAATAATGCATATCTATTCACAAAAAATTTTCTATCCCTAAATGAATACAGCTCGCGCCATTTGACGCACATTCCCTTGCGGGACGCGGGCTGGCGGGCCATGGCCGCCACGGTGCGTGGTGCACCGCATTAACAATGATGCAATAAGTTGAGTTTCCTCATAATTTAACCGGGATCTCATTTCCGCTTGTTGCCTGCTCCGACAATTGATCTAGCGCAATCCCGCTCCCGATAAATCATCATTCGTTTTACCCATTTGGTAATATCCAGCTCGAGCAATCGCATAAATACATGGGTTTTATTCACTAATAACAATTAATCGGCCTGCCTGCTCCTGCCTAGTGCGGGGGCTGATGCCCACATCCAGGATGGAACGGTCAGGCTTGGCAATGAGATCGATTTGGGAGTGATGATCGTGAGTTCACACAACAGACAGACCAGGCTGGGCCTCGCCGCCCTGCTGCTTACCACCTGCCTTGGCACCAGCGGCTGGGCACAGGCGGCCGACGAGGCACAACCCAAGGGCAAGATTGAGGCGCGCAGCGAGCTGTTCGCCAAGGATCACGCCGATCAGTTCACCAGCTGGAAAGGCACCAGCGAGAGCCGCGAGCGCACCGATGCCCTGGCGGAAGATCCGCAGATGGTGGTGCTCTGGGCCGGCTACCCCTTCTCCAAGGATTACAACAAGCCGCGCGGCCACTTCTATGCGCTGACCGACGTGCGGGAAACCCTGCGCACCGGCGCCCCCAAGACCGCCGAAGACGGTCCGCTGCCCATGGCCTGCTGGAGCTGCAAAGGCCCGGACGTGGCTCGCGTCATCGACGAGAAGGGTGAGGATGGCTACTTCAAGGGGATGTGGGCAAAAGGCGGCCCCGAGATCGTCAACACCATCGGCTGCGCCGACTGCCACGACACCGCCTCGAAAGAGTTCAAGGAGGGCAAACCCGCCCTGCACCTCTCCCGTCCCTATGCCGACCGGGCCATGACCGCCATCGGCAAGCCGTTCAAGGAGCAGGGGCGCTTTGATCAGCAGTCTCAGGTGTGCGGCCAGTGCCACGTGGAGTACTACTTCAGCGGCCCGACCAAGGCGGTGAAATTCCCCTGGGACAAGGGCACCACAGTGGAGCAGATGGAGCAGTATTACGATGAAATAGGCTTTGCCGACTGGACCCATGCCCTCTCCAAGACCCCCATGCTCAAAGCCCAGCACCCCGAGTACGAGACCTGGCGCGCCGGCATTCACGGCCAGAACAACGTCGCCTGCGTTGACTGCCACATGCCCAAGGTGCAGAACGAACAGGGCAAGGTCTACACCGATCACAAGGTAGGCAACCCCTTCGATCGCTTCGACCAGACCTGCCGCAACTGCCACACCCAGAGCAAGGAGATGCTGCAAGGGGTGGTCAAGCAGCGCAAGGATGCCGTCACCGAGATCAAGCTCAAAGTCGAGAAGCAGCTGGTGCACGCCCACTTTGAAGCCAAGGCCGCCTGGGATGCCGGCGCCACCGAGGCCGAGATGAAGGACATTCTGCAGGACATCCGTCACGCCCAATGGCGCTGGGACTTCTCCATCGCCTCCCACGGGGTGCAGATGCACGCCCCGGAAGTGGCGCTGCGCATGCTGGGAACCGCCCTGGACAAGGCCGCCGATGCCCGCACCAAGCTGGCACGCCTGTTGGCCGCCAAGGGGATCAGCCACGAGATCGCCATTCCTGACATTTCCAGCAAGGATAAGGCCCAGTTCCTCAAGACCACAGTCCCCGCCTGGGATGCCGAGGCCAAAGCGGCCGGACGGCTCGCACAATGACGAGGCATGCGGGCCCGCAGTGTCGGGCCCGCAGCCGGATGGAGGCTTCCTATGGGTGATTTAACGATGGATTTCTTACGACTGATGCTGATGGCAGCCATGCTGCTGACCAGCCTGCAGGGCCAGGCCGCCGATGCGGCCGGCGCGCCTGCGGCCCTCTCTGCCACACCTGTCTCTGCTACACATGAGGTGGAGTTTTTGCGCAATCCCGATGCCGCCTGTACCGACTGCCACAAGGAGCAGGCATACGGCATGCACGGCAAGCATGGTCAGGCGACCAACCCCAACAATCTGGCGCCGGTCACCTGCACCAACTGCCATGGTCAGCCCTCCCCCAAACACCGGGAAGGGGTCAAGGATGTGATGCGCTTTAGCGACAGCTTCAAGGACAAGCAGAGCACCGAGAGCTACCCCATCGCCGAGCAGAACGGGGTCTGCATGAGCTGTCACGAACCCAAACCGCTGCGCGAGGCGCTCTGGGCCCACGACGTGCACGCCACCAAGCTCACCTGCACCAGCTGCCACCAGCTGCACCCGGCCAAGGAGCCCATGGTGGCGATTCCGGAGAAGTCCCGCATCACGCTCTGCGTCGACTGCCACAGCAAGCAGCATGAGGCCGTCAAGGCGGCCAAGGCGAACACCACCCCGGGCAAGGAGGCACAATGAGCTGCTCTCGCCGTCACTTCATGGCGGGGATGAGCGCGGGGGCCCTCATCATGATGACGGGGGCTGCTCGTGCCAACACCCGCTCCCTTGCCACTACCCTCGCCCACAGCCAGACCATCGACGGGGTCCGCTACGGCATGATCCACGACGAGACGGCCTGCATCGGCTGTACCGCCTGCATGGATGCCTGCCGGGAGGTGAATCAGGTGCCAGAGGGGGTCTCGCGCCTCGAGATCATCCGCTCCGGCCCCATCGGCACCTTCCCCGATGCCGAGTACCACTTCTTTCGCAAGTCCTGCCAGCACTGCGACAACGCTCCTTGCGTGCACGTCTGCCCGACCGGTGCCTCCCATATCCGCAAAGAGGATGGCATCGTCGACGTCAACCCGGATCTCTGCGTTGGCTGCATGTACTGTCTGGCCGCCTGCCCCTATCAGGTGCGCTTTATCAACCCTGTGACCAAGGTGGCGGACAAGTGCGACTTTTGCCGCAAGACCAACCTGGCGGCGGGCAAGGAGCCGGCGTGCGTGGAATCCTGTCCCACCAAGGCGCTGGTGTTCGGCAATCTGGATGACCCGGACAGCCCCATCGCCAAACGGCTGGTAAAGGAGACCACCTATCGCTACAAGCAGGCACTCGGCACCTCGCCCAAGATGTACCGCGTGCCCAAAGGGGAGATAAAGTCATGACCATGCAAGAGGCATTTCACTTCCCCTCGCTGGTGTGGGACTGGCCCATCGCCATCTATCTCTTTCTGCTCGGCATCTCCGCCGGGGCCACCACTCTCTCGGTGCTATTGCGCCGCAAGGGGGCCGGCAGCGAGAGCGGCATCATCAAGGCGACCGCCATTCTGGCGCCGGTGAGTGTGGTGCTGGGGTTACTGATCCTCATCTTCCATCTGGCCCGCCCGTGGACCTTCTGGAAGCTGATGTTCCACTACCAGTTCGACTCCGTGATGTCGATGGGGGTCATGCTGTTTCAGGTCTACATGGCGGTGCTGTTCGCCTGGCTGGCGGTGGTGTTTCGCTCCGAGATCGAGACCTTGCGCCGTCACCTGCTGCAAGAGAAGTTCGCCTTTGTGGATGATCTCATCGCCTGGCTTGCCCGCATCGAGCGGCTGCTGGCACCGCTCTTGCTGCTGCTTGCCGTGCTCTTGGGGGCCTACACCGGCTTTCTGCTGTCGGCGCTCAAGACCTATCCGCTGTTGAACAACCCGGTGCTGCCGGTGCTGTTCCTCATCTCCGGCGTCAGCTCCGGCATCGCTTCCACCATCTTGCTGGCGGTCACCCTGTTCAAGGAGAACCATCACAGCCAGGGAGTGAGCTTCGTCCACCGCTTTGAGCGGCCGGTGCTGGCGGTGGAGGTGTTGCTGCTGGTCTGCTTCTTTACCGGCCTCTACTTCGGTGGCGGCCAAAAGGAGGCAGCCATGTGGGCCGCCATCGGCAGCGGCTTCTGGGCTCAGGTGTTCTGGCTCGGGGTGGTGGGCATCGGCATGCTGCTGCCCCAGTTGCTGGCCCTGCTGGCCCCCGCGCCGCTACGGGCCAAAAACGGCTATCTGGTATTGGTCTGCAGCCTGACCCTGGTGGGGATCCTGCTGCTGCGCTACTTCGTGCTCTACGCCGGCCAGATGACGGTAGTTTAAAGGTATGATCACCAGCGCCAGCCACCCTCGGGTGACTGGCGCTGGTTTGTTGCTGGCCCAATGAATTTCTGGTGATGCCACACCCGTTGCTTGGCAATGTTTTCCCCCAAAGGGAGACGACGCGGCGTGTGTGGCATGACATGAATGACATCAAAGATTGAAACGGAGGTTGTGTGCTGGCGGAGCTCGGCTATCTCTCACTGTTGCTGGCGACCGGGCTCGCCCTGCTGCAAGGCACCCTGCCCTGGCTGGGGCTGCGGCTCGCCTCACGTCCGCTGCTGGGCTGCGCAGCACCGCTGGCCCTCCTGGTCGCACTCCTGCTCGGGGCCGCCCTGCTGCTGCTCGCCGGCTGTTTTGGCCTCGATGACTTCACCCTGGTCTATGTGGCCCAGCACGCCAACAGCGCCCTGCCGCTGGGCTTCAAGCTGGCGGCGGTGTGGGGCGGTCACGAGGGCTCCATGCTGTTCTTCGTCTTTGCGCTGGGGCTGTGGGGCGCGCTGGTGGCTCTTTGCTCCAAGCGGGTCGATCCGCTTATTACAACCCGGGTACTGGCCATCATGGGGCTGATCGTCGGGCTGTTCGGCCTCTATACCCTGATCTTCTCCAGCCCGTTTGACCGCCAGTTCCCGGGGCCGCTGGAGGGGCGCGATCTCAACCCCATGCTGCAGGACATCGGCCTCATCATCCACCCGCCCCTGCTCTATCTTGGTTATGTCGGCTTTGCGGTCAACTTCGCCTTCGCCATGGCGGCGCTGCACTCGGGCAGGCTCGATGGCGCCGTGGCCCACTGGAGCCGCCCCTGGGCGCTCGGCTCCTGGGTGTTTCTCACCGCCGGCATCGTGCTGGGCTCCTGGTGGGCTTATTACGAGCTCGGCTGGGGCGGCTGGTGGTTCTGGGATCCGGTGGAAAATGCCTCCCTCTTGCCCTGGCTGCTCGGCACCGCCCTGCTGCACGCCCTGGTGGTGTGCGAGAAGCGCGGCGCTTACGGCCACGCCGTGCTGCTGCTCTCCATCTTCACCTTTTCGCTGAGCCTGCTCGGCACCTTCGTGGTGCGCTCCGGGGTGCTCACCTCGGTGCACGCCTTTGCGGTGGACCCCAGCCGCGGCCTCACCCTGCTGTTGCTGCTCGGCTTGCTATTGACCTGCGCCCTCACCCTGTTTGCCCTGCGGGCGGACATTCGCGCTCCCTATGCCCGCTTTGGCTTGCTGTCAAAAGAGGGGCTGCTCGGCGCCGCCATCCTGCTGCTCAGCGTGGCCTGCGCCAGCGTGCTGCTCGGCACCTTCTACCCCATGGTGTTCCAGTCGCTCCATCTGGGCTCGCTCTCGGTGGGCGCCCCCTATTTCAATACCATCTTCGTGCCGCTGGCCCTCTGCCTGATGGCGCTGATGACCCAGCTGCCGCGCCTGCGCTGGCAGCATCTGGCAACCCAGCGCCGCATCAAGGTGCTGCTCCCATGCCTGTTCGGCCTGCTGGGGGGCGCCTTGCTGAGCCTCGCCTATCCCGAGCCGCTGCGGGGCGGTTGGCTGGGGCTCGCGGCCAACGTGCTGAGCCTCTGGCTGATGGCCAGCCTGCTGCTCCCGCTCTTACAACCGACGTCGCTGCGTGAGCTCACCCTCAATCGGTTCGGCAGCCTGATGGCCCACCTCGGGGTGGCGGTGTGCGCCCTCGGCATCGCGCAGGTGAGTCACCACAGTCAGGAGGGGGGCGCCGTGCTCGCCGCAGGCCAGCCCTATCGGCTCGGCGCCTTCGAGTTTCGCTATGAGGGGAGCGAGCCGATCATCGGCCCCAACTACACCGCCGAGCGCATCACCTTGAGCGTGCATCGGGAGGGCCAGGAGGTAGCCAGGCTCACCCCGGAGCGGCGTCACTACAGCGTGCGCACCATGAACATGAACGAACCCGGGATCAAATGGGGATTGCTCGGCGATCTCTACGTGGTGCTCGGCGATAAGATGGGGCCCGGCGCCTATGCCATGCGGCTGCACTACAAGCCGCTGGTGCGCTGGATCTGGCTCGGCGGCCTGTTGATGATGGCGGGCGGTGCCCTGCGCCTGCTTGCCCGCCGGCCGCTGCTGGCTAGCCATCCTGCGCCAGCTGCCGCCCCCTACCCTCGGCTTGAACAGGAGACCTTATGAACGCCCGTCTGCGCCTGTTCGTGCCGCTCGTGCTCACCCTGGGGCTCGGTGCCCTGCTCTGGCTCGGCCTTGGCAACAACCCCTACAGCCAGGATGAGGCCGTCGCAGGGCGCACCCTGCCCGCCTGGCAGAGTGACGATCTGCTTGGTGGCGCCCCCATCCACACCGCAGCACTCAAGGGGGAGCCCTTCGTGCTCAACGTCTGGGCCAGCTGGTGCCCCAACTGCCGCGCCGAGCATCCGCTGCTGGGTGAGCTGGCCAGCGCCGTGCCCCTCTACGGCCTCAACTACCGGGACAAGGGGGATGCCGCCCGCGCCTGGCTCACCGAGGCAGGCAACCCCTATCGCGCCGTGCTGGCCGACCCCGACGGTCGACTCGCACTGGAGCTCGGCGTCTACGGCACGCCAGAAACCTATCTCTTCGCCGGCGACGGCACCCTGCTGACCCGCCATACCGGCCTGCTCACCCGGGAAGTCTGGCAACGCCAGTTTGCCCCCCTGCTTGCAAAGGCCCGCAGCAACATCGCTAGCCAGCCCGAAGTGGAAAGAGAAGTGGAGAGAGAAGTAAAGAGACAAGAGCAGGAGAGCAAGCCATGAGCCGCCTCGGCCACGCCCTGATCGCGCCGCTCTTGCTGGCCTTGAGCCTCGGGGCCCTTGCCAGCGGGGTCGACACCTATGAGTTTCGCCACCCCGAGCGGCAGACCCGAGCTCAGGATCTGGCCCGCGCCCTGCGCTGCCCCCAGTGCCAGAACCAGAACCTGGTGGAGTCCAACTCCCCCATCGCCCGGGATCTGCGGCTCGAGGTCTACCGCTGGGTGGACGAAGGACAGTCTGATGAGCAGGTGATCGCCCGCATGACGGAGCGCTTCGGCGATTTCGTGCGCTACGATCCCCCCTTAAAGCGCAGCACGGCGCTGCTGTGGGGTGGCCCCGTCCTCTTGCTGTTGCTGGCGCTCAATCGCCTGCGCAGGAGCCTGCATCGCCGGCAACCGGCGCGGGTGCCGCTTATCGGCGACAGAGCCGAGGGGATGCTCGCCCACGACCCCAGGGCCGAGCTGAACCGACTGATCATGGCCGAGCAGCAGACGGGACTTGCCCCCCACAGCCGCCTCTACCGGGAGCTGGAGCTGGCCCGCCTCGCCAACGCCACCCTACCCGCCGAGCAAACTCTGCGCGACCGGCTGGTAAGAGATCGCACCGCCCGTCCGCAGCTCTGGCTGCGCTCATGGATACTGCTTGGGTCCCTGCTGCTGGCGCTGATGGCCGGAATTTATGCCGGCACCGGCCGCTATCAGGCGTGGCAGGCTTATCAGTCGCGCCCCGATCCGCTGGCGGGATTGAGCCCGCGGGATCTGCAAGACAAAGAACTGGGCGCCCTGCACCAGCGCCTGCAAACCAACCCTGCCGATCTCGACGGCTGGGCGGCGCTCGGCCAGCTCTATCTCTACCGGGACGAGTATGCCAACGCCCTGCTCGCCTACCAGCGCCTCGCTCTGCAAGAAGGGGGAGCCAGCGCGGCGACCCAGGCCGCCCAGGCGACGGTGCTCTACTACCAGGCGGGCCAGCAGCTCACCCCGGAGGCGCTGCGTCTGCTTGATAGCGCGCTCAAGCAGGACAAGGGAGAGGTGAGCGCCCTGATGCTGCTCGCCTCCGATCACTTCCTGCACGGCCGCTACTCCCAGGCCATCGCCCTCTGGCAGCAGTTGCTGGACGAGGAGCGCCCCCGCATCAACCGGGCCGCGCTGATCGAGGCGATCCAGACTGCCCGCATGATGGGAGGCTGACCGCACGTATGATGGGGGCTGAATGCCCCTGTCACGTTGGGCCCGCACAAGCGCCGCCGGCAGGGAAATCACTTGCCAAGATCCCGTCTGCGGCCGAACATAGGCGTCCATTGAACCTGTTTCTGGAGCCTCTCCCATGATCCCCATTCGCTGTCACGCCGTCTCCGGCGTTGCACTCTCCACCGTCCTGAGCGAGACCAGGTTGCTGATGATGAAACGGGTCAAGGGCGGCTTCTGGTGTCATGTGGCGGGCACGGTCGAAGCAGGGGAAACCGGTTGGCAAACCATAGTGCGCGAATTTCGCGAGGAGACCGGCATCGTCGTGAATGAACTCTACAACTGCCAGTATCTGGAGCAGTTTTACGAGCACGCCACCAACACCCTCTGTCTGGTGCCGGTGTTCGTGGTCTACTGCCCGCCAACGCAGGCGGTGACCCTCAACCACAAGCACACCGAGTACCGCTGGTGCACCCTGGCCGAGGCCAAGGCACTGGCGGGCTTCCCCGGCCAGCAGGCACTCTATGATCACCTCTGGCACTACTTTGTCGAAAACAGCCCCTCGGCGCTGATGCGGGTGGCCATGACACCATAGCGGGTGCATGCCAAGAGCCCTGCCGTTATCCCCTTGATCCTGTGATGATCCACATCCGGCCATGGCGGCCATAAGCACATGTTGCTGCCCCTGATCAGGCCGTTTTCAGCAGAGATGATCACCCAGAATGAGCGAGAGGAAGGGAATAAGCAGCAGAGAGAGGTAAAAGAGTGACTATCTGGCGGCCAGGGGCCGCCACCAGCCGCGCGCTGCGGCCAGGTTCCCCACTCCTGCCCACCCCATGATTACTCGTATGAAACCACTCATAGCCGCCATTACCGTTATTTCAAGGTGCGCCATCCCATAAAATTGAAATATCGGGCCATTAGACGTTGTGAAGCGTCAATTACCGTCATATAACTTAGCCAAATATCCCTGTCAGCCGTACGGTAGCGTCAAATCATGATTACTCGCCCTTTTCTTACCCTGTTGCTCGGTGCCTTCCTTGTTCCCGTCAGCATGGAGAGCGCCCAGGCCAATCCGTTTTCAGCCCAGTCTCACTCCCCCAACAGCTTTCTGGAGCAGCGCAACGATCTGGCGCTGAGCTCCGCCGCCTTCGTGGTGGCCAACCCGCGCACCGGTGAAGTGCTGTCGGAGCGCAACGCCAATCGGGTGATGCCGATAGCCTCCATCACCAAGCTGATGACGGCACTGGTGGTGCTCGATGCCAATCAGCGTCTCTCCGAGATGCTGACCGTCACCATGGCCGACGTGGACAGACTCAAGGGCACCGGGTCGCGGCTGGCGGTGGGCTCGCGCCTGAGCCGGGCCGACATGCTGCACATCGCCCTGATGTCGTCGGAAAACCGCGCCGCCTCGGCGCTGGCCAGAAACTACCCGGGTGGCCAGCGCGCCTTCATCGAGGCGATGAACGCCAAGGCCCGCATGCTCGGCATGTGGAGCACCCAGTTCTCCGACAGTACCGGCCTCACCCCCCGCAACGTCTCCAGCGCCCACGATCTCGCCAAGCTGGTGGCGGCGGCATCCACCTATCCGCTCATTCGCCAATACTCCTCCACCGAGGAGCGCATGGTGCGCAACGGCAAGCGCCAGCTGCACTACCTCAACTCCAACCGGCTGGTGCGCGAAGGGAGCTGGCCCATCTCCCTCTCCAAGACCGGCTACATCCGCGAGGCGGGTCGCTGCCTGGTGATGGCCACCCAGATCAACCGCGAGCCGGTGATCATGGTGCTGCTCAACGCCGATACCCCCAACGCCCGGGTGGCCGATGCCAAGCGGATCAAATCCTGGCTGGAGACTTCCGGTCGCATGAGCCTGACCGCCCAGTCCAGTCCCCAGACCAAGCTGTTCAGCAGCCAGTAACGCGCCCGGCCATCCTCGTCAAAAAAGCCCCCGCACCTAGGTGCGGGGGCTTTTGTTGTTGAGCCTTTAGCCAAGCCTGCTGGCTACGGCTCCGACGTGCTGGCGATCAGACCGGCTTGAGCCGCGCGGTGAAGTGACGCAGCAGCGGCGGCTCGTAGTCAAAGGTGAGCCCGCGAATGTCGCTGGCCCGCGCTTTCACCGCAATCAGGCAGTCGGCCACATAGTCCATGTGATCCCGGGTGTAGACCCGGCGCGGAATAGTGAGCCGCAACAGCTCAAAATCCGCCGCCTCCTGCTTGCCGGTGGCGGGATCACGCCCCAGCAGCAGGGAGCCAATTTCCACCCCGCGCACGCCCCCTTCCAGATAGAGCTCGCAGGCGAGCGCATGGGCCGGGAACTGCTCGGCCGGAATATGGGGCAGCAACTTTTTGGCATCCACAAACACCGCATGGCCGCCAGTGGGGGTCTGGATCGGGATGCCCGCCTCGGCCAGCCGCTCGCCGAGATACGCCACCTGACTGATGCGGTAGGTGAGATACTCTTCATCCATCCCCTCGCGCAGGCCGATGGCAAGCGCCGCCATGTCCCGCCCGGCAAGGCCGCCATAGGTGACAAACCCCTCCATCGCCACACAGCGCACCTGCACCGCGCGAAACAGCTAGAGATCCTCCTTGAAGCAGCAGAGCCCGCCGATATTGACCAGCCCGTCCTTCTTGGCCGACATGGTGAAAATGTCCCCCAGTGCGAACATCTGGCGCACGATCTCCTTGATGCTGTGCTTGGCATAGGCCGGGTCCCGCTCCTTGATAAACCAGGCGTTCTCGGCAAAGCGGGCGGCATCGATCACCACCGGAATATGGTGGCGACGGGCCAGCTCGGAGACCGCCTCCATATTGGCCATGGAGACCGGCTGACCACCGGCGCTGTTGCAGGTGACCGTGATGATGATGCCGGCCACGTTATCGGCCCCCAGGGTCTCGATGGTGTCGCTCAGGCGAGGGAGATCAAAATCCCCCTTCCAGGCGTAGGGGGCCGTGGTGTCGAGGGCTTTCGGGGTGAGCAGGTTGATGGCCCGCGCGCCAGCCAACTCCACGTGGGCCTTGGTGGTGTCGAAGTGGTAGTTGGAGATGAAAACCGGCGCCTTGCCCTGGCAGCGCTTGACCAGCTCGGGGAAGAGGATCTGCTCCGCCCCGCGCCCCTGGTGGGTGGGCATCACATGCTGGTAGCCAAAGATCTCGCGCACCGCGCGCTCCAGCTCGACGAAGTTGCGGCTGCCCGCATAGGCCTCATCCCCCATCATGATGCCGGCCCACTGACGATCGGACATGGCACCGGTGCCGCTGTCGGTCAGCAGATCGATATAGACATCCTCGGCCAGCAGCAGGAAGGGATTCCAGCCAGCGGCCTCGAGAGCGGCGCGGCGCTCGGCGCCAGTGGTCTGTTTGATGGGCTCGACCATCTTGATACGAAACGGCTCGGGTATACGACGCATAAAAGACTCCTCACCGGCGCAAGGCCAGTGTGTTTGAAATTGGGATTGGCAAAAAGGCCGGGGCGATCAGGGTCGTCCGGCTGACAAATTCAAACGGCGGGTGCCGCCAATCAGCGGTGAGGAAAGTCGAGGGTCAGAATGGGATCCCGGGTGTACCAGTGGGCGAGCAGGCAGGCTGCCCGGGGCGTAGCTGTCACGATTGGCATCACTCCCCTCCATGTCGGTTGTAAACAGTCGGTGGCCAATAAGATCCATTGATGGGTACTGCCAGCAGGCAGCCTCGCCACGTTAACGGCAGGTTAATTGGCAGACAAGAGGCGCACCGCCGGGCTGTGCGCCTGCTCACAAAGCATCCATTCACTTGGCCCGATACCGGCAACGGTGATCCCACCCGCACCCCGCTTCGTTAAGCTGTTATCCCGTTGACTTGACCCTGTTCACGCACCTCGTTGCCCACAGCCGGAAGACCCATGCATCGCAAAGCCCATCTGCCCGAGAAGATCTGCCCCGTCTGCCAACGCCCCTTCAGCTGGCGGCGCAAGTGGGCAAATTGCTGGGAGGAGGTTCGCTACTGCAGCGAGCGCTGTCGCCGCGCTCGTCACCGCAGCCATCCACATAATGGGGAGCATGACTGATGGAGCTGCGCCTCGTGCTCGGCGATCAGCTGAACGCCGGTCACAGCTGGTTTCGCACGCCGGATCCGGCGGTTTGCTATCTGATGGCGGAGCTGCGCCAGGAGACCGACTACTGTCGCCACCATCGCCAGAAGGTGCTGGCCTTCTTTGCCGCCATGCGCGCCTTCGCGGCGGCCCTTGGCAAGGCGGGCCACCGCGTCTGTTACCTGACTCTCGATGAGAGCGCCCGCTGGCCCGACTTGCCCAGCTTGCTGGAGGCTCAGCTCGAAGCACATCAGGCCGACAGCTTCGCCTGGCAGAGCCCGGACGAGTGGCGCCTCGCCAGCCAGTTGAAAAACTGGGCGGCGGGCCTTGCCATCCCTGCCACCGAGGTGGAAAGCGAACATTTTCTCACCTCCCGCGATGGCTGGCAGCGCTACCCCCACAGCCGGATGGAGTTCTTCTACCGCGCCCTGCGCAAGCAATACAGGGTGCTGCTCGATGAGCGCGGCCAGCCCCTTGGTGGGCGCTGGAACTTTGATGATGAGAACCGTGCCAAATTGCCGGCTAATCAGCCCATCCCGGCGCCCCTTACCTTTGCCAACGAAGTGAGCGACATCGATGCCATGCTGACCCGCCACGGGGTCAGCACCATCGGCGAGGCGAATGCCAGCAGACTGTCCTGGCCCATCAGCCGGCGCCAGAGTCGCGAGCTGCTGGCCCATTTTCTGGCCCACTGCCTGCCCCACTTTGGCCGCTATCAGGATGCCCTGAGCGAGCGGGGCTGGAGCCTGTTTCATAGCCGCCTGTCATTTTCCCTCAATAGCAAGATGCTCCACCCGCTCGAGGTGATCCGCGCCGCCGAAGCTCACTGGCAGGCCAATCAGGCAACCATCACCCTGGCGCAGGTTGAGGGATTTATCCGTCAGATCCTCGGCTGGCGCGAGTTCGTGCACGCCCTCTACTGGGAAAAGATGCCCGACTATCAGCAGACCAATTTTCTGGGGGCCAAGCGGCCGCTACCCGGTTTCTTCTGGAATGGCGAAACCAAGATGGCCTGCGTGCGCCACGCCATTGGCCAGTCTCTGGAGCACGGCTACGCCCACCATATCCAGCGGCTGATGGTGACCGGCAACTTTGCCCTGCTGGCGGGGATCTATCCTGACGAGGTGGATGCCTGGTATCTCGGCATCTATGTGGATGCCATCGAGTGGGTGGAGCTGCCCAACACCCGCGGCATGAGCCAGTTTGCCGATGGCGGTCTGATGGGCAGCAAGCCCTACGCCAGCAGCGGCGCCTATCTCGAGCGGATGGGTCACTACTGCAAGGGGTGCCACTATCAGGTCAAAGCCCGCCACGGCGATGGGAGTTGCCCCTTCAACAGCCTCTACTGGCACTTTTTGTGGCGCAATCGGAACAAACTTGGCAGTAATCCCCGCCTCGCCTTGCCCTATGCCAACTGGGATGGCCAGGCCGCCGAACAGCAGCGCGCCATCCTAGGGACGGCGGAGCAGTACCTGATCCGGCTGGAGCAGCTCTGACTGCCACAGCTAATACCAACAAGTCCACACTTTTCAACATTGAAAACCAGTTAAATAAATGTAAATAGATATATATCCCAATTATATCTACACCAGTTGAATATCCTGTGGCGGCTGATTAAGGTGAGGGCCCCAGTCAAGGAGAGACAAGATGGATATAGTGGTACTCGGTGGTGGCGTGGTCGGCGTGACCAGCGCCTGGTATCTGGCCAAGGCGGGTCACAAGGTGACGCTGCTGGAGCGGCGTGACGGAGTGGCCCTTGAAACCAGCCACGCCAATGCCGGCCAGATCTCCCCCGGTTACGCGGCCCCCTGGGCGGCCCCCGGCATTCCCCTCAAGGCCGCCAAGTGGCTGCTGCAAAAGCATGCCCCCTTCACGGTGCGACCGACCTCGGATCCCTTCCAGCTG
Organism: Aeromonas sp. QDB34; assembly: GCF_027705405.1. Lineage (NCBI taxonomy): Bacteria > Pseudomonadati > Pseudomonadota > Gammaproteobacteria > Aeromonadales > Aeromonadaceae > Aeromonas > Aeromonas sp. QDB34. The sequence continues at coordinate 289,839 of NZ_JAPDBT010000001.1, read as the reverse complement.
CGCTGGATGCTGAAGATGTTTGCCAACTGCACCCCGGCGGCCTATGCGGTCAACAAGGGGCGCATGGTGCGGCTGGCCGAATACAGCCGCGACTGCATGAAGCTGCTGCGCGACGAGCTGAGCATCGATTATGAAGGGCGCCAGCTCGGCACCCTGCAGCTGTTTCGCAGTCAGGCCCAGCTCGATGCCAGCAAGCGCGACATCGAGGTGCTGGAAGAGTACGGCGTGCCCTACCAGTCCCTCGATGCCGCTGGCTGTGAAGGGGCAGAGCCGGCGCTGGCCCGGGTACGCGGCAAGATAGTGGGCGGCCTGCGCCTGCCGGGCGATGAGACCGGCGACTGCTTCCGCTTCACCAAGGCCATGGCAGCAGAAGCGCAGCGACTGGGGGTCAAGTTCGTGTTCAACTGCGCCATCGACGAGATCGAGCTGGCGCAGGGACGCGCCGTGGCGGTGCGGGCCGGCGAGCAGCGCTTCAAGGCCGACGCCATCGTCTGTGCCCTCGGCAGCTATGCCACCGGGTTCCTGCGCCCGCTCGGGCTCGATCTGCCCGTCTACCCGGTCAAGGGCTACTCCCTCACCCTGCCGATGATCAACGCCGAGGCCTCGCCGCGCAGTACCGTGCTGGACGAAACCTACAAGGTGGCCATCACCCGTTTCGATGAGCGGATCCGGGTCGGCGGCATGGCGGAGCTGTCGGGCTACAACCTGGCCCTCAACCCGAAACGGCACGACACCCTGGCCATGGTGGTCGGTGATCTCTTCCCCGAGGGGGGCGACATCAGCCGCGCCGACTTCTGGACCGGGCTGCGCCCCATGACGCCGGACGGCACCCCGCTAGTGGGCCCAAGCCCCATCCCCGGCCTCTGGCTCAACACCGGCCACGGCACCCTGGGCTGGACCATGGCGGCAGGCTCGGGTCAGCTGCTGTGCGATCTCATCAGCGGCAGCGACACCGCCATCAGCGACGAAGGGCTCACCCTGGCCCGCTACGGCTGAGACTTGTCCTGCGTCTCTTCCCGTTTCATCCCAAAGAGGGAGTGCCTGGCACTCCCTCTTGTTTTGACCCCTGTTTGTTTTGACCGCAGTTTGTTTTGACCCCAGTGCGATTTATTCAGCCTCTGCCGCCGCACCGCCCAGCATCAGGGCGGGCTGCGCCTGCCACACTCTGGCGGGATCCGGCTCGGCGATGGCGCTCGCCACCAGTTGCTGCAGCCAGTGGCGATGAAGCAGCCAGATGGGATCCCCCAGGCGTCCCTGCTCCTTGGCGCACTGCTTGACCACATCCGCCGTCCGGTAGAAGTAGCGGATCAGGGTGGTGAGCTCGGGTTCGGGCCAGCGGCAGCCAAAATGGCGCAGCCGCTCATGCCAAAATGCCAGCTGGCCGCGCTCGTGCTCCTGCTCGAGCCCATGCAGGGCCGGGATGAGATCCATCGCCTGCCACAGGGCCCCGTAACCGACGAAGCGCTCATCCAGCGCATCCAGCGCCTGATCCAGCATGGCCAGGGTCTGCGGCCAGTTATCGGCCTGCTGGCGGATCTCTGCCTGCGCCTCGCACACCGCCGCCAGCCAGTCCATCGCCAGCCGGCAGATGATCGCCTCCTTGTTGGGATAGAGGTGATAGAGCGACTTGATGCCCACCCCGGCGCGGGCGGCGATGGCATTGGTGTTGAGCGCCGCGAACCCCTGCTCCCGCAGCAGCGCCAGGGTGGCCTGCTCGATGCGGGTCGCTACCTCCTGACTGCGCTGCTGCCGCGGCTGACGCCGCATGCAGAGCTCCTCTGGCAATGCGTGTTCCGCCATTGCGTCTCTCCCTCCATGGTCACCGAGTCTCATCACTACATGATGAGACAGACTCAACACAAGTCAAAAAAAAATGCAGCAATCGCTGGCATTTTCCGGCGCAGCTGCAATAAACAACTGTGCTCATATTTGCAGTAATCACTGCAATCATACAAGGAGAGCACGCAATGGATGGCAAACAACACAACCACCGCCGGGGGCTGGTCTCCCTGCTGATGACAGTCCTGCTCGGCGGCTGCCAGCAGGACAACCGCTCGCAGGAACCGACCAGCACCCTCTACTTCAACGGCAAGATTTACACCCAGGACGGCCAGCGCAGCCTGGCCGAGGCCATGGTGGTCGAGGATGGCAAGTTCCGCTACGTCGGCTCGCGCCAGGGGGCCGAACCCTTCATGACCAACGCCACCCGCCAGGTGGATCTGCAGGGGCGCATGGTGCTGCCGGGGCTGCACGACAACCACATCCACCTGCTCGGCACCGTGGCCCTGCCCATGTGCGATCTGGATGGTCAGGCCGTCGATCTCGATCAGCTGGCCGCCAAGGTCAAGGCGTGTCTGCCCCGCTACGCCGGGCAGCCGGGCGAGTGGCTGGTGGTCAATCAGTGGTCCCCTTACGACGGCAATACCCCGACCGCGAACCATGCCACCCTGCTGGCCGCCCTGGATGCCGTGGCGCCGGACAATCCGGTGGTGCTGCTCGGGGCGGACGGTCACGCCAGTGCCTACAACTCGCAGGCGCTGGCCAGCGCCGAAGATCAGGATGGCAATCAGGTGGGCTTCAACCCCGCCACATTGGCGCCGGGCGGGGTATTCGAGCGGTTCATCCCCTATGTGGACTTGACCAGCGGCGTCATCCGGGAGGGGGCCCGCAGCGCCATCCCGGTGCCGGACAGCGGGGTGCTGAGCGCGAGCGATGAGCGGGCCGCCGCCCAGTACGAGCAGATCCTGCCGGCCATCGCCACCCTGATGGCCTCGCGCGGCATCACCGGCGTGCAGGATGCCTGCGCCACCGACTTCATCCGCCAGCGCCTGCTCAGCATGCAGGCACGGGGGCTGCTGCAGATGCGCATCACCGCCACCACCTGCTTTCACGAGGATGACTACAGCGGCAAGCTGGACATCGAAGGGCACCTGGCCAAGTCCACTCAGGTCAGAAGCGCCTTTGCCGGCAACCCGCTGATCAAGGCCGATGCGGTCAAGATCTTCCTCGACGGAGTGCTGGAAGGTGATCCCTTCACCGCACCGCCTTTCCTGCCCAACGCCGGCATGCTGGAGAACTACCAGAATCCCCATCTGGCGCTGGATCCGGACAGCGGCCGGGTCACCATCACCGCCGACAGCGAAGACGCCGGCAGCAACGGCATCGTCAACTACCGGGAGGCGGATCTGAAGCGCTACGTCACCGCGCTGGACGGGGCGGATTTTGGCATCCACATGCACAGCATCGGTGATCGCAGCACCCGGGTCGGGCTCGATGCGCTGGCAGCCGCCCGCGCCAGCAACGGCGATCGGGGCATCCCCCACACCCTGGCCCACCTGCAGGTGGTGCACCCTGACGATCAGCGCCGCCTCGGCGAGCTCGGCCTCTACCTCACCTTCACCTATGCCTGGACCACGCCCCAGCTCGCCTACGACATGCTGGTCACCCCCTTCATCCAGCCAACCAGGGCCGGCCAGTCCCTGAGCGAGGCGCTCTACGATCCGCTGGGCTATCTGCAGCAGGCCCTCTATCCGGTCGAGAGCAGCCGCAAGGCGGGCGCCATTCTGGTGGCGGGCAGCGACGCGCCGGTCGACAGCCGGGATCCCCGCCCGTTTGAAAACATGGCCGCCGGCATCATGCGAGCAGCCGGCAGCGACGATACATTTCGCGCCAGCCAGCGCATCTCGCTGGCCGAGATGCTGGCCGCCTACACCATCAACGGCGCCAGGGCGGTGCGCCAGGGGGAGATCACCGGCTCCATCGAGGCGGGCAAATCCGCCGACTTCATCGTGCTCGACCGGGATCTGTTCGCCCTGGTCGAGGCCGGCACGCCGGAGCAGATTGCCGACACCCGGGTCGAGCAGACCGTGTTTCAGGGCAACACCATCTACCCGGCCCCCTGAGCCAAGACGCAGACAACAAAAAGGCCCCTCGCGGGGCCTTTTTTATGGACTGACCGGCGCGCCGGTTTCACCCTGCGCCGGGTGCAGCGCCAGGTTGAACAGCGCCGCCACCATGTCCGACTGGGTCAGGATCCCCACCAGTTGCTCGCCATCTACCACCGGCATGTGGTGCAGGCCGCCATCGGAGAAGGCCCCCACCAGATCGTAGAGCGGTTGATAGCGGCGGGCGGTCGACACGTTGCGGGTCATCAGGTCCGCGACCCGCAGCTCGGCCAGATCCGCGGCGCCTCGCGGCTGTTGCAGCGCCCGGTCGATCATCAGGTCGTGCAGGGTGATGATGCCGGTCAGCCGGCCGGCCTCGTCCACCACCGGCAGCGCCTTGACCTGATGGTGGGAGAGCAGTTGCCAGGCCGCCATGGCCGGCTGCTGCGCCGCTATCAGGATCAGATCCCGCGACATCACGTCCTGCACCCGCACCGTGCCCACCCTGGCCCGCAGGGCGTGCAGCTGGGCCTCCTGCAGCAGCGCCTGCAGATCCTGGCGGCTGATGTCGAGCAGCTCGCCGTGCTTTTCCAGCGCAAAGTCGATGTCCGCCGCCTGGGTGGCCACCCGCTCGCTCGGCTGGGGATCGGCGGTCTGATGGCGATTGGGCTGGGCCTGACCGCTGTTGGGATAACGGCGCCCCAGCAGCCGGTTGTAGCAGAGCGCCAGTAGCAGCAACAGCAGCGAATTGAGCAGCACTGGCAGCAGCACATAGCCGACTCCGAGCTGGCGGATCCCCTCGCCGCCGATGACCGCGGTCAAGGCCACGGCGCCACCGGGCGGATGCAGGCTGCGGGTGAGAAACATGGCGGCGATGGCCAACATCACGGCAAGGGCCGCAGCCAGCGCCGGATCCGCCACCAGGCTGGCACTCAGCACCCCCATCAGCGCCGAGACCCCGTTGCCCACCACGATGGACCAGGGCTGGGCCAGCGGGCTGGCAGGCGCGGCAAACAGCAGCACGGCGGAGGCCCCCATGGGGGCGATCAGCCAATGGACCTCAAGCCCCAGCCCCCACCGACACAAGAGGGCGGTACCCAGCAGCCCGACGAAGGCGCCCAGGGCGCCGTAACAACTCTCTTTGATACTGGTATTGGTGGATACCGGAAAAAAATCCCTGAACTGCATGGGGCTCCTGCACGGATAACATTTATTTCAAATGCGCAATTTTAACGGTATCCCCTCGCCCAATACCACAGCCAGATGCAGCCAAGCCCCTCTTAATTTGGTAATGACCGGCCTCATGGGAGTCACACCACCATCCCTCTGCTCCCCGCGCTCGCCAAGAAACTGTGATGCAGCAACAAATTCTTACAAAAAAGCTGCTGACGGCCCCCTTTCCCCCTTCTCTTAACACGCCCTTAAGAATCGCAGTGTCATCTTGAGCTCATCTTCATGCACGGAGCCACTACTTATGAGCACCATCAGAGATGCCCTTCGCCGCTTCGACGGCCAGCGCCGCTGCTGGACCGCCGGGCTGGAGCGGGCCGCCCTCGCCTGGCTCGCGCGTCAAGGCCGACTGCCGGCAAGCAGCCAGCCTCCACGGCGGATCCTGGTCATTCGCAGTACCTGCCGTATCGGCAACAACCTGTTTCTGCTGCCCTTTTTGCAAAAGGTGCGCAGCGCCCATCCCCACGCAGAGATAGAGCTGGTGTGCAGCGGCGGCCAGCTGCTCCCCTTCCTGGCCGATCTGCAACTGCAGCGCATTCATCCGGTCAAGCTGCAGGGCAAGCGGCTGCTGGCCTCCCTGTCGGTGCTGTGGCGGCTGCGCCGTCAGCACTACGATCGGGTCTACGTACCCTTTGCCTCCAGCACCGATCACCTGATCGCCGGCTGGGTGAAGGCGCGCGAGAAGCTGGGCTTTGATGATGCCAAGGGCGACGCCCTGTTCCCCCAGCCCCTCACCCCCAACCAGCACTGCCATTACGCCCACCAGCCGCTGCAACTGCTCGGCATGCACGGCCATCTCGCCGATCAGATTGAGCTCGGCAGCTTGCTGCACAGCGCCAGCCCACGGCTGCTGGCACTCAGGCATGACTACCCGGCGCGGCCGCTCATCGGCTTTTTCACCGGGGCCCGCAAGGGCAAGGGGCTCTCTCTGCCCCAGTGGCAACGCCTGCTCGGGGATCTGCGCCGCCACTATCCCAGCGCCCTGTTGATCCAGCTCGAGGATCCCGCCGACCCCCAGCCCCGGCTCGGCGACGTGCAGGTCTCCCTGTCCAGCCTGAGCGAGCTGGCCCGCTTTGCCGGTGGCCTCTCCCTCTTCGTCAGCGGCGACACCGGACCGCTGCACCTGGCCGCCGCCAGCGGCGTGCCCTGCCTCGGTCTCTTTACCCAGACCGATCCCGCCCGCTACGGCTGCCTCGGCGCCCAGCACCTCAATCTGGTGATCGGTGATCGCAATGCCATCCCCCTCGATCACCACTGGCTGGCCGAGGCGCTGGCAAGGGAACCCCAGCCGCAGCAACTGCCGAGCGCCCCTTCGCCCGTCCCGAGCCCGGGGCTTGCCAGCGGCGCCTTTGTCATCACCCTCTGAGAGGGCTACAAGCGCACAAAAAAGAGGGAAGGCTCGCGCCTTCCCTCGTTCGTTATGCCCGTACTCTCTTGTTGTTTGCTGATGCTCTTCAGGCCAGCTCGGCGCGCAGCGCCTTGGTGGCATCGACCATCACCTTGAGGGCCGCCTCGGTCTCTTCCCAGCCGCGGGTCTTGAGGCCGCAATCCGGGTTCACCCAGAGCCGGTCTGCCGGGATCTGCTTGGCCGCCTTGCGCAGCAGGCCTTCAATCCAGCTCTGGCTCGGCACGTTCGGCGAGTGGATGTCGTAGACGCCCGGGCCGATTTCGTTGGGGTAGTTGAAGCGCTCGAACGCTTCGAGCAGCTGCATCTGGCTGCGGCTGGTCTCGATGGTGATCACGTCCGCATCCAGCGCCGCCACCGCCTCGATGATGAGGTTGAAGTCGCTATAGCACATGTGGGTGTGGATCTGGGTGCTGTCCGCCACCGGGCTTGCGCTCAGGCGGAAGGCGCGCACCGCCCAGTCGAGATAGGCCTGGTGATCCTGCTTGCGCAGGGGCAGTCCTTCGCGGATCGCCGGCTCGTCGATCTGGATGATCTTGATGCCGGCGGCTTCGAGATCTGCCACCTCGTCACGAATGGCGAGGCCAATCTGCAGGGCGGACTGCTCGCGGCTCACGTCTTCACGCGGGAAGGACCAGCAGAGAATGGTCACGGGGCCGGTCAGCATGCCCTTCACCGGCTTGTCGGTCAGGCTCTGGGCAAACTTCGTCCACTCAAGGGTCATGGGGGTCGGACGGTCGATGTCACGGGTAATCACCGGCGGCTTGACGCAGCGGGAGCCATAGCTCTGTACCCAGCCAAAGCGGGTGATGGCAAAGCCGTCCAGCAGCTCCCCGAAATACTCCACCATGTCGTTACGCTCGGCTTCGCCGTGCACCAGCACGTCCAGCCCGATGGCCTCCTGGCGCTCAATCGCATCCTTGATCTGGGCCTGAATGCCCGCCTCGTAGGCCTGGTCGTCGATGCGACCGGCCCGCCAATCCTGGCGCAGCACCCGAATTTCCGAGGTCTGCGGGAAGGAGCCGATGGTGGTGGTCGGCAACAGCGGCAGCTTGAGATCCGAGCGCTGTGCATCGGCCCGCACCGGGTAGGCGCTGTGGCGATCGAAGTCGCTGTTGGTCAGGCTGGCGAGCCGTGACTGCACCGCCTTCTTGTGCACCCGGCTGTCGGACTCCCGATCCACGATAGGCTGGCTGTAGGCAGTGATCTTGTCCAGCTCCCCGCCATTGAGATGGTCAGCCAGCAGCCCCAGCTCGTAGCATTTTTGCAGGGCAAAGGCGAACCAGCTGCGGGTCTGGGCATCCAGCTCCAGTTCGAGGGTCAAGTCCACCGGGCTGTGCAGCAAGGAGCAGGAGGAGCCTACCCAGAGCCGCTCGCCGAGCTTGGCCTTCAGTGCTTTTAGAGTCGGTACCAGCTTGGCCAGGTTGGCACGCCAGACGTTGCGACCGTTGATGACCCCGGCCGAGATGACCCACTGGGCCGGCAGGTGCGGGACTAGCGTCTCCAGCTGCTCGGGGGCCGCCACCAGATCCAGGTGCAGGCCGTCCACCTTCAGGCTGGTAATGATATCGCTCTGATGGGCCACGGACCCGAAGTAGGTAGTGAGCAGCAGCTTGCAGGGGCCGGCCAGACGCTCATAGGCGTTGAGGTAGGCCAGGCGCCACTCGTCCGGCAAGTCCAGCGCCAGCGCCGGCTCGTCGATCTGCACCCACTCCACCCCCTGGGCGGCCAGTTTCGCCAGGATCTCCTGATAGACGATGAGCAGGCGATCGAGCAGTTCGAGGCGGGAGAAGCCGCTCTCTTTCTCCTTGCCGAGCCAGAGGTAGGAGACAGGGCCCAGCAGCACCGCCTTGACCGGTAGCCCCAGCGCCTTGGCCTCTTCCACTTCGTCAAACAGCTGGCTCCAACCCAGTTTGAAACGCTGGTCACGGCTGAACTCGGGCACCAGGTAGTGGTAGTTGGTGTTGAACCACTTGGTCATCTCGGCGGCGGCCGCAGCCGGGCCGGTCGGCGCACGGCCACGGGCGACCCGGAACAGGGTATCGAGATCGGTGTCGCCATGACGGTGGCGGGCGGGGATGGCATCCACCAGCAGGCTGGTGCCGAGCACCTGATCGTACCAGGCGAAGTCACCCACCGGCAGCAGGGTCACACCGGCCTGTTGCTGGGCCTGCCAGTGACGCTCACGCAGGCTCTTGCCGGTGGCGATGAGTTCGGCCTGGCTGGTCTCGCCGCGCCAGTAGGATTCGAGGGCAAATTTCAGCTCGCGCTTGGCGCCGATACGGGGAAAGCCCAGGGTGTGTGCGCAGGTCATAGGTTCCATTCCTTATGCTCATTCATCTGATGGTGAACTGGATGATTTAGCCATCCAGATGTTTACACATCCAAAATGACAAGATAAGGTGGCGTTGGCTATTGAATCCTTTTCAACTGGCTCTCAAGAAATTCTCAAGGCGGGCAACAAGCCGCCGCCCAGGCACAACAAGGAGGGATACCATGGCGGTGTCAAGCAACCCGGGGATCGACATCAAGCACCTGAAAACGGTGAGCGCGCTGGCCGAGCAGGGCTCGCTGGCCGGTGCGGCGCTGACCCTCAACCTCACCCAGTCCGCCCTCTCCCACCAGCTCAAGGAGCTGGAGACCCGCCTCAACCTGGAGCTCTATCTGCGCAAGAGCCGCCCGCTGGTGCTGACCGCGGCCGGCAACCAGCTGCTGGGGCTGGCCCGCCAGGTACTGCCGGCCCTGGCACAGACCGAGAAACAGCTGCAGGCCCTGCACAGCGGTGAGGCCGGTCGCCTTCACCTGGCGCTCGATTGCCACAGTTGCATCCAGTGGCTGCTGCCGCTGTTGCCCGATTTTCGCCGCCAGTGGCCGGGGGTGGATCTGGAGGTGGAGTCGGTGCCGGGCTTTGATGCCATCAGCGCCCTGCTCGGCGGCCAGCTCGACTTGCTGCTCACCTCGGACGTGCAGGCCCGCGGCGATCTCCACTTCGAGCCGCTGTTCGCCTTCGAGCTGGTGCTGGTGATGGCGCCGGATCACCCCCTCTGTGGCCAGCAGACCATCAAGCCTGAGGATCTGCGCCCCGAGGTGCTGCTGGTCTACCCGGTGGAGCGGGCGCGGATGGACGTGTTCAGCCGCTTCCTGCAACCGGCCGGCATCGAGCCCGCCCGCTGCAAGCCGGTGGACAACACCTCAGTGATGCTGCAGATGGCCGCCGCCGGCCTTGGCGTCGCCGCCCTGCCGCGCTGGGCCTGCGAGGAGTTTGTGCGGCAGGGCTTGCTCGAAGCCAGGCCGCTGGGGGTCGGAGTCCGCCGTCATATGTACGGCGCGGTGCGGGCCGCCGACCGGGATCAAGCCTGTCTGCAGAGCCTGTTTGAGCGCATTCGCAGCAAGATGGGCGACGTAAGAGCGCAGTAATCTGCAGGAGCAAGGACGCTGCGCCGACAAGGATCAGTTGTAGCTGTGGACGGCAGAGCCTGCTTGAGCGCATTCGTATCAAGATAGGCGACGTAAAAGCGCAGTAAAAAGCCGCCTGAGGGCGGCTTGTCATCACGCAGGGCTTCTCTGTTCAAGCACCCTCTTCACAGCTCGCCGCCCCCCGCCGCCGCGGGCAGTTGGCACAGAGCTCACCATCGCGGCGCTTGTAGTGCAAGCAGCAGCGCTGGCGCACATAACCGATCAAGCCGGCCGCTGGCTGCCAGCCCGTCAGATGTTCGGCCGGCAGACCACAGGCGGCAAGCCAGTGCGGCGCATGGGCCGCCACCTCGGCGGGGCTTATCTCGTCAAAGAACGCGGGCACCCGCACCAGCGCCGCCAGCAGATCGTCCTCCAAGAGCGGCCGCACGAAGCCGGGTCGCAGCCGCTGCACCTGCCCCAGCGCTGCGAACAGCGCCTGCCAATGGGCCTGCAGCCGCTCGCCCGCCGCCTTGATCAAGAGCTCCAGCTCCCCCTTGATCATCGGCTCGGCCGGCAAAGTAAAACCCGATACCAGCCCATCCTGATAGCCCTGGCCCAGCCTCTCCAGCGCCGGCACGGCCCGCAGTCGATAGACGGCCACCATGGCCAGATAGATGGATTGCCAGCAGAGCATGCCCCAGCTGCGGGTGAGCCAGTAGGCGGGGCCCGCCTCCGGATGGGCCAGCCGCCAATGCTCGTGCAGCGCGGCCGCCACCTCGGCCGGCGTGGCCTGCTTGGTCGCCGTCAACAGCGCCGCAGCCTCGCCGGCAGCCACCAGCCGACCCTTGAGGGATGGGATAAGCCCGGCGGCGGCCGCGAACAGGGCGCCGTGATCCGCCAGCGCCTGCAGATCCGGCTCGCGCCATGCGCCCGGGCTGCGGGCATGACGGCCGGCGCCGCTCATGGGGTGAGAGAGTCCCGGGCGCGGCCCGGGACGCAGGGTCAGAATACGTATTTGAGTCGCGCCTCCACGCTGCGCTCTGCCCCGAACCAGCAGTTGTTCTGGTCGTAGCAGGAGTAGTAGGTCTTGTTTAACAGGTTGCTGGCGCTGAGTGACACCGCCACCCCTTGCAGACGCTGGCTGAGCTGGGCCAGATCGTAGGAGGCGGCCATGTCCATCAGCAGGTAATCCGGCACTGTGTCGGTATTGGCGGCATCAAGCTGGGCTTCCCCCACATAACGCAGGCCAGCCCCCAGGCGCGCCCCTGCCAGCGGGCCGGCCGGCAGGTAGTTGCTCCACAGCGAAGCCATTTGTTTCGGCACCCAGACCGGGGTCTTGCCCTGCAGGCTGGTGGTGTCGCGGGTGATCTCCATATCCTGACGGGTATAGCTCAGCGCCAGATCCCAGCGGCTGGTGAGGTCGACGCGCCCCTCCAGCTCGACCCCCTTGGAGACCATCTCGCCGGTCTGCAGCTTGGGCCCGTAGACATTGTCCGGATCCGTCACCAGGGCATTTTGCTTGGTGATGTGGAAGACCGAAGCGGTAAAGGTCTTGCTCATGTCCTCGGAGAGGAACTTGAGCCCCCCCTCCCACTGCCGGCCGGTGGCCGGTTTGAACGCCTGGCCCTGCTTGTCCGCTCCCGCCACCGGTTCGAAACTCTCGGCATAGCTAACATAGGGCGAGAGGCCGTGATCCAGCTCGTAGAGGGCACCGAGGCGCAGCGAGAGGTTGTCCTGATCAATCTGGGCCAGGGTGTTGCTCGCCGCCGCCTGATAGAGGGTCTGGCTGTCAGTGTCCATCCGGTAGCGGTCGTAGCGGGCGCCGCCGATGGCCACCAGCCGATCGAGGCGCACCTGATCCTGGAGATAGAGGCCGCTTTGGTACTGGCGGATGGTTCGGTTGTCCTGATAGTTGAAGCTGAGGGCCGCCGGCACTATCTGCTGGTGATTCGGGTTGAAGATGTCGATGGCCGGGGCGGCATAGTCGAGGGTATCCCGGTAGAGAATGCGCGCATCCAGATACTGGTAATCGACCCCCAGCAGCAGGTTGTGCTGCGCCTTGCCGGTCTGCACCTTGCCCGCCAGCTGGTTGTCGATGACAAAGCCGCGAGAGTCTTCATCGGTCAGGTAGGCGTTGCGGGCCAGGGTGCGGTGGTCGGCCGCCAGCGCCGCGTTGTAGGTGTTCTGCTGGTTGGCCGACGCATCCATGTAGCGGGCGTTTTGCAGCAGCTGCCAGTTGGCGTTGAAGTCGTGGCTCAGCTTGTAGCCGAGCAGGGTTACCTCCCGGCTGTAGTGGTTCCAGTTTTCATCGCCAAGGAAGGTATCGCTGCCCAGCTGGCCCAGCGGGTTGGACTTGACCGAGCCGCTGGCCGGCACCGTGGTGTAGATGCCGGCTTGCGGGTCTTTCTGGTAATAGAGGTTGAGGTTTAGCAGGGTGCGGTCACTCAACTGCCAGTCGAGAGAGGGCGCCAGCACGTAGCGCTCCTCCTCTGAGGTCACCGCCTGGCCCTCTTTCTGGCGAGCCAGCCCCACCAGCCGATAGGCAAACTGATCGTTGAGGGCGCCGGTGCTGTCGAGGGTCAGCTCCTTGAGGGTGCCCGTCCCGCTCGCCACGCTGACGCTGTGCCTGCTCTCCCGCTGGGGGCGCTTGGCGATGAGGTTGACCATGCCGCCGGGTGGCATGCTGCCGTAGAGCACGGAGGTGGGCCCCTTGAACACTTCCAGCTGCTCGATGGCCACCGGATCGATCTGGGGCTGCAGGTTCCAGTCGTTGTACTGCAGCAGCAGGCCGTCGTAGAAGTTCTGGTAGTTGTCAAAGCCGCGAATGTTGAACAGATCCAGCCGGTTGACCGCCCCGCCCCGCAGCTCGGTGTTGACGCCAGGCACGTAGCGCAGCGCCTCGCTCACCGAGCTGACGCCGCGCTGTTCCAGGGTGTCCCCCTCCACCACCGAGATGGCCTGGGGCGTCTCCAGGGGGTCGAGCCGGGTCTTGGTCGCGGTGTTGCGATAGGTCTCGCCGAGCACGGTCAGGGTCTCGTCGGCCCGGGTCTGTGTCGGGCGATCGGCAACGGCTGCCTGCACAGGGCCAGCCAACAGGGCGGAGATAGTCGCGGCGACCAGGGTCAAGGGGGGGTGAGTGGCGTACATCTGATCCTCGAATGCAATGAGTGAATAGTAACAAATCTCATTTGCATTTTATTGGGTCATTTTGCCCTTGAATTAACAATTTGGGGCATGTTGGCGCGAAAGAGGGAGAAAATGCGGCCACTCTGGCCCCATCCGGCAACCTCAACTGACGGCAGCAACGCAGGCGATGTCGAATGGATAGCAAAGCCTGGCGCAGCAAATAAGGGAAAGAGAGATAGCAGTGCCCGGCATCCGCCGGGCAAGGGAATAGCCCTGTCAGAGAGGCGCGACGGGCAGCCAGTACTCCATGCGGGCATCCGGCTGGTTGCCGTCAAAATCGGGGGCGTAACGCTCCAGCTCGAAACCGTCCACCCCGCGATAACCGGAGCTCGGCAGCCAGTGCAGGATAAACCAGTTGAGGGTCTGCCCCAGCTGGCTGACCGGGCCCACGTGGCTTAGCACCGCGTAGGTCTGGGCCGGCACCGGGAGGCGCGCCAGACCGGCGGGCAAGCTGGCCCCCTCCTCCATCACGCTGCCCGCCCAGTAGGGGAGCGACTCGCCGGCACCAGAAACATCCACCACCCCCACCCGCTCCTGCCCGGGTAGCAAACCGCCCGCTGTGCGCAGGGCGCGCCAGATGGCGGGCACCGTCTGCTGAAAGTCGGGGGCGGCGGCAAACAGCCCGCGGATCTGCCCCTTCACCCCTTGCAGGATAAAGCCCGGCTGGCTCTCGATCCGCACCTGTACCAGCCTGGCAGGCATGGGTTGCAGCAGCGCGGCCCGCACCAGGGGGGTACGCAGCCCCAGCCGCAGACCCCGCTTGCGATAGGCCAGCGGCGAGCAGCCGAACTGCTGCTTGAAGGCGCGGCTGAAGCTCACCTCGGAGCCAAAACCGTAACAGAGCGCCAGATCCAGCACCCGCTGGCGACCAGACAGCAGCGCTTCTGCCGCCTGGCTCAGCTTGAGCTCGCGCACATAGTGGGCCACCGTCAGCCCCGTCTCATGGAGGAACACCCGCTGCAGCTGCCAGCGCGACCAGCAGCTCTGCTCCGCCAGCTCGGCCAGCGCCAGCGGCTGATCCAGGTTGGCGTGGATGTAGTCGAGCACCCGCTCGATGCGGGTCAGCTGGCTGTGCGGTTGGGGCACGGCGCCCGGAATGGGGGACAAGATGGTCATGACGAGATCGGATCTGGGCTGTCGGCAAGGCGCTGCGCGCAAGGGCCCCATTAAACATGGCCGCGACCTTGGCGGCAAGCGCTGGCCGCTGCGCTCACCCTGCCCCCCTTTGCCCAGGGCGTTGCCCGCCCCTTCGCGCCGGCGCGTCAAGCCAGCTTGGCAGACTGTCACAAAAGTGACGCGTTACCCTGTCAGATTGTTTGAAAACAAATATATCAATTACCTCAAAAAGCCCATAAAGTCCTCGTTCGAATCTTTTACGCAGGGAGAGCCAAGATGAAGAAAGTTGCCTTGATCACCGGAGCCCGTGGCGGCATCGGATCCGCCATCACCACCGCCTTGCTGGCCCAGGGGTATCGCATCATCGCCACCCACTCCAGCCCCAACGGGGCGGCGGCGCACGGCTGGTACGGGGAGCAGGGTTTCCGGCCGGATCAGGTACGGCTGCTGGCGCTGGACGTCGCCGACACCGCCATGTGCCGCGACACTCTGGGCCGATTGCTGCAGGATGAAGGGCGGGTGGACGTGCTGGTCAACAATGCCGGCATCACCCGGGACGGGGCCTTCAAGCGGATGACCCCGGAGCAGTGGTTCGAGGTGATCCACACCAACCTGTGCAGCCTCTACAACGTGACCCAGCCGCTGTTCGATGCCATGTGCGAGCAGCGCGATGCCCGCATCATCAACATCTCCTCGGTCAATGGCCAGAAGGGGCAGTTCGGCCAGGTCAACTACTCGGCGGCCAAGGCGGGCATGCTGGGCTTCACCAAGGCGCTGGCGGCGGAAGGAGCCCGCTTCGGGGTGACGGTCAACGCCATCGCCCCCGGCTACACCGCCACCCCCATGGTGGAGGCGATCCGCACCGACATCCTCGACAGCATCAAGGCCGACATCCCCATGCGCCGGCTGGCCAAGCCCGAAGAGATCGCCGCCGCCGTGGTGTTTCTTGCCAGCGAGGCGGGTGCCTATATCACCGGCGAGACCCTGGCCATCAACGGCGGCCTCTACATGAAGTGAGGCCGGGCCTGGTCTCACCGGCATTGCATCGACAGAGGGCAGCCCGCGGGCTGCCCTCTTTGTTTGATCCTTGTTTGCTCTTTGTTTGCTCCGGCCAACCGGAACGGCCTTCTTCCTTGCCCGGGCTACGGACGTGTCGCCGCGGCCCCCACCGGCTCGGCGAAGTGGCTGCGCAGGGCGGCGATCACCCGGCGCACCTTCTCCGGGATCTCCCGCTGCGGGGTGATGGCGTGGATCTCCATGGGCGGCACCCGAAAGCCCGGCAGCAGTTCCAGCAGGCGACCCGAGGCGAGATCGTCGGCGATCTCCCCCTCCGGCTGCAGCGATACTCCCTGCCCCGCCAGGGTGAACTGGCGCAGCGGCAGCACGTTGTTGCAGACCACCCGCGGCTTGGGCTTGACCCTGTGCCCCTGCCCCTTCTCGTCGAAGAAGGTCAGGCCACCGCTCAGCATATCGGCGGCCAGCCAGTCATGATCCAGCAGCGCCTCCGGGCTGCGCGGGGTGCCCTTGCGCGCCAGATAGGCGGGCGAAGCGCACAGCAGCATCCGGGTCTGGCCCAGCTTGCGCGCCACCAGAGTGGAGTCCGAGAGCGTGCCGACCCGCAGCGCCACGTCGATGCGCTCGGCAATGAGATCCCGCTTCTCGTCGTCGGCGATGATCTGGATGCACAAGCCGGGGTGGGCCTGCAGCAGCGGCGAAAGCGCCCGCGCCAGCGGCTGGCCGGCCATCCCCACCGGGGCGGTGATCCGAACTTCACCGAGCAGGCTGTCACGCACCTCCGAGAGGCGCAGCTCGGTCTGGTTGAGGGTCTGTTGCAGGGACTGGCACCCCTGCCACACCACCTCTCCCGCCTCGGTCAGGTTGAGGCGGCGGGTGGAGCGGTGCAGCAGGGTGAGGCCGAGCAGGCTCTCCAGCTGGCTGATATGCTGACTGACGGCGGAGGGTGTCATGCCGAGGGCCTTGGCGGCGCCGGTCATGCTGCCCGCCTCGACCACGGCGGCGAAGATGGCGTAACGCTTTAGCTGTTCCATTATTAAATCCAGCTTATAAGTGAATGCAATTTACAACGGATTATTAAATCACATTCGGGGGCGTAGGATAGCCCCATTCCAACAGTGAAGGAGAATCTCCCATGAAAATTGCCCTGATCGGTGCCAGCGGTTTTGTCGGTACAGCCATCCTCAACGAAGCCGTCAGCCGCGGCCATCACGTCACCGCCATCGTGCGTGACGTGAGCAAGGTCGCCGCTCACCCGCAGGTCACCGCCGTGGCGGTAGATGCCCAGGACAGCCAGGCGCTGGCCAAGGTGCTCAAGGGGCACGATCGGGTGATCAGCGCCTACAACCCGGGCTGGACCGTCCCGGACATCTACGACCAGTACCTCAAGGGGGCCAGCGCCATCGTGGCCGCCGCCGTCGCGGCCAACAGCTGGCTGCTGGTGGTCGGTGGTGCCGGCAGTCTGGAAATTGCCCCAGGCGTACAACTGGTGGATACCCCGGAATTCCCGGCCGAGTGGAAACAGGGGGCCCTGGCCGCCCGCGACGGCCTCACCGCCCTGCGCCGTGAAACCACCCTCGACTGGCGTTTCGTCTCCCCGCCCGTGTTCCTGGAACCCGGCGAGAAGCGCGGTGGCTACCGGCTCGGTGCCGATCAGGTGCTGTTCAGCGGTGAACAACCGGCCGGGATCACGGTCGGCGATCTGGCCGACGGCGTGCTCAACGAAGCGGAAAAACCGGCCCACCTGCGCCAGCGCTTCACCCTGGGTTACTGAGCCTGACCTCGGCACAACACCGGGCAGCAACGTCCGTCACACAAAGGGAGGCATCAGCCTCCCTTTTTGCATCTCTGTATTTGGGTATCTCTGCATTTTGCGCATCTCTGTGCTGCCAACGATGCTCGCCTCTCTATTTGCCCAACTCGCGCTCACATTGCGCTCAAGCCGGCACATGCCGGGTCAGGCCAACATGGGTGCCAAGTGCGCCGCTATATTGCCATTATCGCCGCTCAATCGGCAGCCACCCGGATGAGTGGCGAATTCTATTTCGATTTTTGTATATAACTAAGAATAATTTGTTGTTTCCGTCTTATAACTCCGAACAGTAGCATCTCCCTCAATCCAAATGGCGCCATCCCTGGCAACAGGGTTGCGGCCGGTTCATCGGTCAGGGCGTCGTCGTTTTCATGTCAGGTGTGCGGGTAGCATCCCGCCCCTGGCCAGTGAGGAGGTGCACATGGAACATTCACCACTGCCGATCATCGATCTCGCCGCGCTCGACGGCGCCCCCGAGACCCGTCGCCAGATGCTGGCCACCCTTGGCCGGGCGGCCCGCGAGGTGGGCTTTTTCTATCTGATCGGCCATGGCCTGAGCGAGCAAGAACAGCAGGAAACCCTGGCGCTGGCGGCCCGCTTCTTCGACCTGCCACGGCAGGAGAAGCTGGCGGTACAGATGGTGCACTCCCCCCACTTTCGCGGTTACAACCAGGTGGGGGCCGAGCTCACCCGGGCGCGGCCGGATCTGCGCGAGCAGTTCGACATCATGAACGAAGAGGCCGCCCTCGATGCCGCCAACCTGCAGCATCCCTGGCAACGGCTCGTCGGCCCCAACCAGTGGCCGAGCGCCCTGCCCGAGATGAAATCTCACCTGCTGGCGTGGCAGGAGCGGCTGAGCGCCATCACCCTCACCCTGCTCGCCGCCTTCGCCGAGGTGCTGGAGCAGCCATCCGGGGTGTTTGACGAGAGCATTCGCGGGGCGCCCCATCAGCACATGAAGCTGATCCACTACCCGGGGCAAGCCGCAGGGGGCAGCGGTCAGGGGGTGGGCGCCCACAAGGATCCCGGCTACCTGACCCTGGTGATGCAGGACCATCATTCCGGGCTCGAGGTGGAGACGGCCGACGGCTGGATCTCGGCGCCGCCCCTGCCGGGCGCCCTGGTGGTCAACATCGGCGAGCTGCTGGAGCTGGCCTCCAACGGCTACCTCAAGGCCACCCTGCACCGGGTGCAGAGCCCACCGCCCGGGGTATCGCGCCTCTCCTGCGCCTTCTTCATGGCGGCGCGGCTGGATGCGACCGTGCCGCTGCTCAGCCTCTCCCCCGCACTGGCGGCGCAGGCACAGGGGCCCGAGAGCGACCCGACCAACCCGCTCTTTTATCAGGTGGGGGAGAACGTACTCAAAGGGAGGCTACGCTCCCACCCGGATGTGGCGGCCCGCCACTATGGCGTCGCCCCGGCGTCGGCCAATTCGCAGACCAGCAGCGAGCAGACGGCAAAGCGCGAACGGCGCGAGCCACAACTCGCCTGACGCTGCCATACCTAATAGATGGGGACGCCGCGGCGCCCCCCCCTTCAAACGACACAAGCAGATGACACAAGCAGTTGGGCCACAGCCTGGCAATGACGGAGCAATACAATGAAATTCAAAACCATGAGCGTGCACAGCGGCCAGCGGATCGATCCCCAGACCGGCGCCCTCACCACCCCGCTCTACCAGAGCAGCACCTTCAGCTACTTCAACGCCCAGGCGGGCAAGGAGCGCTTCGCCGGTCAGGCTCCCGGCTTTATCTACAGCCGCTTTGGCAACCCCACCACCGCCGAGCTGGAGCAAAAGCTGGCGGCGCTGGAAGGGGCCGACGAAGCGCTGGTGGTGGCGAGCGGCATGGCGGCGGTGAGCGCCATCATGTATGCCCTGGCCGACAGCGGCGATGAAGTGGCCTATATCGGCCCGCTCTACGGCGGCACCGATGCGTTTCTCAAGCAGACCTTCAGCCGCGCCGGCATCAAGGTCACCGCCTACGAGAGCGATCAGGATCTGCTGGCCAATATCCGCCCCGCCACCAAGGTGGTACTGTTCGAAACCCTGACCAACCCCACCCTCAAGGTGGTGGATCCGCGGGTGGTGGTGGAAGCGGCCCGCAAGGTGGGCGCCATCACCGTGTGTGACAACACCTTCCTCACCCCCTATCTGCTGCGTCCCCTCGAGCTTGGCATCGACATCGTCATGCACAGCGGCACCAAGTACCTCGGCGGCCACGGCGACATCATCGCCGGGGTGGTGGCGGGCTCTCACGCGCTGATGACGTCGATTCGCACCGTGGCCCTCAAGCACATCGGCTCCCCCATCGGCCCGCAGGAGGCCTACCTGCTGCAGCGCGGGGTCAAGACCCTGCCCCTGCGCATGGATGCCCACCTGCACAATGCCCAGAAGGTGGCCGACTTCCTGGCCGCCCACCCGGCGGTGAAGAAGGTGATCTACCCGGGCCTTGCCAGCCATCCGGGCCACGATGCCCTCGGCGCCTTCGCCAGCGGCTTTGGCGGCATGGTGAGTATTGAACTTGAAGGCGGGTTTGCCCGTTGTGCCACCCTGCTCGACAAACTGCAGTTGTTCGTGCAGGCGGTGAGCCTCGGCGATCTCGAGAGCCTCGCCTGCCATCCGGCCAGCACCACCCACGCCGCCATGGACGAGGCGAGCCGCCTCGCCGCCGGGGTCAATGACGACCTCATTCGATTCAGCATCGGGGTGGAAGACGCCGACGATCTGATTGCCGATCTGGCCGCCGCCCTGGCCCTGCTCTGACCGTTCACCTTTTTGAGCGCAAAAAAACAGCCCGCCCCCTGCCAGGGGGCGGGCTGTTTTGCTTGCGGCCGTTGCCCAATAGGGGCAAACCCGCTTAAGGCGTGGCAGAGAAGCGCTGCACCGGCCAGCCCAACGCGGCCAGCTCGGGAGCCAGCGTCTTGGCATCTCCCACCACCAGGATCACCATGTCGTCGGGATCGAGCCAGCGGCGGGCCAGCTCACGCAGGGTAAAGGGAGAGAGCCGGCTCACCTGCTGCACCCGCTGCTCCACATAATCCTCTGGCCACCCCTTGAGCAAGATGGGCAGCATGTACTCCATCTCATTTGGCAGCGTTTCGTAATCGAGCGCCTGACCATTGAGCACCCGATCCCGCAGGGTGCGCACCTCCAGCCTGGTCGGCCCCAGCCGCTGATACTTGTCGAGTTCCTGCAGGATCTGCCGCAGGGCCGCCCCGGTCACGCTGCTGCGCACGCTGCTTTGCAGCATGAAGTGGCCAGCATCGGCGTTGCCGTCGAAGGCGGCGTCGATAAAGTAGGTGTAACCCAACTCCTCGCGCAGCCGGATGTGCAGCCGCTCGGCGAGGGACACATTCATCAGCCGGGTCAGGTAGTGCTCGCCGAAGGCATCTTCCGCCATGGCGCGCCGCCCCACCCGGATCTGGCTGAGCGCCGCCCCGGGATTGTCCAGCAGATAGATGGCCCGTTTGGCCTGCTGACCGCGCCAATCCAGAGAGTGCAGGGCCGCTGGCTGACCTGCTGGCTCGACCAGAAACCCGAGGGCCTTCATCACCCGCTCCTGAGCCAGATCTCCGCTCACCACCACCTGGGCTTCCCCGCTGCGATAGACCGACTGATAAAAATTGCGCACATCGTCGAGCGTCAGCGCGCGCACACTGGCCAGCAGATCCGGCCGCTTGTTCCCCTCGAGCAGGGCGCCGAACTGCCAGTCCGCCTGCCACTCGGGATCGCGAGCAAGCTGCTGCAGCCACTGGCTGTAATCAAATCGGCTGCGCTCAAAATCGGCCAGGCGCATGGCGGGCTGCTGCACCAATTCCCGCACCAGGGCCAGCGTCTCGTCAAAATGGGAGGTGAGCCCCTGGATCTCGATGTAGCTGCGCCCCTCCCCATGATTGAAGCGAATATTGGCCCCCAGCTGACGCGCCCGCTCCTCGATGCTGGCCGCCTGCAGCTGCTCGCTGCCAAGGGAGAGCATGGCATCGGCCAGGGTGGCGACCCCCCCCTTACCCTCCGGCTCGGCACGCTCACCGCCCGGCCAGTTGATGCTCATGGCAAAGGCCGGCACCTCATCGCTGTAGTGACCGAGTAGGGAGATCCGCTCACCCAGCTTGGCCTGCCACAGTGTCGGCATGGGTACCGGCAAGGCGCCACCGCTGGCCGGCTCCTGGCGTCGGTCCAGGGCCTCTTTGATGACATGAGGAGTCAGGGGCGGGGTCGGCCGGGCCAGCGGCAAGGGGGGCGGCTCGACAAAGTTGGGGCTGCCCGCCTGCCATTCAGGGTGCTCGGCCGGCACCACGCTCAGCACCACCCTGGGCTTGTTCAGCACATAGCGCGTCAATACCCGTTGCAGATCGGCCGGCGTCACCCGGGCGATGCGCTTGAGGTTGCGGTACTGAAAGTTGGGGTCATCAAACAGGGTGTGGCCGGTGGCCAGCTGCTCCACCTTGCCAGCCACGCTGTCCAGCGGCCAGATCCGCTGAGCCCGCTGGGCATTGACCGAGTGGGCCAGTTGCTCGCGGGAGACACCCTCGCTGGCGAGCTGGCCGACGATCCGATCGATCTCCGCCTTGATGGGACCCAGCTCACCCCCTTTGGCCAGATTGGGCACCGCCTCAATCACCAGCATGCAGGCCAGCACGCCGCACTCCTGCCTGGCTGTCACCGAGACCAGCCGGCCGCTTTGCTGCAGTTGTCGCTGCAACAGGCCGCTGGCGGAGCCCCCCAGCTGATCCGCCAGCAGATCGAGGGCCTCGAAGTCGGGCTCGCGGGCGGAGACGGTCGGATAGGCCAGCACCAGCATGGGCTCGCTGACCCGATCGACCAGAGTGCGATAACGGCTCTTCTTCAGCGTCACCGGGCGCACTACCGGCCGAGTCTGGGCCGGTGATGGAGGCAGGGCGGCAAAATAGCGCTCGACCCAAGCCAGGGTCTGGGCCGGCTGAATATCGCCACCGATCACCAGGGTGGCGTTATTGGGCCCATACCAGCGCAGGAAGAACTGGCGCACGTCCTCCAGGGTGAGGCGATCCAGGTCAGCCACCCGACCAAACGGCGTATTGAAATAGGGATGATTGGGAGGGTAGAGAGTGCGGTTGAGCACCTCCGGCACCCGGCCATACGGAGCTGCATCTACCAGGGTGGCACGCTCGTTCTTGGCAATATCGCGCTTGGCCTCCAATTTCTGCTGGAAGAGGGTATCGAGCAGAAACCCCATGCGATCCGCTTCCAGCCAGAGCACCTTCTCCAGCTGATTGGCTGGCAGCGTCTGGTAATAGCGGGTCTGATCCCGGGAGGTCAAGCCGTTGATGTTGCGCCCGCCCACCTGTTGCAGCAACCGGATATATCCCTCCTCCCCCACGTGGGCCGAGCCCTGAAACATCATATGTTCGAACAGATGGGCCAGCCCGGACTGGCCGGGGGCCTCTTCCGGCAGCCCAACCCGATAGTGGACCGCCACGTGTACCAGGGGATCGGAGTGATCCTGGGTCAGGATCACCGTCAGGCCATTGTCGAGCCGATATTGCTGATAGGGGACGATCAGCGGATCGGCCACTTTTTTCTGCTCCTTGACCAGCACCGGGCCGGCCAAGGCCAAGACACTGAAGAAATAGAGCAAACTCCACACGACTCTCATGTTATTTCCCAATTTTCAAACCTGAACATTATTATTGGCGGTCGCTGCGCGTCGTTCATATCCAGCGCGCAACAACGGAAAAATGGCGACAGCACTCTGCAGGCGCCTCGCATTATTGATGACATGAATAATATTTTTGCCGGCAGCAAAGTCTGCCCCGAGCCAGTCAATGCAGCTGCCAAAGGCTGGCAGCCTGCACCCCGGCCGTGGTCGTCAGTGTAATCAATCAAGCCCCGCAGGGATATCAGCAACAGACGTGCTTTTGTAACAAGGTATATATCTGGTCCATCCGTCAGCGCCCTTGAATAGCCTGAACGGCACTATTTAACCGTGTTAACTTAACCGTGTTAACCGTGCCGGTTAACAGTGCCGGAAAATATCGTCGGCATGGCGTTGCGCCCACTGATGGGAAATAAGTCTGCCGTTATTGAGTCACGCAAAAATAAGCCCGGCGGTTAGTCAATATTGATTCCATTAATAACAAGCTGATGGCAGGCGCCTTGCCGGCGCCACTCGCCAGCCCACCCTTTTGGCACTCTCTGCCGGCCGGCCAAGGTGGCAAAGGCGCAAAAAAAACAGGGGGCCGCGGCCCCCTGTTCATGCTGGGTGCAACCGGATCAACCGCGATCCAGCAGGATGTTGAGCATGCGGCGCAGCGGCTCGGCGGCGCCCCACAGCAGCTGGTCACCCACGGTGAAGGCGGCCAGGTACTCCGGCCCCATGTTGAGCTTGCGCAGACGACCGACCGGGATGCTGAGGGTGCCGGTGACGGCAGCCGGGGTCAGCTCGCGGGCGGTGATGTCGCGATCGTTGGGGATCACCTTGACCCAGTCGTTGTGGGCAGCCAGCAGGGCTTCGATTTCGGCCAGCGGCACGTCTTTTTTCAGCTTGATGGTGAAGGCCTGGCTGTGGCAGCGCAGGGCGCCGATGCGCACGCACAGACCATCCACCGGAATGGCGGCGTGTTCGATACCCAGGATCTTGTTGGTCTCGGCCTGGCCCTTCCACTCTTCGCGGCTCTGGCCATTGTCGAGCTTGGTGTCGATCCAGGGAATGAGGCCACCGGCCAGCGGCACGCCGAAATTGTCCACCGGCAGGGTGCCGGAGCGGGTCTTCTCGGTGATCTTGCGCTCGATGTCGAGGATGGCGGAGGCAGGATCGGCCAGCTCCACCGCCACTTCATCGCGCAGCATGCCCATCTGGGTGACCAGCTCACGCATGTGGCGCGCACCGCCACCGGAGGCGGCCTGATAGGTGGCCACGCTCACCCACTCCACCAGATCGGCCTTGAACAGGCCACCCAGGGCCAGCAGCATCAGACTGACGGTGCAGTTGCCGCCGACGAAGGTCTTGATGCCATTGTTCAGGGCATGTTCGATGACATCGCCGTTGACCGGATCCAGGATGATGACCGCGTCCTTCTCCATGCGCAGGGAGGAGGCGGCATCAATCCAGTAGCCCTGCCAGCCGGCGGCTTTCAGACGCGGATAGACATCCTTGGTGTAGTCGCCGCCCTGGGCGGTGATGATGACGTCCTGTGCGGCCAGCACCTCGATGTCGAAGGCATCCTGCAGGGTGCCGGCATCGACGCCGAAATTGGGGGCGGCCTCACCGGCCTGGGAGGTGGTGAAGAAGGTGGGCTGAATGCGGGAAAAATCCTTCTCTTCCTGCATCCGGCTCATCAACACCGAACCCACCATGCCACGCCAACCGACCAAACCTACTTTTTTCATAATGTCCTACCCTGGATAGCTGCTTATAGAAACCGAGTGTGATACCCGTGATCCCTTGTCCGGCGCGGGCCGTTTACAAGCGGTTCACAAAATATGGGTTGCGAAAAATGCGTCTGTCCACATTACGGATTGTGACGGCGGGCGCAAGTCGAATTGCGCAATATTCTGTGCCGTTCGCTGCAATATCCGTCAGCTTGGCCGACCTGCGGCCAGCCGGTTGGCATCCCGCTACAACTTGGGGCATCATTGAGACCGACCGGCAGCCCCGCTGCCCCTCGGGGACGACCTCGAGGCCTCCTGATACGCAGGGACGACCCTGCTTCCTGCGGAATCTGCCTTATGTCCTGGTTGCTCCTGCTGTTGGCCGGCCTGTTCGAGGTCGCCTGGGCCATCGGCCTCAAATACACCGACGGTTTCAGCCGTCCCCTGCCCACCCTGCTGACCCTGATCGCCATGGGGGTGAGCGTGCTGCTGCTCGCCATGGCGGTCAAACAGTTGCCCCTTGGCACCGCCTACGCGGTCTGGACCGGCATCGGCGCGGTCGGCACCGTGCTGATGGGGATCTGGCTGTTCAACGAACCGGCCACCCTCGCCCGGGTGCTCTGCCTGCTGCTGATCATCGGCGGGATCCTGGGTCTGAAATTCATCGGCTGAGCCGTGACCGACCTCGGCTGAATGGAGAGCAAAACGGGGCATGGGTCCCGTTTTTTGCCTGCCAAACGCGCCGACCCCTGCTATTATCTGCGGCCAAACATGAGCCAATAAAAATCAGGATATCGTGATGACCGACCACACTTTTATTCCCGGCAAGGACGCGGCGCTGGAAGACTCCATCGAACGCTTCCAGACCAAGCTGCAAGCCCTGGGGTTTGATATCGAAGAGGCCTCCTGGCTCAACCCCGTGCCCAACGTCTGGTCCGTGCACATCCGGGACAAGGAGTGCTCCCTCTGTTTCACCAACGGCAAGGGTGCCAGCAAGAAGGCGGCGCTCGCCTCCGCTCTGGGTGAATATTTCGAGCGCCTCTCCACCAACTACTTCTTCGCCGACTTCTATCTGGGCGAGCAGGTAGCGAACGGCGACTTCGTGCACTACCCGAACGAAAAGTGGTTCCCCATCGAGGGAGATCAGCTGCCCGCCGGTCTGCTCGACAGCTTCACCCGCAAGTTCTACAACCCGGACGGGGAAGTGACCGCCGACATGTTGGTGGATCTGCAATCCGGCAACGAAGAGCGCGGCATCGTCGCCCTGCCCTTCGAGCGCCAGTCTGATCACCAGACCGTCTACATCCCGATGAACATCATCGGCAACCTGTATGTCTCCAACGGCATGAGCGCCGGCAACACCCGCACCGAAGCCCGCACCCAGGGGCTGTCGGAGGTGTTCGAGCGCCACGTGAAGAACAAGATCATCGCCGAGGCCCTCAGCCTGCCGCTGATCCCGAATGAGGTGATCGCCCGTTACCCCGGCATCAAGGCCTCCATCGATGCGCTGGAAGCCGAAGGCTTCCCCATTTACAGCTTCGACGCGTCGCTCGGCGGTCGCTACCCGGTCATCTGCGTGGTGCTGCTCAACCCGAGCAACGGCACCTGCTTTGCCTCCTTCGGCGCCCACCCGCGCTTCGAAGTGGCGTTCGAGCGCACCGTCACCGAGCTGCTGCAGGGCCGCAGCCTCAAGGATCTGGACGTGTTCGTGCCGCCCTCGTTCGACAACGAGCAGGTGGCGGATCACCACAACCTGGAGACTCACTTCATCGACTCTTCCGGCCTCATCAGCTGGGATCTGTTCAAGCAGGATGCGGACTTCGAGTTTGCCGACTGGGACTTCCGCGGCACCTCGCAAGAGGAGTTCGACCACCTGATCGGCATCTTCCACGAGCTGGAGCAGCCGGTCTACATCGCCGACTACGAGCACCTGGGTGTCTACGCCTGCCGCATCCTGGTGCCCGGCATGTCCGACATCTATCCGGCCGAAGACCTGCTGCTGGCCAACAACACCATGGGTGCCCACCTGCGAGAAACCATCCTGGCGCTGCCGGCGCTGGAGTGGGACGCGGAGCAGTACATGGCACTGTTCGACCAGCTGGATGAAGAGGGTCACGACGAGCGCACCCGGGTGCGCGAGCTGCTCGGCATCGCCGCCGCCAAGGGCACCGCCCTGCACACCCTGCGGGTGGGCGAGCTCAAGGCCATGCTGGCACTGGCCGCCGGCGAGCTCGACACGGCGCTCGATCTCATCGACTGGACCATGGAGTTCAACCAGTCGGTGTTCCCGGCCGATCGCGCCAACTACTACCGCGCCCTGCGCGCCTGCGTCGAGCTGTTTCTGGATGAGGATCGCGACCCCGAGCAGTACCGCGCCGTATTCACCCGCATGTATGGCGAGCAGACGCTGGCACAGGCCTGGGCCCACGCCAGTGGCGAAGCGCGCTTCCACGGGTTGGCAGCTGCCGACCTGTCCCTCAGCCAGTTCCCGCTGCATCAGAAGCTGCTGGCAGCCTATGAGAAGCTGCAGAAGGCCAAACGAGCCCACTCATGGGGCTGATGTGGTAGTATGTGAAGGGGCCTTGATGGCCCCTTTTGCTTTATGGTCGCCAGAGAGGCGGTTTGTTATTCAAAGATGAAATAAAAAACAAAAAATACCTCTTAGGGGGTTGCCAAGCCGGGGCAGAGAATGCTGGGGAGATGCAAAGATGCCTTGCCAGTACCATTTTTAGGCAATGAAAAATAAATTGTTTAAAATCATTGCATTAAAAAATCAGCATTTATGTTTCAGCTGAAACCTGGTGTAAAGCAACGCTGCCGGAGGACTCAAATTTTTGTAGTAAAATTACATTCACAATCTGCAATTCTTGATCGGAGTCAATTTTGACGATCTGGCCCTTTGTTATGATTTCCACAGGCAAAACATCAGGTACATGAGAATTGAAAGCAGAATCTCCCTTTGATTGTCTCAAGCCAGAAGCCATCGCTGCACTGGCAGAAGATATCACCTATGCCAAGGCCACCAAGCCTGCATACAAGGTCATCCCCCTGGCCATCACCGCAGGCGCTTTCATCGCCATTGCTTTCGTCTTCTTCATCACGGTGACTACCGGTGCCGGCAATGTGGCCTGGGGCCTTAGCAAGCTGGTCGGCGGTCTCTGTTTCGCACTGGGTCTGATCCTCTGCGTACTGCTCGGTGCCGAGCTGTTCACCTCCACCACTCTGACCCTGGTGGCCAAGGCGGCCAACCGCATCACCTGGGCCCAGCTGTTCAAGAACTGGGGACTGGTCTACTTCGGCAACCTCATCGGCGGTCTCATCATCGTCGGCCTCATCATCATGTCAGCCGAATACATGGCGGCAGATGGTCAGTGGGGTCTGAACGCCCTCAAGGTGGCCCAGCACAAGATCCACCATACCTTCTTCGAGGCCCTTGCCCTCGGTATCCTCTGCAACCTCATGGTGTGTCTCGCCGTGTGGATGGCGTTCGGCGCCCGCAGTGCAACCGACAAGGTGATGGTCATGCTGCTCCCCGTCGCCATGTTCGTGGCCTCCGGTTTTGAGCACAGCATCGCAAACATGTTTATGATCCCGGTCGGTATCGCTATCCATGCGGTAGCAGGCCCGGAATTTTGGCAGGCCATCGGCCAGGACCCGGCGACCTTTGCCGACCTGACCGTATCCAACTTCGTCCTACACAACCTCATTCCCGTCACCATAGGTAATATCATTGGTGGTGGCGTCATGGTTGGTCTGACTTACTGGTTTATCTTCCGTCGTCATCATTAAGGATGATTGCGGGATACTACATCAATACCGTGTGAGGTAATGAAAATGGCAGAACTTAACGAACAGTTCCAAAAAGCATGGGAAGGCTTCGCGGCCGGTGAATGGCAGACCTCTGTCAACACCCGTGACTTCATCCAGAAGAACTACACCCCGTATGAAGGTGACGAGTCCTTCCTGGCTGGCGCGACCGAAGCTACCACCAAGCTGTGGGACAAGGTCATGGAAGGCATCAAGATCGAGAACCGCACCCACGCGCCGGTCGATTTTGATACCGACCTGCCCTCCACCATTACCGCTCACGATGCCGGCTATATCGATCAGAGCCTGGAGCAAATCGTTGGTCTGCAGACCGACAAGCCGCTCAAGCGCGCCATCATCGCCAACGGCGGTATCAAGATGGTCAAGACCTCTTGCGAAGTGTACGGTCGTCAGCTGGACCCGATGGTCGAGAAGATCTTCACCGAGTACCGCAAGACTCACAACCAGGGCGTGTTTGACGTTTACACCAAAGACATCCTGAACTGCCGCAAGTCCGGCGTCATCACCGGTCTGCCGGATGCCTACGGCCGTGGCCGTATCATCGGTGACTACCGTCGTGTTGCCCTGTACGGTATCGACTTCCTGATGGCCGACAAACTGGCCCAGTTCAAGTCCCTGCAGGCTGACCTGGAAAACGGTGTCAACCTGGAAGCCACCATCCGTCTGCGCGAAGAGATCTCCGAGCAGCATCGTGCCCTGGCACAGATGAAGGTGATGGCTGCCAAGTACGGTTGCGATATCTCCGTACCGGCCAAGAACGCCAAAGAAGCCGTCCAGTGGACCTACTTCGCCTACCTGGCGGCTGTCAAGTCCCAGAACGGTGCCGCCATGTCCTTCGGTCGTACTTCCAGCTTCCTGGACGTGTACATCGAGCGTGACCTGAAGAAAGGCCTGATCACCGAGCAAGAAGCCCAGGAGCTGATGGACCACATGGTCATGAAGCTGCGTATGGTTCGCTTCCTGCGTACCCCTGAATACGATTCACTGTTCTCCGGCGACCCGATGTGGGCTACCGAGACCCTGGCTGGTATGGGCGTTGATGGCCGTACCCTGGTCACCAAGAACAGCTTCCGTATGCTGAACACCCTGTACACCATGGGCCCGTCCCCTGAGCCGAACCTGACCATCCTGTGGTCCGAGAAGCTGCCGGTCGGTTTCAAGAAGTACTGCGCCAAGGTATCCATCGAGACCTCTTCTGTTCAGTACGAGAACGACGACCTGATGCGTCCGGACTTCAACAACGATGACTACGCCATCGCTTGCTGTGTGTCCCCAATGATCGTCGGCAAACAGATGCAGTTCTTCGGTGCCCGTGCCAACCTGGCCAAGACCATGCTGTATGCAATCAACGGCGGTATGGACGAGAAGCTCAAGATCCAGGTCGGTCCGAAGACCGAAATGGTCAAGTCCGAGTACCTCGACTACAACGACGTGATGGATCGTCTGGATCACTTCATGGACTGGCTGGCCAAGCAATACGTTGCCGCGCTGAACATCATCCACTACATGCACGACAAGTACAGCTACGAAGCCTCTCTGATGGCGCTGCACGACCGTGACGTATATCGCACCATGGCGTGTGGTATCGCAGGTCTGTCCGTAGCCGCTGACTCCCTGTCTGCCATCAAGTTTGCCAAGGTCAAGCCGGTTCGTGACGAAGATGGCGTTGCCATCGACTTCGAAATCGAAGGCGAGTACCCGCAGTTCGGTAACAACGACGCTCGCGTCGATGACATCGCCTGCGACCTGGTTGAGCGCTTCATGAAGAAAATTCAGAAGCTGAACACATACCGTGGTGCTGTTGCTACCCAGTCCGTGCTGACCATCACCTCCAACGTGGTGTACGGCAAGAAGACCGGTAACACCCCGGATGGTCGTCGCGCTGGTGCGCCGTTCGGCCCGGGTGCCAACCCGATGCACGGTCGTGACCAGAAGGGTGCCGTTGCTTCCCTGACTTCCGTTGCCAAGCTGCCGTTCGCTTACGCCAAAGATGGTATCTCCTATACCTTCTCCATCGTGCCGAACGCGCTGGGTAAAGACATGGAAGCCCAGAAAGCCAACCTGGCCGGTCTGATGGATGGTTACTTCCACCATGAGTCCAACCTGGAAGGCGGTCAGCACCTGAACGTCAACGTGATGAACCGTGAAATGCTGCTGGACGCCATGGAAAACCCGGAAAAATATCCGCAGTTGACCATCCGTGTATCCGGTTATGCCGTTCGCTTCAACTCTTTGACCAAAGAGCAACAGCAAGACGTCATCACCCGTACCTTCACCGCTTCTCTGTAATAGAGTCTCGGTGAACAAAAACCGGCGCCAAGGCGCCGGTTTTTTTATGCCTGATAGTCAGGGAGCATCGGCCTGAAAACCTGCCGGCAAGGCCGGCCCTCCCCTCCTCTCACCCGCCTTGTTCAGGGCCGCTCTCCTGCCGCCAGACGGCGGTTGATGTCGGCGATAACCGGGGCGATGTCGGCCAGAGTGTCGATCACATAGTGCGCCCCCGCAGCCCGCAGTTTGGCCTCGGCCGGTGCGCGCCGGGCGGCGATCTCCGCCTCGCTCATGGCGGCAAACGCTTCCCAGGTGGCACCGAACTCGTTGCCGGAAACTGACAGCCCCACCGTCCACATACCGGCGTTCAACCCTTCGCTGATACCCGGCACGGCGTCATCCACCTTGATGCAGCGATGCACGGCGCTCACTCCCAGCTCAATCACGTTGGCCAGCGCCATCCAGGGGCCAGGGCGACCACCGGCGTTGAGGTCGTCGGTGGCGACCCAGTGATCCGGCCGATAGCCGTGATCGACCGCCGCAGGTACCAGCGCCTCCATCACCGGACGGGGGTAACCGGAGCAGGAGCCGATACGCAGCCCTTGTGCGCGCAGAGCATCCAGCACCGGCAGCACCCCGGGGATGGGTGTGGCGAAGCGGGTCACGGCAGCAATCTGCAGCGGCATGAAGGTGTGATAGAGGTGGTCCACCTCGGCGTGGCTCATTGAGTGGCCAAAGCGGGCCTGCCAGCGCGCATCCACCGAGGGCAGACGGCCCAGCGCGGCGATATGATCCCACTTGCCCAGCCCCATGGGCTGGCGCGCTTCATCCAGGGTCACAGCAAAGTCATAGGCGCGGGCGAAGGCCTCGACGAAGATGGAAGTGGGGGCGAAGGAGCCGAAATCGACGACGGTACCGGCCCAGTCGAGGATCAGCGCCTCTACGTCGGTGGCCGGTTCGATGGCAATTTGCAAGTCAGTCATGGTGGTGTTCCTGTATCGGTGAAAGCGCGATCTCGCCAAGGGCGCGATCGAGAATGGTGATGGCACGCACCAGATCGGCACGGGCGATATTGAGCGGTGGCGAGAGCTGGATGACATTGCCCTGGGAGACCTTGAAGCTGAGCCCCAGTTCCAGACAGCGGTAGAGCAGGCGCTCGGCAGCCTGGCTATTGCGGGTGCGACTCTGGTGATCGACCACCAGATCGAGCGCCCAGAGCAAACCGATGCCGCGCACCTGCCCGATCAGCGGGTGACGCTCGGCAAGCGCCGCGAGCTCGCGCGCCATAAAGCGGCCATCCTCCTGCGCTTTTGCCAACAATCCAGCTTCGCGGATTGTCTCTATAGTGGCGAGAGCCGCCGCGCAGCCGATGGGGCTCTTCTCGTGGGTGTAGTGACCGAGCGAAATAGCTGCGGCCTGATTGAAACGGTCGCGGGTGATGAGCGCGGCAAACGGCACCACCCCGCCCCCCAACCCCTTGCCCAGACAGATGATATCGGGCTCGATGCCGAACTCCTCGAAGCTGAACCAGTGGCCGGTGCGGCCCAGGGCATTGGGGATCTCGTCGACGATCAACAGCACCTTGTGGCGATCGCAGATCTCCCGTACCCGCTGCCAGTAAGCCTTCGAGGGCACCTGCACATCGGTGTTGCGGATGGGCTCGGCGATAAAGGCGCCTATTCCACCCTCCTTCTCGATGACGTACTCCAGATAATCGGCATAGTGCAGGTCATCCCCCTCCCCGCGATACCAGACGCCGCGATAACGGGTGGGGGGAGGAATGCGTTCCACTCCGGCCATCAGCGGGCCCATGCCGGCGCGAAAACAGGTTTCGCCGCCGACCGAGATGGCATCGAGGGAGGCGCCGTGAAACGCATCCCACAGGGATACCACCTTGCTGTTGCCGGTGATGAAACGGGCAAGCTTCAGGGCAATCCCCACCACCTCGCTGCCGCCGGGGGCAAACAGCACCCGGTTGAGATCGCCGGGGGCCAGCTCGGCCAGGGTGCGGGCGCAGTCGATGGCAACCTGATGGGTGTAGCGGCGGGGCGCAAACGGCAGATCGGCGAGTTGCTGCTGCACCGCGGCCACCACCCTGGGATGACCGTGGCCCAGCTGATGAACGCTGTTGCCGTGAAAATCGAGATACCGTTTGCCCGATACGCTGGTCAGCCAGCACCCCTGCGCGCGCGCAAGCAGATCGAGACAGGGGGTGGAGAGCGCCTGATGGAGAAAGTAGCGGCTATCCTCCGCCAATCCCGCCTGCACCGCCTCGCTCTGGCCCGCCCACCAGCGCGCCCGACCCTCGCCGAGGTTGATATCCCCTTCGCTGTCGGCGCGGCCGCTGCCGTGCAGCTTATGGTCGTGCTGATCGCAACCGTGAGGCGCTTGGCTCGTCATCGCGCATCCCCTTCCCAGTAGCAGGCGCTGGCCATGGCGGCGAGCAAGCAGCGCACCCGCTCAGGGGTCACGTCACCGATATTGCCAATGCGGAAGCAGTCGGCCTGCGAGACCTTGCCCGGATAGATGACAAAGCCCTGCGCCTTGAGCCGCTGGTAGAAGTCGGCGAAGCGGTAATCAGGATGGGTCGGAGAGTAGAAGGCGGTAATGATGGGGGATTGCCACTGCTCGGGCAGCAACGGCGCAAAGCCAAGGGCGCCCATGCCATCCACCAGCGTGCGCTGATTGTCGCGGTAACGCCGATAGCGGGCAGCAATGCCCCCCTCTTCGTCCAGCTCGCGCAGCGCCTGGGCAAAGGCGAGCACGGTATGGGTGGGCGAGGTAAAGCGCCACTTGCCCCCCTGCTGCTCCATGGTCTGCCACTGGGCATGCAGGTCGAGGGAGACCGAGCGGGCGCGACCGGCACAGGCCGCCAGTGCGGCGCGGCGAGCGATGACGAAGCCAAAGCCCGGTACCCCCTGAATGCACTTGTTGGCGGAGCTGATGAGAAACTCGATGCCAAGGCGCCCCATGTCGATGGGGATACCGCCAAAGCTGCTCATGGCATCGACGATCAGGCGAATGCCGCGGCGCTGGCAGAGCGCAGCCACCTCCTCCAGCGGGTTGAGCATGCCGGTGGTGGTCTCGCAGTGCACCATGGCCAGATGGGTGATCTCGGGGTGGCGCGCCAGCATCGCCTCGATGGTGGCGGGTTCGGGGCGGGTGGTCTCGCCGCAGTCGATCTCATGGTGGCGCAGGCCAAGGCAGCGGGCCATCTCCCCCATGCGGGCACCGTAGGCGCCGTTGTTGATGATCAGCAGACACTCATCGACACCAATCGCCGAGCCCAACACGCTCTCCACCACATAGCTGCCGCTCCCCTGCAGCAGCACGGCGCTGTAGTCACTTTGATATTCCGGGCCAGCGGCGAGGCGCACCAGCTCGCGGCGGATGGGCTCGACCACGCCCAGGTTATAGTCCGCATCCCAGGTGCAGCTGTCTTGCAGCATGGCGATGCGCACCGTCGCGGTGGTCGAGAGGGGGCCTGGGGTCAGCAGCAGGTAATCGACGGCGGCAGGGGCCGCAGGAATATGGGTCATGACTTCGCTCCTTTTGGTATATACCAGAATGAACGCATTGTGGGTAACTGCCCCGCCAAGGTCAAAGGGGTGGCGCTACGTGCAACAAAAAATTCATTTTCAGCGCCGGGATCGCGATAATCTAGGAGGCCTGAACAACAGGGCCGACGCTGGTATCTACCAACGTGTTTTGACATCGCCGTTTAACGACCGGGCAGATAACCAGCCCTGCGCCCAGCCGATTGCACAACCAGGGATTTTCATGAGCAAACCCCAATATCTGCAGATCAAGGATGCCCTCGCCAACCAGATCCTGGCGGGGGGTCTGGCTCCCAACGACAAGCTCCCCTCCGAGCGCCTGCTGGGGGAACTCTACGGCACCACAAGAGTCACCATCCGCGAGGCACTGGTGCAGCTGGAGGCGAACGGCCTTATCTATCGGGAGGATCGCCGCGGCTGGTTCGTCACCCCGCCGCGTTTCAGCCTCAACCCCAGACGCACCTCCAACTTTCACCAGATAGTGCGGGAGCAAGGGGGCGAGCCGCGCACCGAGCTGCTGGAAAAAAGCCGCCAGGCGGTGCCGCCCGCGCTGATGGCACGGCTGCAGCTCAAGCCGTTTGACAGCCTCTTTCTGCTAAAACGGCTGCGCTACGCCAACGGGCGCGCCATCTGCTACTGCGAGAACCACTGCCTGCCAGAGCGGGTGCCCGGCCTGCTGGAGCTGGATCTCAACGGCAGCCTGACCGAGATCTACCAGGCCCATTACGATCTTCACTACGCCCGCATGCAGGTGCGCTTCTTCCCCACCGCCCTACCGGACGAGGTGGCCAAGGCGCTGGGGGCCACCGCCGGTCTGCCCGCCCTGCGCCTCGAGCGACTCAACTTCGATCAGCACGGCCGGGTACTCGACTTCGATCTGGAGTACTGGCGCCACGACAGTCTGGAGATCGAGGTGGATACCCAGGATTAGTCACGAACAAATCAGGAACGGCAAAACGTCACGGAGCCGTCACGGTCACGTCATAAAGATCCCCT
Source organism: Aeromonas sp. QDB34 (assembly GCF_027705405.1). NCBI lineage: Bacteria > Pseudomonadati > Pseudomonadota > Gammaproteobacteria > Aeromonadales > Aeromonadaceae > Aeromonas > Aeromonas sp. QDB34. Next base: position 254,795 of record NZ_JAPDBT010000001.1, on the reverse strand, counting down.
AGCCTCTCTCTCGACCAATCTGGTTTATACCAAGCCAACTTATATGGAGAAGAGGATGAAACAGGGAACCCATCTGCTGGCCGCCGCCGTGCTGGCCACCACGACAGCCCCGGCACTGGCCGCCACCGATCTCACCGTCTACACCGCCTTCGAACCGGAGCAGCTCGGCGAGCTGAAAACCGCGTTCGAGCGCCAGCATCCGGATATCAACATCAAGTGGGTGCGTGACTCCACCGGCGTGGTCACCGCCCGCCTGCTGGCGGAAAAAGCGCAGCCCAAGGCGGATGTGGTGTGGGGACTGGCGGCCACCAGCCTGATGCAGCTCGATCAGCAGCAGATGCTCAATGCCTATGCCCCGAAAGGGCTGGAGAAGCTCGACAGCCGCTTTCGCGACAGCAAGGCCGAGCCGCACTGGATCGGTCTGGACGCCTTCTTCAGCGCCATCTGCTTCAACAAGGTAGAGGCAGAAAAACAGGGGATCCCGGCGCCCACCAGCTGGGCCGACCTCACCAAGCCCATCTACAAGGGCAAGGTGATCATGCCCAACCCCAGCTCCTCCGGCACCGGTTACCTGAGCGTCGCTGGCTGGCTGCAGACCATGGGCGAGCAGCAGGGCTGGCAATTCATGAACGGCCTGCACCAGAACATCGACCGTTACACCCACTCGGGCTCCGCCCCCTGCAAGCTGGCCGCCAGCGGCGAGACGGTGATCGGTATCTCCTTCGATTTCCCGGCAACCAGCCTCAAGGCCAAGGGTGCCCCCATCGAGGTGGTGTTCCCGAAAGAGGGCTCGGGCTGGGACATGGAAGCCGCCGCCATCATCAAGGGTACCCCCAAGCTGGAGGCCGCCAAGCAGCTGCTCGACTTTGCCGCCACCGAACAGGCCAATGCCCTCTACAACAAGTCGTTCGCAGTGGTCGCCATTCCGGATGTGGCCAAGCCCAGAGCCGGTTATCCCGCCAACATCAAGGGCCAGATGATCGACAACGACTTTGGCTGGGCTGCCCGCGAGCGCAATACCATCCTGGCCCAGTGGAGCGCCAGCTTCGACGGCAAGACCGAAGCCAAGCAGTAAGCATGAAGGGCGGCGGTTTGCTCACGCCACACACCGCAGCCAATAAACTGCTTGCCGAAGGCCAACTCAAGTTGGCCTTCGTTTTTTGGCATCAACCCCATGTGTGTGTCGTCCTCAATGGGTGGAGCCCCGTCCATCTACACGGGGCCAAGCCACCAGCTGGCGCCCCGTCGTCATCTGACTGTCATCAAGCTGTCATCCCCCGATCACCTGACCGTCACACTTCACCCGCAAACTGGTATATACCAAATCAGTAGCGAGTCGAACCATGACCCAGCCCTATCTGGATATCCAACATCTCAACAAGCAGTTCGGTGCTTTTCAGGCCCTCAAGGGGATCTCTCTGACCATTGAGCCGGGGGAGTTTATCTGCTTTCTCGGCCCCTCCGGCTGCGGCAAGACCACCTTGCTCAGAGCCATCGCCGGGCTGGATCTGCCGGACAGCGGCGAGATCTGGCAAGGGGGGCGCAATATCTCCCGGCTGCCGCCCCAGCAGCGCGACTTTGGCATCGTGTTTCAATCCTACGCCCTCTTCCCCAACCTGACGGTGGCCCAGAACATCGCCTTCGGCCTTGAGAATCAGGGGCTGGCGCGGGATCTCATCAAGGAGCGGGTCGATCACTGGCTGGGGCTGGTGGATCTCACGGCCCAGTCCCACAAATACCCGAGCCAGATCTCCGGCGGCCAGCAGCAGCGGGTGGCGCTGGCCCGGGCACTCGCCCTCTCCCCCGGCCTGCTGCTGCTGGACGAACCGCTCAGCGCGCTGGATGCGCTGGTGCGCACCCACCTTCGCAGCGAGATCCGCGCCCTGCAGCAGCGCCTTGGCATCACCACCATCATGGTGACCCACGATCAGGAAGAGGCGCTGACCATGGCCGATCGCATCGTGGTGATGGAGGGCGGCCGCATTGTGCAGGTGGGTACCCCGCAGGAGATCTACCACCAGCCTGCCAGCCGTTTCGTGGCAAGCTTTGTCGGCACCATGAACTTCCTCGACACCCTGGTGCTCGGCCCCACTCAGGTGCGCCTTAACGAGCAGCCACTGACACTGACCAACCGGGCCGCGGCCGGTAGCAAATTGCAGGTGGCGATCCGCCCCGAGGCAATCACCCTGAGTGCGCCGAGCGAGCCGTATCTTGGCCAGCACGGCATCGACGCGCAGATCGATCAGGTGGAGTTTCTCGGCGCCGCCCAGCGCCTTATCTGCACCGCCGACACCTATCTGGGCCCGCAGCAAGTTCTGGTGGAGCGCCCGACCCACGAGCTACCCCGCCACGAACAGGGTGGCTGGCGCAGCGGCATGCGCTGCTCGCTGCACTGGCCCGCCGGGGCGATGCAACTGTTTGAAGGAGAGCGCCCATGACTGCCCCTCTTGCGACCTCCTCCCTGTTGCCACCAGCGACCGCCCGGCAAGACGCCCGCTGGCTGCGGCTTTGTCGCGGCTGGAGCCGGGATCAGCTGCTGCAACTGATCCTGCTGGTGCTTGGCATCGCTCTGCTGGTGGGGGGCCTCTTGCTGCCGCTGCTCACCATGCTGCAGAAGAGCCTGCAGGATGAGAACGGCCTCTGGGTAGGCCTTGCCAACTTCAGCGCCTACTTCGACTCCCCGCATCTGGGGCGCACCATCGGCAATACCCTTTGGCTCGGGGTGCTGATCACCGCGCTGGTGGTGACCATCGCCTTTGGCTACGCCTATGCCCTCACCCGCACCAGCATGCCGGGCAAGAGCCTGTTTCGCCTCATCGGCCTTATTCCGCTGTTGATGCCCTCCCTGTTGCCCGCCATCAGTCTGGTCTATTGGTTTGGCAATCAGGGGATCGCCAAGGGGCTGCTCGGCGGCGAGAGCATCTACGGCCCCATCGGCATCGTCATTGGTCTGGGCTTCTGGTGCTTTCCCCACGCCCTGATGATCCTCATCACGGCACTGGGTCAAAGCGACGCCCGCCTCTATGAAGCCTCCCGGGTGCTCGGCAGCAGCGGCTGGCGCACCTTTGTCACCGTCACCCTGCCTACCGCTCGCTACGGTCTTTTGAGCGCCGCCATCGCGGTCTTTACCCTCACCATCTGCGACTTCGGGGTGGCCAAGGTGATTGGTGGCCAGTACAGCGTGCTGGCCACCGACATCTACCGGCAGGTGATCGGGATGCAGAACTTCTCGCTGGGCGCCGTTGCCAGCGTCACCCTGCTGCTGCCGGCGCTCTTGAGCTTTGCCCTGGAGCACAGGGTGCGCAGCAAGATGCAGGAGCAGAGCAGCACCAAGGCTGTGCCCTATCAGCCCAAACCCCATCGGCTGCGGGATCTGCTGGCGCTCGGCTGGTGTTCGCTGTGGGCCCTGCTGTTTCTGGCGCTGGTCGGGATGGCCGTTTACGGCTCCCTGGTGCAGTTCTGGCCCTATAACCTCGCTCTGACGCTGGATCACTACGCCTTTGACAGCAACAGCGTCTATGGCTGGCAGCCCTTTACCAACACCTTGCAGCTGGGCCTCTATACCGCGCTTATCGGTACCATGCTGGTGATGGTGCTGGCCTGGGCGCAGGAGAAGGGGCGCCACTTCGCATGGCTTCGCCAGTTGCTGCATCTGCTTGCCATGCTGTCGCTGGCGGTGCCCGGCATGGTGCTGGGGCTGGGTTACATCTTCTTTTTCAACGGCAATCCGCTCTTTGGCAGCCTATACGGCACCCTGCCGCTGATGGTGCTCTCCTGCGTCATCCACTACTACACGGTGGGCCATATGACAGCGCTGACCAGCCTCAAGCAGTTGCCCAAGGAGCTGGAGCTGGTGGCCATTTCATTGCGCATTCCGCTCTGGAAGGCGTTCTGGCGAGTCACCCTGCCCGCCTCCCTGCCCGCACTGCTGGAGATCTTCATCTATCTGTTCGTCAACGCCATGACCACCACCTCGGCGGTGATCTTCCTCTATTCGAGCGACAGCGTGCTCGCCTCCATCGCCGTGCTCAATATGGAGGATTCCGGCGATACCGCCGCTGCTGCCGCCATGGCTACCCTGATCCTGCTGGCCGCCGCCACCGTCAAGCTGCTCCAGCTCTTTTTGAGCCGCGCCCTGCTGGACCGCACCCAGCGCTGGCGCCACTCATAACCTTGTCGAGGAGTCATCATGTCCACTCTCCCCTTCTGGCTGGCCGAGGCGCTCACCGCCGAACAGCCCGCGCCCCCCACGCCCCTGGTCGGCCACCACGAGGCCGATGTCTGCATCGTCGGCGGCGGCTTTACCGGGCTCTGGAGCGCCATCGCCCTTAAACAGGCCGAGCCACACTTGCGCATCCTGGTGCTGGAAAAAGACCTGTGCGGCAGCGGCGCCTCCGGGCGCAACGGCGGCTGCCTGCTCACCTGGTCGGCCAAATACCTGACCTTAAAGCGCCTCTTTGGCGAGCAGCAGGCGGCCTGGCTGGTGCGCACCTCGGAGCAGGCGGTGCACGAGATCGCCCGCTTCTGCGAACAACACAACATAGAGGCGCAGCTGAGGATCGAGGGCACCTGCTACACCGCCACCAGCGAGGCCCAGCGCGGCCTGATGGAGCCGGTATTGCGGGAGCTGAAACACGCCGGCCTTAACCAGTGGCAGGCAATTGCAGAGGGTGAACTGGCAAGCCAAAGCGGCTCCCACGTTCATCTGGAGGGGCTCTACAGCCCGCACGCGGGTTCGGTGCAACCGGCACTGTTGGTGCGCGGCCTGCTGCGGGTGGCGCGGGAGCTGGGGGTCGAGGTTTATGAACACTCCCCCATGCAGCGCCTTGAGGCGGGCCAGCCGGCGCGGGTGCAAACAGCGCAGGGCGAGGTGCGTGCCCGCAAGGTGGTGCTGGCCCTCAACAGCGCCATGGTGCAGCACTTTCGCGAGTTTCGCCGCAGTATCGTGCTGGTCTCCTCCGATATGGTGATCACCGACCCCGCGCCGGATGCACTGGCCGCCCAGCAGCTTGCGCACGGCCGCTCCGTGGTGGATGGCCGCACCTTTGTGCATTACTACCGCTCGACCCCGCAAGGACGACTGATGCTGGGCAAGGGGGGCAACACCTTCGCCTTTGCCAACCGCCATCTGGCCGAGTTTGATGCGCCGAGCCGTTATCTTGCCCCCCTCACCCGCACCCTGCGCCGCTTCTTTCCAGCGCTCAACGAGGTGCCCATCGCTGCCAGCTGGTGCGGCGCCTCCGACCGCTCGGTAGATGGCCTCCCCTTCTTCGGCCACTGGCGAGGGCAGCCCAATATCGTCTATGGCCTCGGCTATTCTGGCAACGGGGTGGCGCAGAGCTGGATGGGCGGCCAGATCCTGGCGGCCCTGGTGCGCGATGAAGTGCGGGAGGAGGACAAGCCGTGGCGCGAGTGCGCGCTGGTCAGCGGCCCGCGCGGCTATTTTCCACCCGAGCCGTTTCGCTGGCTGGGGGCTATGGCGGTGCGCAATGCCATCCGGCGCAAGGAGCGGGCGGAAGATGAAAACCGCCCGGTGGCCTGGTACGACAAACAGCTGGCCCGGTTGGCGGATGCGGCGGGCAAGGCGGACAAATAGGCGCCTTCGCAGTGCTTCGGAAGAAGCCAGAAAGCCGAAGGGGCAGGAGAGTGATGACTCCCCTGCCCCTTCGCAGTTTGGCTCGACGACTGGCCCGATAGACAGGCCGGCGTTAGCTGGCCCAGGTAATGATGTGATCGATCCAGTCGCCGGCATCCACTTCGTGCACCACCTTTCCGCGCACCGACTGACCGGCCTGGTGCATGGCGCTGCGGCTGCCGGTGATAAGCGGATGCCACTCTGGCAGACTCTGCCCCTCCGCCAGCAGGCGATAGGCACAGGTAGAAGGCAGCCAGTCATATTCGGCAATCTTGTCGTGGGTGATCTGCAGGCAGTCCGGTTCTTTTTTAAAGCGGTTGCCGTAATCGGAGCACTGGCAGGTCTTGGTATTGAGCAGGTTGCAGGCCACGTTGGTGAACACCAGCTCCTCGGTGTCCTCGTCGATCAGCTTGTTCAGGCAGCACTTGCCGCAGCCGTCGCACAGGGACTCCCACTCCGTCATGGTCATCTGTTGCAGGCTTTTTACCTGCCAAAAGGGGGCGTTCTGCACGGGTTCACTCTGCTGCATAAAAGTTGGCTCACTCAATACACTGACAAGCGCGTGGTTATACGCCCTATGGCCCGATTTTTCAAGGCTGGTGGGCATGTACAACTCTGGGAAGCAATGCCAGCTTAGATGAATCATGAACCATCATCTGAATAACCAATAAAGAATTTGTCAATTTCTGCTTATACTATCCAATAATGGCTGCAATGTTTTAACCAAACGAACCTGAATATTAGAAATAAGAGTTGGCAAGCGCAGATTTATTTTGTCCTCTCCACCATAAAATAAGTTTCGATTACTAAATGCATCAAGCCTCCCTTCATTAGTCATGTCAGGAAACAGAATGTATTTTTCAATGCATTTCCCATTTAACACCACCTTGTATATCTTTGGCATGTCATCAATCAAACCATCGTGAACGATATGATTTCTTGTTGCCTCTACCTCATTTAATTCTGAACATTTTTCGAATAGAGTTCCATTCCTGCCATTGAAAGAAACCATTCTTCGATCACTGTAAAGCTTTCCCTTAGAAGATAGACGTGGATATCTTGAAAAATCTGTTTTAAGATTTTCAATCTCTATAGCCAGCTTAGTTGAATAATCAAGAAGGCTGTGTAATCGGATATATATAAAACCAAGCAGTGCAAATATTTTGGTTACGATCGGTGATGTTACCCATCTAACGCCATCTTCTTCTACTACGGCAGGAATGAAAAGCTCCTCTAAATTAAATGCCTGATAGAACTCACCTTGAAGTTGAAATACTTCTTTGCTGCATTCCTGTATGCCAGAAATGAGCTTTCTACAGTCATAAAGATAAAGTGCTTTGTTAACAGGAAAATACGGTGTAAGCCTTTGAAGAACACTTTCTAAATCCGTCTTTGATAGGGAACATTCCGAGTTCATCCCGGCAGTTGAAAGTAGTTCTGGTGCTCCCCGTAAGAAATTCCAGTATTCTTCGTTACTTCCAAATACTTTCTCAGCCAAAGAATTATGGAGTTTCACACATAAATCGTCAATCTGGTAGAAGTTATCTACCTTAACAGGTAGCCATGTTCCTTGATAGTCACGCTGAAAATATATCTCGTCACTGTCAGGAATATCATGAAATGGGATACCATTCAAACCTAAAAAATGTTGTATTTCATCTTTCACTCTGCAGAACCTCGAAATTTTCTTAGCAGCCATCAATGATAAAACCTATCACATAATACTGAATGGGCAAGAGCTATTTCTTGACGATTGGCTGTGATTTTGGAAAATGAGTTATCTACATCAAATCTGTAAACAGGTAGCCAATTTTCCATTTTGTATCGGAACCAGCACAAGTAGCATTTAATGGCTGCCGCTTGGAAGCACATCTACAGGCTACTGCCATAAAAAATGCCGCCCTAAGGCGGCATTTTCAATTAGAGATAACGGGCTGAAAAGAATTACCAGCCGGTCACTTCACGCAGGGCTTTGCCGATATCGGCCAGGGAGCGCACGGTTTTCACGCCGGCATCTTCCAGGGCGGCAAATTTCTCGGCCGCGGTGCCTTTACCACCGGCGATGATGGCGCCCGCATGACCCATGCGCTTGCCAGCCGGGGCGGTGACGCCCGCGATGTAGGAGACCACCGGCTTGGTGACGTGGGCCTTGATGTAGGCCGCCGCGTCTTCCTCGGCGTTGCCGCCGATCTCGCCGATCATCACGATGGCTTCGGTCTGCGGGTCATTCTGGAACATCTCCAGGATGTCGATGAAATTGGAACCCGGGATGGGGTCGCCACCGATGCCGACACAGGTGGACTGGCCGAAGCCCTCGTCCGTGGTCTGCTTGACCGCTTCATAGGTCAGGGTGCCGGAGCGGGAGACGATGCCCACCTTGCCCGGCTTGTGGATGTGGCCCGGCATGATGCCGATCTTGCACTCACCCGGGGTGATGACGCCCGGGCAGTTGGGCCCGATCATGCGCACACCGGTCTCCTGCAGCTTCACCTTGACGTCCAGCATGTCCAGGGTCGGGATACCTTCGGTGATGGTGACGATGAGCTTGATGCCGGCATCGATGGCTTCCAGGATGGCGTCCTTGCAGAACGGGGCCGGTACATAGATGACGGAGGCGGTGGCGCCGGTGGCTTCCACGGCGTCACGGACGGTGTTGAACACCGGCAGGCCCAGGTGAGTGGTGCCACCCTTGCCCGGCGACACGCCGCCGACCATCTGGGTACCGTAGGCAATCGCCTGTTCGGAGTGGAAAGTGCCCTGACCGCCGGTAAAGCCCTGGCAGATCACCTTGGTGTCTTTGTTGATCAGAACGCTCATTATTTGGCCTCCGCTGCTTTTACCACTTGCTGAGCTGCGTCAGTCAGACTCGTTGCGGCGATGATATTGAGGCCGCTGTCGGCCAGTTTACGGGCACCCAGTTCGGCGTTGTTGCCTTCCAGACGCACCACCACGGGCACTTTCACCCCTACTTCCTTGACGGCGCCGATGATGCCTTCCGCGATCATGTCGCAGCGCACGATGCCACCGAAGATGTTGACCAGCACGGCTTGTACCTTGCTGTCGGAGAGGATGATCTTGAACGCCTCGGTCACCCGCTCCTTGGTGGCGCCGCCGCCGACGTCCAGGAAGTTGGCCGGTGAGCCGCCGTGCAGGTTGACGATGTCCATGGTGCCCATGGCCAGGCCTGCGCCGTTGACCATGCAGCCGATGTTGCCATCGAGCGCCACATAGTTCAGCTCCCACTGGGCGGCGTGCGCTTCGCGGGGGTCATCCTGGGACGGATCGTGCATCTGGCGCAGCTTGGGCTGACGGTACAGGGCGTTGGCGTCGATGTTGATCTTGCCGTCCAGGCAGTGCAGGTTGCCCTGGGCGGTGATCACCAGCGGGTTGATTTCCAGCAGGGCGAAGTCGCAGTCCAGGAACATCTGGCCCAGACCCATGAAGATCTTGGTGAACTGCTTGATCTGCTCGCCAACCAGACCCAGTTTGAAGGCCAGCTCGCGCGCCTGATAAGGCTGCGGGCCAACCAGCGGATCGATGGCGGCTTTGTGAATCAGTTCCGGGGTTTCGTGGGCGACTTTCTCAATCTCCACGCCACCTTCGGTAGAGGCCATGAAGACCACGCGGCGCGAACCACGGTCAACCACGGCGCCCAGATAGAGCTCCTTGGCGATGTCGGTGCAAGATTCCACCAGGATCTTGGTGACCGGCTGACCGTTGGCGTCAGTCTGATAGGTCACCAGGTTCTTGCCGAGCCAGTTCTGGGCGAAGGCACGGATCTCGTCCTTGCTCTTGGCCAGCTTGACGCCGCCCGCTTTACCGCGGCCACCGGCGTGGACCTGGCACTTGACGACCCAGGTGTTGCCGCCAATCTTGTCGGCCGCTTCGGCCGCTTCCTGCGGGGTGGCACAGGCATAACCTTCGGAGACCGGCAGGCCATACTCGGCAAACAGCTGTTTTGCCTGATATTCATGCAGATTCATAGATGCTCTATCCGTGTTGTAGGTATTTCCGTCCGGGGCTCGTGTTTCTCAATCCCCTGTGAAAGGGGCCAAGGCGACCCCTCGTTATCTTTCTAATTTCACTTTCACTCAGACGTTCCGTCGGGGCCGGGTTGGCCCCCGCTTGCCGCCGAACGGGAAGTCCGGCGGCAAGCTTGTGGCGCGAGCCGTCAAGCCAGAGGGCTTGCCGGTCCGGCCGATTTCTTTAGACGTCCAGCAGCAGACGGGTCGGATCTTCCAGCAGCTCCTTGATGGAGACCAGGAAGCCCACCGACTCGCGGCCGTCGATGATGCGGTGATCGTAGGAGAGCGCCAGGTACATCATCGGCAGGATCTCGACCTTGCCGTCGACGGCCATGGGGCGGTCCTGGATCTTGTGCATACCCAGAATGGCGCTCTGGGGCGGGTTGATGATCGGGGTGGACATCAGGGAACCGAACACGCCACCGTTGGTGATGGTGAAGTTGCCGCCAGTCAGTTCATCCACGGTCAGCTTGCCGTCACGGCCCTTGCCGGCCAGGTCTTTGATGGCCTTCTCGATGTCGGCCAGACTCATGTTGTCGCAGTCACGCAGCACCGGGGTCACCAGACCACGGGGGGTGGAGACGGCGATGCTGACGTCGAAGTAGTTGTGGTAGACGATGTCGTCACCGTCCAGCGCCGCGTTCACTTCCGGGTAGCGCTTGAGGGATTCCACCACCGCCTTCACGTAGAAGGACATGAAGCCGAGCTTGATGCCGTGCTTCTTCTCGAAGATCTCGCCGTACTGCTTGCGCAGCTTCATGATGGGCGCCATGTTGATCTCGTTGAAAGTGGTCAGCATGGCGGTGGTGTTCTTGGCCTCCAGCAGACGCTCGGCGATGCGCTTGCGCAGACGGGTCATGGGCACGCGCTTTTCGGTGCGACCGGCCAGCGGAGCGACCGGTGCAGCCGGGGCCGCAGCGGCAACCGGTGCGGCGGCAAGCTTGTTGCCACCCTTGATGAAGGCTTCCACGTCTTCCTTGGTGACGCGACCGCCCTTGCCAGTACCGGTCAGCTTGGCAACGTCGATGTCGTGCTCGGCCACCAGGCGGCGCACGGAGGGGCTCAGGCCATCGGCAGCGTCATCGGCCACCGCTTCGACCGGCTTCTCCTTGGTCTCTTCGCCGGCCACCGGGGCAGGCTTGAGCATGGCGATCAGCTGGCGGGAGAGCACGGTGGCCCCTTCGCTTTGCAGGATGTCACCCAGCACGCCGGCTTCCGGCGCCGGCACTTCCAGCACGACCTTGTCGGTCTCGATGTCAACCAGCACTTCATCACGGGCAACCAGATCACCCGGTTTCTTGTGCCAGGTGGCGATGGTGGCATCCGCCACTGATTCCGGCAGGTCCGGTACTTTGATCTCGATAGTCATCTAATCAGTTCCTTGTTACTTCTTGGCCAGCAGGCTTGTTCCAGAGTAGGAGAGGGTCGGCGCAGCGGCGAGCCCTCTCCTTCGCAACGGGTTTATTCCAGGGTCAGCGCGTCTTCCACCAGGGCTTTTTGCTGCTTGGCGTGGACTGACATGTAACCGACGGCCGGTGAAGCCGACGCCGGGCGACCGGCATAACGCAGACGGGCATGGCTTGGCAGCACGCTGTCGTAATGATGACGGGTGCAGTACCAGGCGCCCTGGTTCTGCGGCTCTTCCTGACACCAGACGAAGTCGGTGACATGGCTGTAGTCGGCCAGGATGGCGCGCACTTCCTCTTCCGGGAAGGGGTAGAGCTGCTCAATTCGCACCAGCGCCACATCTTGCTGCTCGGCCTTGCGACGGGCATCGAGCAGGTCGTAGTAGACCTTGCCGGAGCAGAACACCACGCGCTTGACGCCCTTCGGATCCAGCGCATCGATCTCGCCGATGGCGTTCTGGAAGGTACCTTCGGCCAGCTCTTCGAGCTTGCTCACCGCCAGCGGATGGCGCAGCAGGGATTTGGGCGTCATCACGATGAGCGGACGGCGCATCGGACGTACCACCTGGCGGCGCAGCATGTGGAACACCTGCGCCGGGGTGGACGGTACGCACACCTGCATGTTGTGCTGGGCGCACATTTGCAGATAGCGCTCCAGACGGGCGGAGGAGTGCTCCGGGCCCTGCCCCTCGTAGCCGTGCGGCAGCAGCATGGTCAGGCCGCACATCCGGCCCCACTTCTGCTCGCCGGAGGAGAGGAACTGATCCACCACCACCTGGGCACAGTTGGCGAAGTCACCGAACTGGGCTTCCCAGATGGTGAGGCCGGCCGGCTCGGCGCTGGCGTAGCCATATTCGAACGCCAGGACTGCGTTCTCGGTCAGCACCGAGTCGTACACCTCGAACGGGCCCTGCTCGTCGTGCAGGTTGCACAGCGGGGTGTAGGTGCTGGCATCGGTCTGGCTGTGCAGCACGGCGTGGCGATGGAAGAAGGTGCCACGGCCGGAGTCTTCCCCGGTGAAGCGGATGCGCGAGCCCTTGTCCACCAGGGTGGCGTAGGCCAGGGTCTCGGCAAAGCCCCAGTCCAGCAGCTTTTCGCCGGCGGCCATCAGGCGGCGGTCTTCGTAGATCTTCTCGACCTGGCGCTGCAGCACGTGGGTGGCCGGGTACTGGCTGATGCGCTCGCCGAGGGACTTCAGATGATCCATCGGCACTGTGCTGTCATAGGCCATGGCCCAGTCGTGACCGAGATAAGGGGTCCAGTCGACGGAGTGCAGTTCCATCGGCCGCCACTCCTTGCTCACCCGCTCACCGCGATCCAGGGTCTCGCGATATTCGTTGACCAGGGAAGTGGCCAGCTCCTGACTGATGCTGCCTTCCGCCACCAGCTGGTCGGCGTAGATCTTGCGCGGGGTCGGGTGCTGTTTGATCTTCTGGTACATCAGCGGCTGGGTCGCACTCGGCTCGTCGGCCTCGTTGTGACCGTGGCGACGGTAGCAGACCAGCTCGATCACCACGTCGCGCTTGAAGGTGTTGCGGTAATCCAGGGCAATCTGGGTCACCAGCACCACGGCTTCCGGGTCATCGCCGTTGACGTGCAGCACGGGGGCCTGCACGGATTTGGCGATGTCGGTACAATATTCGGTGGAGCGCAGGTCACGGATGTAAGAGGTGGTGAAGCCCACCTGGTTGTTGATGACGATGCGCACGGTCCCGCCCACGCCATAGGCACGGGTCTGGGACATGTTGAAGGTCTCGGCCACCACGCCCTGACCGGCCATGGCCGAGTCGCCGTGGATGGTGATGGGCAGTACGGTCGAGCCGTCCTTGTCACCACGGCGGTCCATGCGGGCACGGACCGAGCCGATGACCACAGGGTTGACGATTTCGAGGTGAGACGGGTTGAAGGCGAGCGCCAGGTGGACGTTGCCGCCCGGGGTGGCGAAGTCGGACGAGAAGCCCATGTGGTACTTCACGTCACCCGTGCCCCAGGATTCGCCGTGTTTGCCGGCAAACTCGTCGAACAGGTCCTGGGCGCGCTTGCCCAGCACGTTGATCAGCACGTTGAGACGGCCGCGGTGGGCCATGCCGATGACGGCCTCTTTGCAGCCCTGCTCACCGGCGCGGCGGATCAGCTCCTTGAGCATGGGCACCATGGCATCGCCCCCTTCTAGGGAGAAACGCTTGGCCCCCGGGAACTTGGCGCCCAGGTATTTTTCCAGCCCTTCGGCGGCGGTCAGGCTCTCGAGGAAGCGGGTCTTCTCTTCCAGGGTGTAGCTGCCCGTCCCTTCGATGGATTCGAGACGCTGTTGCAGCCAGCGCTTCTCCTCGGTGGAGGTGAGGTGCATGTAGTCGGCACCGATGCTGCCGCAGTAGGTTTTTTTCAGCGAGGCATACAGATCGGAGAGCACCATGGTCTCGCGACCGATGGCATAGGAGCCCACGTTGAAGGTGGCCTCCATGTCTGCGCCCTGCAGATTGTGAAACGCGGGATCCAGTTCGGCAACGGTTTCACGCGCCCAGAGGCCGAGCGGATCCAGATTGGCGTTTTGATGGCCACGGAAGCGGAAGGCGTTGATCAGCTGCAATACCCGCACCTGCTTGGCATCCACTTGCGGATCGGAGACGGGGGCACTGTAGCGGGAGGGATCCTTGGCCAGGCGACGGAAATAATCGCGGACTCGGGAGTGAGGTTGTTCTATCGCATGGCCATTGACCTGGGGCAGCGAGCTAAACAGGCTGCGCCACTCTTCGGCTACGGACTCGGGGTCTTCCAGGAAGGATTCGTACAAATCCTCAATATAGCTTGCATTCGCACCAGCCAGGTGAGATGACTCCAACCAGGCCTTCATCACGCCGTTATGCATTTCTATCCCTTGTACATCTTGTTCACTGCAGCGCAGCTTGTAGGGTTTAAATAGCCATCCAGCCATGGTGGTGGATAGCTATCCAGAAGTCGGGCCTGGCGCGTGACGCCCTGGCCCTGATACTAAACAGCCCGATTGAGCAGCATCGACTTGATCTGACCGATGGCCTTGGTCGGGTTCAAGCCCTTGGGACAGACGTTCACGCAGTTCATGATGCCGTGGCAACGGAACACGCTGAAGGCGTCATCCAGATTACCCAGTCGATCGGTAGCCGCGGTATCGCGGCTGTCCGCCAGCCAGCGATAGGCGGCGAGCAGACCGGCCGGGCCGATGAACTTGTCCGGGTTCCACCAGAAGGAGGGGCAAGAGGTGGAGCAGCAGGCACAGAGAATACACTCGTACAGGCCATCCAGCTTGGCGCGCTCTTCGGGGGATTGCAGGTGCTCACGCACCGGCGGCAATTTTTCATCGTTGATGAGGAAAGGTTTGACCTTCTCCCACTGGGTGTAGAACTGGGTCATGTCGATCACCAGATCACGGATCACCGGCAGGCCTGGCAAGGGGCGGATAACGACGTTATTGCCCTTCTTCAGCAGATCGGAGAGCGGGGTGATGCAGGCAAGACCGTTCTTGCCATTCATGTTGAGACCGTCAGATCCACAGACCCCTTCGCGGCAAGAGCGGCGGAAGGCGAGCGTGGGATCCAGCTCTTTGAGCTGGATCAGTGCGTCGAGCACCATCATGTCGGAACCTTCAGGAATATCAAGACGATATTCCTTCATATGGGGGACGTTATCAACATCCGGATTGTATCTGTAGACAGAGAATGTGACGTTCATAGGGCTAGCTCCGCAATCAGTAAGTCCGGACCTTGGGCGGGAACGCCTCACGGGTCTTGGGTGACATGTTGACAGCGCGACGGGTCATGGACTCGGTGTCCGGATGATAGAGGCTGTGGCACAGCCAGCTCTCATCGTCACGCTCCGGGAAATCGAAGCGGCTGTGGGCGCCCCGGCTCTCGGTACGGAAGTTGGCAGCCACCGCGGTGGCATAAGCCGTCTCCATCAGGTTGTCCAGCTCCAGGCACTCGATGCGCTGGGTGTTGAACTCCTTGGAGGTGTCGTCCAGACGGGCGTTCTTGAGGCGCTCGCGGATGAGTTTCAGCTCGGCCAGCCCTTCGGCCATGGCATCGCCTTCCCGGAATACGGAGAAGTTGTTCTGCATGCAGCGCTGCAGGTCCTTGCGGATCTGCACCGGATCTTCACCGTCACGGCAATTTTCCCAGCGGTTGAAGCGGGACAGCGCGGCGTCGATATCGGCGTCGGAGGCGGCGCGGCCGTGCTCCATCTCGCTCAGGGTGTTGACCAGGTGCATGCCGGCGGCGCGGCCAAATACCACCAGGTCCAGCAGCGAGTTGCCGCCCAGACGGTTGGCACCGTGCACCGAGACGCAGGCGATTTCGCCCACCGCAAACAGACCGACCACCGGCACGTCGTTGCCGTCCTTGTCCTGGGTCAGGCACTGACCGTTCACGTTGGTCGGCACGCCGCCCATCATGTAGTGGCAGGTCGGGATAATCGGAATCGGCTCTTTGACCGGATCCACGTGGGCGAAGGTGCGAGAGAGCTCGCAGATGCCCGGCAGACGGGATTCCAGCACCTCTTTGCCGAGGTGATCCAGCTTGAGCTTGATGTGCGGGCCCCAGGGACCGTCACAGCCGCGACCTTCGCGGATCTCGATCATGATGGAACGGGCCACCACGTCGCGACCAGCCAGATCCTTGGCGTTCGGCGCATAACGCTCCATGAAGCGCTCGCCGTCTTTATTGAGCAGGTAGCCGCCTTCACCGCGGCACCCTTCGGTCACCAGCACCCCTGCCCCGGCGATGCCGGTCGGGTGGAACTGCCAGAACTCCATGTCCTGCACGCCGACCCCGGCGCGCAGCGCCATGCCGACGCCGTCACCGGTGTTGATATGGGCGTTGGTGGTGGACTGGTAGATGCGACCGGCGCCGCCGGTGGCCAGTACGGTGGCCTTGGCCTTGAAGTAGACGACTTCACCGCTCTCCATGTCGATGGCGGTACAGCCAACGATGTGGCCGTCCTGGTTCTTCACCAGATCCAGCGCATACCACTCGGAGAAGACGGTGGTCTTGTTCTTGACGTTCTGCTGATAGAGGGTGTGCAGCAGGGCGTGACCGGTACGGTCGGCTGCCGCCGCGGTACGGGCCGCCTGCTCGCCACCGAAATTCTTGGACTGGCCACCAAACGGGCGCTGATAGACGGTACCGTTGTCGAAGCGGGAGAAGGGCAGGCCCATGTTCTCCAGTTCATAGACGGCCTCGGGGCCGGTCTTGCACATATATTCAATGGCTTCCTGATCACCGATGTAATCGGAGCCCTTGACGGTGTCGTACATGTGCCACTGCCAGTTGTCGTCGTGGGCATTGCCCAGCGCAACCGTGATCCCGCCCTGGGCAGAAACCGTGTGAGAACGGGTCGGGAATACCTTGGATAACAGAGCGCAGCTCTTGCCGGATTGGGCAATCTGCAGCGCGGCGCGCATGCCGGCGCCACCGGCACCGATCACCACCGCATCAAATTCACGAGTTGGAATAGTCACCTTACACCCCCCACAGTACAACGAAGCCGGTCATCAGGTAGACGAACAGCACCACTACCAGGGCAAATTGCAGCGCACCGCGCAACCCCACCGGCTTGATATAGTCGGTCAGCACCTGCCACAGACCGATCCAGGCGTGGATCAGTACGCACAGCAGCGCCAACAGGGTGAACACCTTGGTGAAGGTTTTGGCGAAGAAGCCGGTCCACACCTCGTAGCTGATGTCGTTGAACGCGACAAAGCCAACCAGATAGAGGACATAACAGGTCATGATGAGGGCGGTGGCGCGGATCAGGATGTAATCGTGAACGCCGCTGCGCCCGAAGGTTGCAGAATTGGTTACCATACCAGTACCCCCGCCAATACCGCCAAAACCGCGGTGATCACGAAGGCCACACGGGCACTCTGATTACCGGATTCCAGCTCTTCCCAATAGCCCATGTCCATGACCAGGTGACGCAGTCCGCCCACAATGTGGTAAGCCAGCGCAGTCAGGATCCCCCACAGCACGAATTTGACCAGAAAGTTGTCCATGATGGACACCACGGTCTCAAATCCTTCGGGAGAGGCGAGTGAAGTACCAAGCATCCACAGCAAGATTGAGAGCGCCACAAAGGTGATGACCCCTGAGACACGATGCAAGATGGAAGCGATGGCGGTGACAGGAAAGCTGATCGTCTGTAGGTCGAGGTTTACAGGTCTCTGTTTATTTTTCACGGCTTTGCCCACTCAGCTCCATTGAGCACGTTAGTTATTGTTTTTACACGCTTATGAGGGCATGGAGTGGCATTTGTTAGGTTTTTGTTACCAAAACAACTCAGGAAAGCCAAAAATAACATTTTCAATATCACATCTAGCTTTGCGAAAGCGTTTCAAACACCGACAGCCATCACCCACGAGGCGCAGTATATCGGCGGGCTTAACCAATGACAATCAATTAGCTACAAAGAAAACCCAAAACCGTAAACCAGATCTCACAACTCATTTAACAAATCATTAATGATCATCCAGCAAAATTGACAACAGCCCTGAACTCTGTTTCAAATAAGGCGCTCCAGCCGCCCTGGTACGGGTCAGAACCTTTGCCAGCGTCATCAAACTCGTAATAAAGTAGAGCTGGAATCAAATTATAAAAGAGCAAAGGAGACGTGCTATGGCTGATAAGATAGCCACCCTACATCTACCCGGTAAAGACCCGGTAGAACTCCCGATCCTGTCAGGAACTGTCGGACCCGACGTGATCGATGTCAGAAAACTGGGCGCGCAAGGGTACTTCACCTTCGACCCCGGTTTTATGGCAACCGGTTCTTGCAAATCATCCATTACATACATAGATGGCGATCAGGGTGTCTTGCTGCACCGTGGTTACCCCATCGCCCAGTTGGCCACCCAGGCCAGCTATCTGGAAGTCTGCTACATCCTGCTGTACGGCGAGGCGCCCACCAAGGCGCAGTACACGGAATTCGAACGTCTGGTCACCCGCCACACCATGGTGCACGAGCAGATTGCCTTCTTCTTCCGCGGCTTCCGTCGCGACGCTCACCCCATGGCCGTCATGTGCGGCGTGGTCAGTGCGCTCTCCGCCTTCTATCACGATGCCCTCGACATCAACAACGAAGAGCACCGCGAGATCTGCGCCTTCCGTCTGCTCTCCAAGATGCCGACCCTGGCAGCCATGTGCTACAAGTACTCCATCGGTCAGCCGTTTATGCAGCCGCGTAACGCCCTCTCCTATGCCGGCAATTTCCTGCACATGATGTTTGGCGTGCCGACCGAAGAGTACAAGGTCAACCCCATCGTCGAGCGCGCCATGGACCGCATCTTCACCCTGCATGCGGACCACGAGCAGAACGCCTCCACCTCCACCGTGCGTCTGGCCGGCTCCTCCGGCGCCAACCCGTTTGCCTGTATCGCCGCGGGGATCGCCTCCCTGTGGGGACCGGCCCACGGTGGTGCCAACGAAGCCTGCCTCAAGATGCTCGAGGAGATCGGCTCGGTTGACCGCATCCCTGAGTACATCGCCAAGGCCAAGGACAAGAACGATCCGTTCCGTCTGATGGGCTTCGGCCACCGGGTCTACAAGAACCACGACCCCCGTGCCACCGTGATGCGCGAAACCTGTCACGAGGTACTGACCGAGCTGCAGATAAAGGATCCGCTGCTGGACGTGGCCATGGAGCTGGAGCGTATCGCGCTCTCCGACCCCTACTTCATCGAGAAGAAGCTCTACCCGAACGTGGACTTCTACTCCGGCATCATCATGAAGGCCATCGGCATCCCCATGTCCATGTTCACCGTGATCTTCGCCATCTCCCGTACCATCGGCTGGATTGCCCACTGGAACGAAATGCACTCGGATCCGGATCAGAAGATCGGCCGTCCGCGTCAGCTCTATACCGGTCAGCCGCAGCGCGAGTTCACCCCGCTCGACCAGCGTTGAGTCACGGGTTTCAGATTTTTTGTTACAAAGGCGGTCATTGACCGCCTTTTTATTTGCCGCTCTAATGCCCCCCTTTCCATCGAAGGAGTTCATCATGAGACCACTGTTCCTCAGCGCCGCTGCCGCCCTGCTGCTCAGCGCCTGTCAAAGCGCCCCCACGCCAACCGCAGGCGAGACCCTCTACGTCAACAGCCAGCTGGTACACTGCGTCGGCGTCGGCCCCATGCAGTGCATGCAGGTGCGCAGCGACGAGCAGCAGCCCTGGACCCTGTTCTATCAGCAGATTGAAGGCTTTCAGTTTGAATCCGGCTACCGCTATCAGCTGACCGTCAGCAAGGAACAGCTCACCGATGTGCCGGCTGATGCCCCTTCCCTGCGCTACCAGCTCATCAAGGTCGTCAGCAAACAGGTGGCGCGCTGATCAAGATAGGCATCATTTGGAGATGCCTGTTCAGTTCATGACCCGGTTCTGGTACGCTGGTTGACGAATCCATTGTTTAATCAGCGTTTTCGGGCAGCCATGCCCTACCACTATGATCAAGATCCGCACGACCCGGGCCAACGACTGGCCCGCCATCATGGCCATTCAGGACGAGTGTTATCACCAGCTGGATCCTGAGCCCATCGAAGTCATGAGCAACAAGGCCGAACTGGCCCCCGCCTGCTGCTGGGTGGCCGAACATCAGGGCCAGGTGCTGGGCTACCTGCTCTGCCACCCCTGGCGTGCCCACCAGCCCCCGCCCCTCTCCGTCCCCTTTCAGCGCCTGGCCGGCAACGACGAGTTCTATCTGCACGATCTCGCCGTCTCACGGCAGGCCCGCGGCAAGGGCATAGGGCAGCGGCTGCTCGCCACCGCCCTCGCGTTTGCTGCAGACGAAGGGTTCGAGCATGCCGGTCTGGTGGCGGTGCAGGATGCGCCTGCCTTCTGGCGCAAGCAGGGCTTCCAGCCGGCCAGCACCCGCAAGTCCCTCACCGAATATGGCGAGGGCGCGACCTACATGCGACTGCCGCTGCCGCAACGGGGCTGACGACCCCCCAATGAAAAAGGCGCCTTGCGGCGCCTTTTTTTCGACTCATGGTAGGCTCATCAAGCCTTGAACTTGCTGAACACCAGGGAGGCGTTGGTCCCGCCAAAGCCGAAGCTGTTGGACATGACGGTATTGAGCTCGGCCTCTTCGTACGCGCGCACGATGGGCAGGCCTTCGGCCTTCTCGTCCAGAGTCTCGATGTTGATGCTGGGGGCGATGAAGCCGTGTTCCATCATCAACAGGGAGTAGACGGCCTCGTGCACGCCGGCAGCACCCAGGGCATGACCGGTCATGGCCTTGGTGGCGGAGAGCTTGGGCGCATTGCTGCCAAACAGCGTCTGGATGGCTTCCAGCTCCTTGGTGTCACCGACCGGAGTGGAGGTACCGTGGGTGTTGATGTAATCCACCTTGCCGACACCCTGCATCGCCATCTTCATGCAACGCACCGCGCCTTCACCGCTCGGCGCGACCATGTCGTAGCCATCGGAGGTGGCACCGTAACCGGTGATCTCGGCATAGATGTGGGCACCACGGGCCAGGGCATGTTCCAGCTCCTCGACCACCAGGATGCCGCCGCCACCGGAGATGACGAAACCGTCGCGATCCGCATCATAGGTACGGGAGGCTTTTTCCGGGGTGTCGTTGTACTTGGTGGACAGGGCGCCCATGGCATCGAACTGGATGGTGGAAGACCAGTCCAGCTCCTCGCCGCCGCCGGCGAAGACGATGTCCTGCTTGCCGAGCTGGATCAGTTCCAGAGCGTGACCGATGCAGTGGGCAGAGGTGGCGCAGGCGGAGCTGATGGTGTAGTTGACACCCTTGATCTTGAACGGGGTGGCCAGGCAGGCGGAAGTGGTGGAGGACATGGTGCGCGGCACCATGTAGGGGCCCACACGCTTGACGCCCTTCTCGCGGGCGATATCCGCAGACTCGGAGGTGTTCTTGCCGGAGGCGCCACCGGAGCCGGTCACGATACCGGAACGCTCGTTGGACACCATCTCTTCCGGCAAACCGGCGTCTTCGATGGCCTGTTGCATGGAGAGATAGGCATAAGCCGCTGCATCGCCCATGAAACGCATGACTTTACGGTCGATCAGTTCAGACGGGTCGAGTTTGATGTTACCCCAGACACGGCTGCGCAGGTTGTACTGTTCGAACTGCTCGGAATAGGTGATGCCAGATTTGCCTGCTTTCAGGGAGGCCAGCACTTCTTCCTTGTTGTTGCCGATACTGGAGATGACGCCGATACCGGTGATCACTGCTCTTCTCATTAATTCATCTCGTCTGGAAAAACTGGCGCCAAGTCTACCCGCTTTCGGCTGCCAAACTGGTCTGCTTTCACGTAGAATGCCCGCGATTTTGTGACGCGAGCAGAGGAAAACGTGAGTCAAACATCCTTACATCATGCCCGATTGGACTGGAATGAAGCGGGAACTCCAGTCTCCAGTGAGTTCGGGGATGTGTACTTTTCCAATGATAACGGTCTAAGTGAAACCCGCTACGTCTTTTTGCAGCAAAATCGGCTGCCAGCGCGATTTTCGCATCACGATAGTGACATTTTCGTGATAGGTGAGACAGGTTTCGGCACAGGTCTTAACTTTCTGGCGACAATGGCCGCCTTTCTGGAACAGGCGCCCCAATCCGGCAACGGTGCCCGCCTCCACTTCATCAGCTTCGAAAAATACCCGCTGACCCGGGAGGATCTGCGCAAGGCGCTGGCCGCCTGGCCAGAGCTTGCCACCTTCAGCCAGCCCCTCATCGCGCAGTGGCCGCTGCCCGTCGCAGGCTGTCATCGGCTGCTCTTTGCCGGCGGCCGGATCCGGCTCGATCTCTGGTTTGGCGACATCAAGGAGATGCTGCCCCAGGTGCCCCACCCGGTAGACGGGCTGGTGGACGCCTGGTATCTGGATGGCTTCTCCCCCGCCAAGAACCCGGAGATGTGGACGCAAGAATTGTTCGACGGCCTGGCCCGCCTCGCGCGTCCCCACGCCACCATCGCCACCTTTACCTGTGCCGGCTTCGTGCGCCGCGGCCTGATTGCCGCCGGTTTTGCCATGCAGAAGGTGAAAGGACACGGCAGCAAGCGGGAGATGCTGGCCGGGGAGCGCGCAGAGAAACAGCCACAGCAGACCATCGCCCCCTGGTATGCCAGACCCGTCGGCCGCGCAGGCGAGGTGCTCCTCATCGGTGGTGGCATCGCCTCGGCCATGACCGCGCTCTCCTTGGTGGAGCGAGGCCGCAAGGTGACGCTCTTGTGTCAGGATGACGAGCCGGCGACCGGCGCCTCCGGCAACCGGCAGGGAGCCCTCTACCCGCTGCTCAACGGCGAGCACGATGCCCTGTCGCGCTTCTATTCGCTGGCCTTCGGCTTTGCCAGAAGCCGACTGCTGTCCCTGGCCGAGCGCCACCCCGTCGCCTTCTCGCTGTGCGGCGTCACCCAGCTTGGCTATGACGACAAGTCCGCCGCCAAGCTGGCCAAGATGGCGCAAGGCCCCTTCCCGCCCGAGCTGATGCAGGTACTTTCCGAGCCGGAGGTTGAGCAAGTGGTCGGCCTGCCCTGCGGTCACGGTGGCGTCAGCTACCCGCAGGGGGGCTGGCTCTGCCCGGCGGATCTCACCCGCGCCGCCATCAAGGAGGCACAGGCCAGCGGGCTGCTTGAGGTGGCGTTCAATACCGAGGTGGTCGCCATGACCGAACAGGCCGATGGCTGGCTGATCGAGAGCCGTGACGGGCGCCACTGGCAAGCCCCCAATCTGGTGGTGGCCGCCGGCCATCAGTTGCCTGCACTCATCCCCTGTGCCGAGCTGCCGCTCTACCCGGTGCGCGGCCAGGTGAGCCATGTGCCGACCTCGGTGAGCTTGAGCAAGCTCAACACCGTGCTCTGTTACGATGGCTACCTCACCCCGGCTCACCACGATCACCACTGCATCGGTGCCAGCTATGGCCGCAACCAGACCGACCTCGCGTTTCGCACCGACGAGCAGGCCCAGAACCAGGCGCGACTGCAAGCCTGCCTGCCGCAGCAAGCCTGGCCCGCCGAGGTGGATGTGAGTGGCAATCAGGCCCGGGTCGGCGTGCGCAGTGCCAGCCGGGATCACCTGCCGGTGGCGGGGCCGGTCGCCAGCTTGGCCAACCTGGCAGATCACTACGCCGGACTGCAGGGCGATCAGCAGAACGCGGCGCCGTTGCCGCTGCATCCCGGCCTCTATGTGCTGGGGGCGCTCGGCTCACGGGGGCTCTGCTCGGCGCCCCTTTGCGGCGAGCTGCTGGCCAGCGAGATCTGCGGCGATCCGCTGCCGCTGGCAGCCGATCTGCTGGAGGCGCTCCACCCGGCCCGCTACTGGGTACGCAAGCTGCTCAAGGGCAAGTCGCTCCAGTGAGCGATAAGGTCCTCGGCAAGGCGCAACAACAAAAAGGGCTCCCCGGCGGGAGCCCTTTTTGTTCGCTCAAATCCTGTCGGGCTCAGATGCCCTTTGGCCAGTTAAGGCCCAACTTGCGACCGTGATCGGTCTGCTGCTGCAACTGGCTGAAACGCTGGCGCGAGCTGGCCAGCACCCCCTGCCCCCGCTGCCAGGCCTGATATTCCAGGGCGGCGCAGTCGCGCTCCACCGGCAGCTGCGCCAGCTGGATGCCGAGCTGGCTGACGCTCTCCAGCAGTATGTCTTTGTGGCGGCTCTCGTAATCGAACATGGCGGCCACCAGCTTGTCCCACTTCTGGCGCTCGGCGGCGGAGGCCCTGGCCTTGTCCATCCAGTTCGGTACCATCACCTTGATCCGGGTGGTGACCCTGACCTGCTCCAGCTCGCAGCGCTGCGCCTCGGGACGGGTCTGCAACTGCCAGGAGAGTTGGTAACTGGCCATGCCGATGTGGCCGTTGGCCCGGGCTGTTCCCGCGCTGGTCATCTGGCGCGCCAGGCTCGCCACGTCCGGCCCGGAAACCCGATAAAACTGAAAGTCTACCTTGATGTCAGGCACCGCCTTGATACCGGTGTAATGGGAACTCTCGGCCCCGGCCGTGGCGGCAAACAACATCAATGCCACCATGAAAACTTTGCTGACCATTCCCATCTCTGCTGCCTTGACCTCGTTGCTGGCGGGGTTGTTATTTTAATTAATAATCAACGCATTAATACTCGAAGCAGGAGATTAACCGCGATCCCCGCGACTGTCACCTACTCCCGTCACAAAGCCTAAGTGTCAGGTTGACAAGTCGCAACCCCGCACCGCCATTGATTTGCAAGCAAGATCACAAGTGATGCGCAACATCATGGTGAGATACCCCTTATTGGATAATAATCGCCGAGTTTTATGTCGATACATTTCGGGATTGGCCAGATTAACCTCCAAGTTGACGCCAGGAATGCATCCACCTTCATTCGTACTCAGGAACTCACTCTATGATGGAACTCCTTATCGGCACCCTGGTCACCCTGGCTGTGGGTCGCTACATCTTCAAGGGCTATTCGGCCACCGGGGTGTTGCTCAGCGGCGGCTTGCTGCTGCTGGCGATCACCGCCCTGATGGGCAAGGCGGTGCTGCCCACCAGCGTCACCTCCACCGGCCACGTGGCCACCGACATCTTCGAATACGTGCGCTTCCTGCTGGTGGATCGGGGCGGTGGTCTCGGCATGCTGATCATGGTGCTGTGCGGCTTCGCCGGCTACATGAGCCACATCGGCGCCAACACCATTTTGGTGAAGCTGGCCAGCAAGCCGCTTGGCATCATCAAGTCCCCCTACATCCTGCTGGTTGCCGCCTATCTGGTGGCCTGCGCCATGTCGCTGGCGGTGAGCTCCGCCACCGGCCTCGGCGTGCTCTTGATGGCCACCCTGTTCCCGCTGATGGTCAACATGGGGATCTCCCGTGGCGCCGCGGCGGCGGTGTGCGCCTCACCAGCCGCCATCATCCTGGCCCCCACTTCCGGGGACGTGGTGATGGCCGCCCAGGCCGCCAACATGGAGCTGCTCGATTTTGCCTTCAAGCTGACCCTGCCCATCTCGCTGGTGGCCATCGCCGCCATGGCGGTGACTCACTTCTTCTGGCAGCGTTATCTGGATCAGAAGGCCGGCGAGCACAACGAGGCGGTCGCCCCGAGCGATCTCATCACCGATGCCCCCGGCTTCTACGCCATCCTGCCCTTCACTCCCATCATCGGGGTGCTGCTGTTTGACGGCAAACTCGGGCCCAAGCTCGACATCGTCACCATCATTGTCATCTGCCTGGTGCTGGCCGCCCTGCTGGAGCTGGCCCGCAAGCGCAACGGCAAAGAGCTGCTGGACGGACTGCAGGTATGCTGGCGCAGCATGGCCGATGCCTTCGCCGGCGTGGTGATGCTGCTGGTGGGTGCCGGGGTGTTTGCCCAGGGCCTGATGGGGCTCGGCTTCATCGCCAACCTCCTGGATCTGGCCCAGAGCTTTGGTACCGGCGGCATCGTCATCATGCTGGTGCTGGTGGTCATCACCACCCTGGCCGCCTTTACCACGGGGTCCGGCAACGCTCCCTTCTACGCCTTCGTGGAGCTTATTCCCCATCTGGCCACCAGTCTGGGCGTCAACCCCGCCTACCTGGTGATCCCCATGCTGCAGGCCTCCAACCTGGGCCGCACCATCTCGCCGGTCTCCGGAGTGGTGGTCGCCTGTGCGGGGATGGGCAACCTCTCTCCGTTCGAAGTGGTCAAGCGCACCTCGGTGCCGGTCGCGGTCGGCTTGCTGGTGGTGATCCTCGCCACCCAGATCATGGTGCCCGCCTAAATTGACCGGGGCTCCCTGAGCGGATGCCCCGCCTCTATCTCGCGCTATCAGCCCGGCCTGCCGTCGGGCTGGTATCTCCCCCCGCCATTGGAGTAGACTCGGTGCTCTTTTTTCTCTAAGGAGGACCGAGATGAGTATTACGGTTCAACTTGCCCACTTCAGTGACTGCCACTCCCATTTCGATGGCGCTCCCATGCGCTTCGCCCCTGAAGGCGAGTCCGAGTGGCGCACCCAGTGTGGTGGCTACGCCCGCATCCTGACCCGGCTCAACGCCTTGCGCCGACAAGCCGACGCGGCGGGCCAGACCTGCCTGTTCCTGCACGGCGGCGACACCTTTCAGGGCTCGCTCTATTTCAATCGCTTCAAGGGGCGGGCCAACGCCGACCTGCTGAGCCTGCTGCGACCGGACGCCATGGTGATCGGCAATCATGAGTTCGATCTGGGCAACGGGCCGCTGGTGGAATTTTTGCGCCAGCTCGACTTTCCGGTGCTGGCCGCCAACCTCGACAGCAGCCAGGAGCCGGCCGATGCCCCGCTGCGGCTGCGCGGCCTGCCCCAGTTGTATGATGCCAGCCGTCCCTGGTACCAGCGCAGCATCGACGGCGTCCCCTTCGCCCTGCTCGGCATCACGCTGCCGCAGATGGCCGCCATCGCCAGCCCCGATCCCCATACCCGCTTTCACGGCATCGAGCAGACCCTGAAGGCCGCGCTGGCAGAGATCAAGGCCGCCGACATCAGCCACATCATCCTGCTGAGCCACCTGGGGCTGGAGCAGGACAAACAGCTGGCCGAGCATTTCCCCGAGCTCAGCCTCATCATCGGTGGCCACACCCACAGCCAGCTGGGGGATCTGGCGCCGCTCGGTCTGACGAGCGAGGGCAGCTATCCGCTGATGCGAAACGGCGTCGCCATCCTGCACGCCGCCCACAGCGCCCTCTGCCTCGGGGTGTGCGAACTGACGTTTGACCAGCACGGCCGGGTAGCGCGCAGCCGTGGCCAGCTGGAGTGGCTGCCCTGGCAGCCCTGGCCGTTTGCCTCGACGCCGCCGGCCGGGCTGCACTTTTGCGAGCCGGCGCCCGAGCTCGAGCAACTGCTGGCCAAGCGCTACCGGCCCGAGCTCGAGACCATGACCCAGCGCATCGTGACCCGCCTTGGTGGGCCGCTGCACCACCAGCGGCTGCCCGATGCCAGCCTGCCGGCCGGCAGCCAGGTGGCGCCCCTGGTGGCCAGCGCCATGCTGGCCGGGGCCCGCGAGCAAGTCGGCCAAGTGGACTTCGCCCTGCACAATGCCGGCGGGGTACGTTGTTCCCTCGAACCCGGACCGCTCAGCGAGGCGGACATCGCCGGCCGCCTGCTGCCCTTCGCCATCCCGCTCACCCTCTATCGGGTGCACGGTCATGAGCTGGCCGAGGCGCTGGAGGGGGCCATCGACAACGCCACCAACAACGGCGTGACCGGCAATGGCAGCGGCAGCTTCCCCTATACCGCCGGCGTGCGCTTCTGTTATCAGGCAGACAAGCCCAAGGGGCGCCGGATCACCCGGCTGGAGTGGGAGCGCGCCCCCGGCCAGTGGCAGCCGATCGAAGCCGACGCCATCTACCGGGGGGTTTCCAGCGCCTACACCGCCTCC
Source organism: Aeromonas sp. QDB34 (assembly GCF_027705405.1). NCBI lineage: Bacteria > Pseudomonadati > Pseudomonadota > Gammaproteobacteria > Aeromonadales > Aeromonadaceae > Aeromonas > Aeromonas sp. QDB34. The sequence continues at coordinate 227,393 of NZ_JAPDBT010000001.1, read as the reverse complement.
GGCAAGGAGGGCTATACCGCACTGGCCCGCACCCTGACCCAGCACAACCAGGAGCTCGGCATCACCCTGGCGGATGCCTTCATCCGCTGGGCCCGCTATCTGCCCGAGCTCGCCGCTGCGCCGGCACTGGTGGAGTATCAGGGGCCATCCACCCGGTAAGGATCTGCCGGGCCCCTTGGCGGTGGCCCGCCAGATCGCTTTAGCCGGTTTTGTCAGAAAACGTGCCGCTTTCATGCCGTAAAGCGGCACTTTTACAAATTATTTCAAGCACATTCCCCTCGCCCATTGCATCGCGCTGTCAGGCTCGGCAAGATAGGCCCGCTTTCGAGACTTCCCAGCAGGAACAGGTCACCCATGAATCATGCCATCCGTTTTACCCCTCCTCGCGTCAATCCGGGCCTGCGGCCACTGGTGATCCTGCTCACCGGCTTGCTGGCCTTGCTGTTCTGCCTGCGCAACCCGCTGTTCCACGGCATGGCGCCAGGCTTCGACGCCTCGCTGTTTGCAGTGATGGGCAAGATGTGGAGCGAAGGGGGCGTGCTTTACCGGGACATGATCGACATCAAGGGCCCCATGATCTTCGCCCTCGACGCCCTCGGCTACGGCCTTGGCGGCTTCTTCGGGATCTGGCTGCTGGAGTGGGCACTCTGCTGGCTGGGACTGCTGGCCAGCTGGCAGGCGTTCGGCCAGCTCGGCCTCTCGCTGCGGGCCCGGCTCGGCAGCATGCTGGCGGTGCTGGCGCTCTACGGCACCCGCTACTACTACGGCAACATGACCGAGGACTGGACGTTCCATCTGGCCCTCATCGCACAGTGGGCCTTCATCACCATGCTGCTGGACAAGCGCTGCAGCTGGGGACCGGCGCTGGTGGCCGCGCTTACCTTTGCCATCGTCGCCTGGATGCGCACCAACAACGGCGCCTTCTGGGGTGCCTGGTATCTGGTGCTGTTCTGCCACTGGTGCCTGCGCGAGCAGTGGCGCTGCGCCCTCTCCCTGCTCTGCTCCAGCCTGCTGGGGCTGGCGCTCGTCGGCGGCCCGCTGCTGGCCTACTTCCAGCATCACAACCTGCTGGCCGAATTCAAATACTACGCCTTCGACATCTTCTTCGAGGGGAGCTACGGCAACGGCTTCTCGCCGGATGTGGGCAGCGTCGGCCTGCTGCGCACCGGCCTCATCATGCTGTTGCCCGCCTTCATCGTGCTGATGATGGGGCGCCGTCAGGAGTGGTATCTGCCGGCCCTGTGCGCCACCCTGTTTGGGGTCATCTTCACCCTGATCGCCAACTCGGTCTCCGGCCACGTGTTCGATCACTACGATGTGCTCTATCTGCCGCTGGCCCTGCTGCCGCTCGCCTGCCTGCTGGATCGCAGCGAACAGCAGGCCGATGGCCTCGGCCTGCTCTGCATCTCGCTGGTGGTGCTGACCGCCAGCTGGCTCTTGGCCCAGCAGCTGGGTTATGGCTGGAGTACCAAGGAGTGGTCGCTGGAACGGGTGCGCGAAGTGCTCGGCAACAGCCTGTTGTGGGCCCTGCCGGTGCTCATCCTGGTGCCCCTGTGGCGCGCCTGGGATGTGCGCAGCGCCACCCCCTGGCTCGCCTCGCTCGCCATGTTGGCCCTGCTGCTCAACAATGCCTGGGAAGGCACCCTGAAGGGCACGCCGTTCAACCCGCCGGCCCAGGTACGAGTCGATCGGATCAAGGCCGAAACCAGCCCCACCGACAAGATCTGGGTGGATGGCATCCAGCCGCAATATTACCTCTGGACCGATCGCCAGCCGGCCTCCGCCTACCTGTTCTTTGCCAACGTCAACCCACCCTACGACGTGCGTGAACGGGTGCTGGCCGACCTCAAGCGCCAGAGTCCCAAGTTCATCATCGCCAAGCCGGATCGGGTGGCCGATGAGCTCAAAAAGCCGAGCTCCCCCTCCAGTCTCGCCTTCTACCAATATCTGGTGAGCCAGTATGAAGAGGTGGATCCGGGCCTCTATCGCAGGCGTTGAGCCCCCCTTGACCGAACAGGGCCGTCATCCCGTGATGACGGCCCTTTTCATTGCGCCAACGCAGGCAAGGCCCGAAACGGTAGGCAAGCGGCGACGCGCTGACTACAATGGCGCTCTTTTGATATGACGAGTAATGCAGACATGGCGGAACTGACTTACCTCGGTGGCTACCCCGAGCCCCTCAAGGCCCAGGTGCAACAGCTGATCGCGGCGGGCAAGCTGGGGGACGTGCTGGCCAAGCGTTATCCAGAGACCCACCTCATCCAGAGTGACAAGGCGCTGCTCGCCTACACCATGGAGCTGAAGAACCGCTACCTGAAAAGCTCGGCGCCCCTTTCCAAGGTGATCTTCGATGGCAAGATCAACGTGATCAAGGATGCCCTCGGCCTGCACACCTATGTGAGCCGGGTGCAGGGCAACAAGCTCAAGGCCAAGAACGAGATCCGCATCGCCGCCCTGTTCAAGGAGGCCCACCCGGCCTTCCTGAAGATGATCGTGGTGCACGAGCTGGCCCACCTGAAGGAGAAGGATCACAACAAGGGCTTTTATCAGCTCTGTCAGCATATGGAGCCGGACTATCATCAACTGGAGTTTGATCTGCGGCTCTGGCTCACCTGGCGCGATCTCGAACGGGCCACGCGCTGATCCCGACTGTTTCAAGGAGGAGACATGACTTCATTGCGCCGTTACCTTGCCGTGCGCCACTCAGGCCGGCGCCGGCCGCTCGGCCGCTGGCTGGTGGCACTCCTGTTGCTGAGCCCCTGGCTGCAAGCCGCCGAGCGTTGGCAGAGCGATGCCTATCTCACCGAGAGTTTCTTCGAGGTCGCCATGAAGCGGGAGTACGGCCACGAACAGAACGTGCACTTCTCCCGCTGGGAACAGCCCATCCGGCTCAAGCTGGTCAACGAATTTGGCGATAAGGCGCTGCAAAGCGAGGTGGTCAAAGTACAGAGCCAGCATCTGGCCGGCATCATAGGCCGTCCCATCACCCTGGTCAGCGAGCGACCCAACATCACCCTGATCATGACAGAACGCGCCAAGATGGCGAACTGGGCCAAGCGCACCATGGGGCAGGATGCCTCCGTCAAGACGGCGCTCAAGGAGGGGCTCTGCATGGCCAACTTCACCACCAATACCCGCCGCGAGATGGCCCGCGCCACCATCATCATTCCGGTGGATTACAGCCGGGCCAAGGGGCGCTTTCTCGACTGCGTGGTGGAGGAGCTCACCCAGGTGATGGGGTTGCCCAACGATTCGGACAAGGTGTTCCCCTCCATCTTCAACGACAACAGCATCGACAGCTTCCCGACCGGGCTCGATTACGTGCTGCTCAAGCTCGCCTATCACCCGGCCCTGCAGGCCGGCATGACGGCCAGCGAAGTGCGGGCCGCCCTGCCTGTCGCCCTCAAGGCACTGCGCGCCAGCGGCGACATCGCCCAGGCCGATCAGCGGGTGCAGGTCAACAGCCTCAAACGCTGGGCAGGGCTTTGACGGTTGAGAATTAAAGGTTGAGTGCTGACGCACCATCAGCTCGGGAGCTCATCCCACCAGCAACAAAAAACGCAGCCTTGGGCTGCGTTTTTTGCTCGGCAAGAGAGGCGCTAGATAAAATCCCGGCCACCGGGCTCAGGAGGCAACACTCTCCGGCATCCAGCTGTCGGCATTCTCCCACACCTCCTGCACCATGGCTTCTGCCAGCTCCTTGTCCTCCTTGCTGGCGCGGCTGACAGTCAGTGCCATGGCACTGCCGGGGGCGACCCGCACATGCAGGTCGGGGAATTTCTCGCCCAGTTGCTTGAGCAGCTCCTGACGCAGCGCCTCCATGGTCGAGGTGGGCACCTGATGTTTTTTGTCGATGATGATTTCCAGACGCATAGGATACTTCTCCATGATTTATAACTGTATTTTTATACAGTAAAGATCAAAAGTAAAGCGCGTCATCAACCTCTTGTTGCCAACCCTGCTGCGACATCACCAAACCCGGCTGGCTACCCCTCTTGCCGGAGAGGCAGAGCTCCCTTGGGCAATATCATCCCATCATCACACAAGACAAAAAATTGTTGATATCTATTCTCAACAAAGGCATGATTTATTTGTTATGTTATAACAACCAAATTATAAGGCCAGTATCATGCGTCCCGACATTCACCCCGAGTACCGTCAGGTTCTGTTCCACGACCTGACCGCCAACACCTATTTTCTGGTGGGTTCTACCCTCAAGACCGATCGCACCAAGCAGTGGGAAGACGGCAACACCTACCCCTATGTGACGCTGGATGTCTCCAGTGCGTCACACCCCTTCTATACCGGCAAGCAGAAGCAGGTCAGCAAGGAAGGTCAGGTCGCCCGCTTCGGCCAGCGTTTCGGTCAGTTCTTCAACAAAGGAAAAGCGCAGTCATGAAAGTCCTCTCCTCCCTCAAATCAGCCAAGTCGCGCCACCCCGATTGCCAGATTGTCCGCCGCCGCGGCAAGCTGTTCGTGATCTGCAAGAGCAACCCCAGGTTCAAGGCCCGTCAGCGCTGATCCGCAGCCTCATAAAAACAAGGCCCTCATGCGAGGGCCTTGTCCATTTATCACTCCGGCATCACGCCGAATCTGCCGCTGTTGAAGTCATCGATGGCCTGCACTATCTCCTCATGGCTGTTCATCACGAAGGGGCCGTGCCCCACGATGGGCTCCTCGATGGGATCACCGCTCAGCAGCAGCATAGTGGCGTCGCTGTTTGCCTCGATCATGACCTGCCGACCTGCCCGGTCCAGCACCACCATCTGCGCCTCCCGGGCGATGGTACTGCCGTTGACCTGCACGGTCCCCTTGAGCACGATGAGCGCGCCGGTCCAGCCTTCGGGCAACTCGAGTGTGCTGACGCTGCCCTGCACCAGACGCAGATCCCAGACATGCAGCGGGCTGAAGGTATGGGCCGGGCCACGGACCCCCTCAAACTCGCCGGCGATGACCCGCACCGACCCCGCGTCGCTGGCCAGTGCCACGGTCGGAATATCGCGCGCCAGGATGGGCTGGTAGCCGGGCGGCGTCATCTTGTGCCGGCTCGGCAGATTCACCCACAACTGCACCATCTCCAGCTCACCACCCGACTCACTGAAGGCCGGGGCGTGAAATTCCTCGTGCAGGATACCGGCGCCGGCGGTCATCCACTGCACGTCACCCGGGCCTATCACGCCGCCCCGACCGGTCGAATCCCGGTGCGCCACTTCGCCCTTGTAGACGATGGTCACCGTCTCGAAACCGCGATGGGGATGTTCACCCACCCCGCGCGGCTGGCTGGTCGGCGTAAAGTTGGCCGGGCCGGCATAGTCGAGCAGCAGGAAGGGGCTCAGCTGCTTGCCGTGGCTGCTGTAGGAGAAGAGAGAGCGGACGGGAAAGCCGTCGCCTACCCAGTGAGGACGGGGTGCGCTGTAAACACCGAGGATCTTTTTCATCTGTCGCTCCTGACATATCCGGTGGAATTGAACACTGGAGACAGCATAGTTTCGAGACGAACAGGCGGGTAGACTGCTAAATTGGGCATCAGCGTCCTATTTTTGGAACGATGAGAGCACCCTATGCAGGATCTGAACGATCTCTACTATTTCGTCCTGGTGGTGGATCACGGTGGCTTTGCCCCCGCCGGCCGCGCCATCGGCATGCCCAAATCCCGCCTCAGCCGCCGGATAGCACAGCTCGAAGAGCGGCTCGGCGTGCGGCTGCTCCAGCGCTCGACCCGCCAGTTTGCGGTGACCGAGCTGGGCCGCACCTATTACGAGCACTGCAAGGCGATGCTGGTGGAGGCCGAGGCGGCGCAGGCCGCCATCGAGATCACCCGGGCCGAGCCCTGCGGGCTGATCCGCATGAGCTGCCCCATCGCCCTGCTGCACACCCATGTCGGCCCCATGCTGGCGGATTTCATGGCCCGTCACCCGCAGATCAGGGTCGAGCTGGAGGGGACCAATCGGCGGGTCGACCCCATCGCCGAAGGGGTCGATGTGGCCATCCGGGTCAGGCCACCGCCGCTGCAGGACAGCGAGCTGGTGATCCGGATACTGGCGCAGCGTCGCCAGTGCCTGGTGGCCAGCCCGGCACTCGTCACACAGCAGGGCTTGCCCACCGCGCCGGCGGATCTGCACGGCTGGCCCAGCATGGGGCTGGGGGCGCCGCGGCAGCACTACCTCTGGTCGCTGTTCGGACCGCAGGGGGCGCATGCCGACCTCACCCACCAGCCCCGCTTCGTCACCACCGACATGGTGGCGCTGCGCAGTGCGGCGCTGGCCGGGGTCGGGGTGGTGCAGTTGCCGCTGTTGATGGTGCAGGAGCAGCTGACCGCCGCCACCCTGGTCAAGGTAGTGCCTGCCTGGGAGCCGAAGCCCGAACTCATCCACGCCGTGTTCCCCTCCCGGCGCGGCCTGCTCCCCTCAGTGCGGGCCCTGATCGACTATCTGGTGGAGCGCTTCGCCGCCATCGACGAGGAGTGATGAAGAAAGCAGCGGCCCCCTGCCCCAGGCAGCCACCCCATCATGGGGTGGACGCTGAAGTGACAGGATAGGCCGCGGCCTCAGGCAAGAGGGGTCACAGCGGGGTGGCACATTTGCGGTATTCGGTGGGACTGACCCCCACCCGTTTCCTGAACACCCGCGAGAAGTAGAGCTGATCGTCATAGCCCACCTGCTGGCCGATGGTGGCCACCGATAGCGGCGTGGTCTGCAGCAGCAGCTTGGCCCGCATGATGCGCTGATCCTCGCGCCAGCGCACTATGCTCACCCCTACCTGCTCGCGAAACAGGTGCGCGAGGCGCGAAGGGGACAAGAACACCTGCTCCGCCAACGCCTCCACCGAGATCTCGGCGCAGAGCGACTCGCTTAAGATCTGGCACGCCTGGTGAACCCGGTGGTCGATGGCGGGATAGGCATCCAGGGAGGAGGCTTCGTAGCAGCGAATGAGCAGCCGCTCCAGCAGGTTCATGGCCAGTTGCTCCGACATGGGCCGCAGCTGCTGGTGGGTCTCTTCAATGTCGAGGAACAGGGCATCGAACTCGGCGAGCAAGGCGGCGTCCGCCAGTTGCAATCGCCCCACCCGCTCCGTCACCTGCGGCCACTTGAGCCAGTCGGCCCAGTAGGCCCGCGGCCGGAAATAGACCCAGCGGTGGTACCACGCCTGGGCATCCGGCGCCCGGCCGTAATGGTGCACCGCCGCCGGCGGGAACAACAGCAGGTCACCGGGCTCCACGGTGAAGGCCTGCTCCCCCTGGAAGATCTGCCCCTTGCCCCTGATGGTCAGATTGACGATGAAGCCCTTCATCCCCTGGGGCCGGTCGATGATGAAGTCGAGCGCACTCCCCTGCTCGATGGGGGTCATGCCCGAGACCAGGAAGACGTCGAAGGCATAGCCCGGCAGCAGAGGGTTGAGTTGTTTCGGCTTCTCTTTTTGCATCGAGGACATGGCGGAAAACAGCGCTTGGGTAAAAAAATCGGCTTGGGCCATTGTAAAGACTCACCTTGGGAACGCGCTATCCGGCGCGTGGCGCCGTGTGAAATTGGTGAACTGGCTCACAACGGGATGTGTCGTGTGCCGCGGGGCAACCCTAGGCAGGCCCGCAACGCGCGGGCCTGCAGTTGGACAGGGATCAGATGCGCGCCTTGCGTACCTGCTTGTAGCGGTCGAACAGCACGGCGGCGAGCAGGATGAGGCCACGCACCACGTACTGGGCAAACGGGGAGATGTTGAGCAGGTTCATGGCGTTCTCCATCAGCCCCAGGATCAGCACCCCGGCGATGATGTAGGAGATCTTGCCGATCCCCCCCTTCATGGAGACTCCCCCCAGCACGCAGGCGGAGATCACCACCAGCTCGAAGCCGATGGAGGTCATCGGCTGGCCCGAGGTCATGCGCGAAGCGAGTATGATGCCGGCGATGGAGGCAATCAGCCCGGTCATGGTGAAGATGATGATCTTGGTGCGCACCACGTTGACCCCGGCCAGGCGCGCCGCCTCCTCGTTGCCCCCCATGGCCAGGGTGTTGCGGCCGAAGGTGGTCTTGTTGAGCAGCAGGCCGAACAGCACGAAGCAGACGGCGGTCAGCCAGACCGGGGTCGGAATGCCGAGCAGGGCGGAGTTGCCGAGCTCGAAGAAACGCTCCTCGACGATGCCCACCGCCTTGCCGTCGGAGATGATGTAGCCCACCCCGCGCGCCATCTGCATGGTGGCGAGGGTGGTGATGAGGGCGTTGATCTTGAATTTGGCCACGACTATGCCGTTGATGAGGCCAAACAGCACTCCCACCGACATGCCGGCCAGGATACCGACCGTGATGCTCTCGGTGGCGTTGATGCCCACCGCGCAGGCGACGCCGGAGCAGGCCACCACGGAACCGACCGACATGTCGAACTCGCCGGAGGCGAGGCAGAACAGCATGCCGCAGGCCACCATGCCCGACATGGAGACGGCGAGCCCGAGCCCGCGCATGTTGATCAGGCTGGCAAAGTTGGGTACCAGCACGCAGGCCAGCAGGAACAGGATGGCGAAGATCACCAGCATGCCGTATTGATCCCAGACGCGGGCCAGTTGCAGGCGGGAGCCGCTGGCCGCCGCGGTGCTGGCGGCCTGGCCGACTGAGGTAGTAGTTGTCATGGTATTTCTCCTGAAAATTCCGGGTGCTATCTCGTTGCGGTCAGCAGATCAACGGGCCGGCATGGCCAGATTGAGCGCCTTGACCTCGTTGGCCTCGTCGTGGGAAAGCTCGCCGGCGATCTCCCCCTCCCGCATGACCATGATCCGGTCCGCGATGCCCAGCACTTCCGGCAGCTCGCTGGATACCACCACCACGGCGATGCCCACCTTGGCCAGATCGTAAATCACGTTGTAAATCTCGTTCTTTGCCCCGACGTCGATGCCGCGGGTCGGCTCGTCGAGCAAGATGACTTTCATGTCCTCGGAGAGCCAGCGCCCCAGAATGGCCTTCTGCTGGTTGCCGCCGGAGAGGTTCATGATGGCCTGCTGGGGAGATGGGGTCTTGACCCGCATGTCGCGGATCCGCAGCCTGGCATTCTCGTCTTCCCACTGCTGGTTGATCCAGAAGCCCCCCCACGCGTGGTGACGGCGGGCACTGATGTTGATGTTCTCCTGCACCGAGTGAATGGGGATGATGCCGAGCGCCTTCCTGTCTTCGGTGCAGAGCATGATGCCGCTGCGAATGGCGTCGATGGGGCTGCCGATGACCACCGGCTTGCCGAACACCGCTATCTCGCCGCTGTGCATCTTGTCGGCGCCAAAGATGAGCTTCATCAGCTCGCTGCGCCCGGCCCCCACCAGCCCAAAGATGCCGAGGATCTCCCCGCGTTTGACCTCGAACGATACCGGCGCCTTGAGCCCAGGCCCCATCAGATTCGCCACCTTGAGGCCCGCCTCGCCGAGCGGCCTTGGGCTGTAGCCATAGATGTCGGTCAGCTCGCGCCCCACCATGGTCTTGACCAGCAGATCCCGGTCCACCTCGGCCATGGAGGCGAAGGTGCGCACGAACTGGCCATCCTTGAACACCGTGATGGCGTCGCACAGGGCGAAGATCTCGTCCATCCGGTGGGAGACGTAGAGAATGACCTTGCCCTCGTCACGCAGCTGACGGATGACCCGAAACAGCTGCTCGATCTCGCGCGACGACAGGCTGCTGGTCGGCTCGTCGAAGGCGATGACGCTGGCATCCCGGGTCAGTGCCTTGGCGATCTCCACCATCTGCCACTGCCCGAGCAACAGGTACTTGAGCGGCGTCTCGGGGGAGACGTCCATGCCGAGGCGCGCCAGCTGCCTGGCCGCATCCTGATAGAGCTTCTCCCGATCGATGACCCCGCGCCGGGTCGGCAGCTGGCCGAGGTAGATGTTCTCGGCCACCGTCATCTCGGGCACCAGGTGCAACTCCTGATAGATGATGGCGATCCCGCTCTCCAGCGCATCGACCGTGCTCTGAAAGACCCGCTCCTGACCGGCCAGCTTCACCACCCCGGTGGTGGGCGATTGAAAACCGCTCAGGATCTTGAGCAGGGTGGACTTGCCCGCGCCGTTTTCCCCCATCAGCGCGTGCACCGTGCCCTGCTGGCAGCAGAAGGAGACGTTCTTCAGCGCCTTGACGCCGGGAAACTCCTTGCTGATGCCGCAAAACTCCAGATAAGGAACTGACTGATTCATGTTTCACTCCAGCCGACCGGCATGGCGCACTTCGCCATGCCGGTCTCGGTATCAGGGTTTAGATGGCGTCAATCACAGACCTTTCTTCTGCAGCTCGACCTTGAAGTTGTCGCGGGTGATGAGCACCACGTCGGTCACCTCGGTGAACTTGGCCGGTTCTGCGCCGTTGACCACCCAGTCATGGAGCATCTGGATGCTCTTGTAGCCATGCACGTCCGGGCTTGGCAGCAAAGAGCCGAGGAAGCCAGTGGCGCTGGACTTGGATAGCTCGTTCACCGCATCCACCCCGTTGATGCCGATGCCGATGACGTTCTCGGCCTTGAAGCCCTGCCCTTCGGTGGCGCGCACGCCGCCGAGCACCGTGTTGTCATTCATGCCGACGATGAGCCAGTTCTTCACCTCGGGGTGCTGCACCAGCATGGAGTTGGCGGCATCCAGCGCCCCCGGAATGTCGTTGGCCTTGGTGGGTGAGCGGTAGATCTGCCCCTCGGGGAAACCGGCGGCCTTGAGTGCGCTCAGAGAGCCTTCGACCCGGCGGCGGGCGGTGTCGAGCTCGTCGGCGGTGATAGCGAGCACCCCTGTCGCCTTCACGTCCCACTGACGCTTTTGCATCTCCTTGTAGAGCTCCTGGCCCTGGCGTTCACCAATCTTGGTGGCTGCCATCATCACCAGAGGCACCTGCTCCATGGGCTGGCCCTTGGCGTTGACGAACTGGTCGTCCACCGTGATGACCTTCAGATCCATGCTGTTGGCCTTGGCCATGATGGCTGCCCCGAGCTTGGGATCCGGGGTGCAGATGACGAAGCCCTTGGCGCCGTTGGCTGCCAGGCTGTCGATGGCATTGAGGGTCTTCTCGCCATCGGGGACGGCGATCTTGATCACCTCGAAACCGAGATCCTTGCCCGCCTTGTCGGCGAAGTTCCATTCGGTCTGGAACCAGGGCTCCTCCGGTTGCTTGACCAGGTAGCCCAGCTTCAGTGCCTCGGCTGAGAAAGCAGAATTTGCCATACCAAGGGCAAACCCCATTGCGATCATGCTGTTAACGATTTTGTTCATGCGAGTGTCTCCAGGTGTTCTATCAATCCATGTATCCACGCAGTGCTGCTCCTTGAGTCAATCAAGTCACAGCCATATAAAAACATGCTTAAACAGGACGTTATTGTTGTTGCTAGTTGAGCGAACCAAGTTGTAATCGTTTTCACATGGAAAAATGGAGAGCAGGATCACGCCATGAAATTGCAGCCGTTTTGTCTATGTTTTCAGCAAAATAATCACATAGCCGATCTTCGATGGCCGTCACCCTCTTGCCGGCATAGCGTTTAAATCCATATTTCCAGCAGCCAATGGCTAACCGCCCATCCGGTCCATCTCCTATGGTTCCTCACCAGTCACCCCTCATTGATGGTCAGGAGCACTTATGTCTGAGCACCCCAGGTCCGAGCAGATCACCATCGGACTCGATTTCGGCAGCGATTCGGTCAGAGCACTCGCCGTGCGCTGCCACGACGGCGCCGAGCTGGCAACCCAGGTCGTCTATTACCCGCGCTGGCAGGTCGGTCGTTACTGTCAGCCGGTCACCAACCAGTTCCGCCACCACCCCCTCGACTATCTGGAATCCATGGAGCAGGCGGTGGTGGCGGTGGTGAGCCAGCTCACCCCGAGTCAGCGCGCTGCCGTGCGCGGCATCGGGGTGGACAGCACCGGCTCGACGCCAGCCCCCATCGACGAGGAAGGCCGTGTGCTGGCCCTGCGTCCGGAGTTTGCCGACAACCCCAACGCCATGTTCGTGCTGTGGAAGGATCACACCGCCATCGAGGAGGCCGAGGCCATCACCGCCCTGTGCCACTGCGGCCAGTTCCCCGACTACAGCCGCTACATCGGCGGGGTCTACTCCTCCGAGTGGTTCTGGGCCAAGATCCTGCACGTCTCCCGCGCTGACGCAGCGGTGCGCGCCGCCGCCTGCAACTGGATCGAGCTGTGCGACTGGGTTCCCGCCATCCTGAGCGGTACCCAGGCCCCGGCCGACATCCGGCGCGGGCGCTGCTCCGCCGGCCACAAGTCCCTCTGGCACCCGATCTGGGGCGGCCTGCCCCCCGCCGAGTTTCTCAACGCACTGGATCCGCTGTTGACCGAGGATCTCGACTACCCCCTCTTTACCGACAGCTGGACCGCCGATCTGCCGGTCGGTACCCTGACCCCGGAGTGGGCGGAGCGGCTGCATCTCTCCTGTGAAGTGGTGATCGCCGGCGGCGCCTTTGACTGCCACATGGGGGCGGTGGGGGCCGGGGCCGGCAACAATGCGCTGGTCAAGGTGATAGGCACCTCCACCTGCGACATCCTGATCGCCGACGAAGCCACCATCGGTGATCGCGCCATTGCCGGGATCTGCGGCCAGGTGGACGGCAGCGTGGTGCCGGGCATGGTGGGGCTGGAGGCGGGACAATCGGCGTTTGGCGACATCTATGCTTGGTATCAGCGCCAGCTCGGCTGGCCGCTGGAGAGCCTCGCCGCCCAGTATCCGGAGCTGCGCACCGCCATCGAGGCCCACAAGCGGGAGCTGCTGCCAAGCCTCGCCGCCGCCTGGGAGCAGCAGCGCGATCTGGCCCACCTGCCGGTGGTGCTCGACTGGTTCAACGGTCGCCGCACCCCCTACGCCAACCAGCGCCTGCAGGGCACCGTCACCGGGCTCAACCTCGGCACCGATGCGCCCGATCTGTTCGGTGCCCTGGTGGCCTCCACCGCCTTCGGGGCTCGCAGCATCATGGAGTGCATGACCAGTCAGCAGGTGCCGGTGGAACAGGTGATCGCCCTTGGCGGCATCGCCCGCAAGTCGGCCACCGTGATGCAGACCTGCGCCGACGTGATGAACAGGCCCATCCAGGTGGTGGCCTCGGATCAGTGCTGCGCCCTGGGGGCGGCCATCTTTGCCGCCGTGGCGGCTGGCATCCACGCCGATGTGGCCAAGGCCCAGCACCACATGGCGAGCGCCGTGGAGCGCACCCACCAGCCTGACCCTGAGCGGGTCGCCGAATACGAGCGCCTTTACCAGCGCTACCTCGCCTGGGGTGCTGCCGCCGAGCCGCTCTACAACCGGGGAGTACCGGCATGAACCTCAAGATGCTCAAGGAGCAGGTGCTCGTCGCCAACCTGGATCTGCCGCGCCACGAGCTGGTGACCTTCACCTGGGGCAACGTCAGCGGCATCGACAGAGAGCGCAACCTGGTGGTGATAAAGCCGAGCGGCGTCAGTTACGAGCGGATGCTGCTCGAAGACATGGTGGTGCTGGATCTGGCGGGCAAGCAGGTGGAAGGCGCCTTGCGCCCCTCCTCCGACACCGCCACCCACCTGGTGCTCTATCGCGCCTATCCGGAGCTTGGCGGCGTGGTGCACACCCACTCTACCCACGCCACCGCCTGGGCCCAGGCGGGGCGCCCCATCCCCATTTTCGGCACCACCCAGGCCGACTACTTCCACGGCGAGATCCCCTGCTCACGCCTGCTCACCCCGGGTGAAGTGGAGGAGGATTACGAGGGGCTGACCGGTCATCTCATCGTCGAGACCCTCAAGCAGACCCCCATCCTCACCATGCCGGGGGTGCTGGTGGCCAACCACGGCCCCTTCAGCTGGGGCAAGAGCGCCGAGGACGCGGTACACAATGCCGTGGTGCTGGAAGAGGTGGCGCGCATGGCCTGGCTCACCGGCCAGATCAACCCCGCGGCCCGCCCCCTGCCCGATTACCTGCTGGAGAAGCACTACCAGCGCAAACATGGCAAACACGCCTATTACGGCCAGACAAAAGCATAAACAGAGGACACCAAGATGGAATTGATGAAACAGCTGGAAGTGTGGTTCCTGGTCGGCAGCCAGCACCTGTATGGCGCCGCCACCCTGAAGCAGGTGGCCGATCACGCCCACACCATCACCAGCCAGCTCAACGAGCGCACCGGCCTGCCGGTCAAGATAGTGCTCAAGCCCACCGGCACCACCCTCGACGAGATAAGCGCGGTGGCCCGCGATGCCAACCACGACCAGCGCTGCATCGGGCTCATGGTGTGGATGCACACCTTCTCTCCAGCCAAGATGTGGATCCCGGCGCTGAGCCAGTTGCAAAAGCCCCTGCTGCAATTCCACACCCAGTTCAACCGGCATCTGCCGTGGAGCGAGATCGACATGGACTTCATGAACCTGAACCAGACCGCCCACGGCGGCCGTGAGTTCGGCTTCATGGGGGCCCGGCTGCGGCTGCCGCGCACCGTGGTGGTCGGTCACTGGCAGGATGAAGAGGCCCACCGCAAGCTGGGCAACTGGATGCGGGTCGCCGCCGCCATTCACGACAGCCGCCACCTGAAGATCGCCCGCTTTGGTGACAACATGCGCAACGTGGCGGTCACCGAGGGCGACAAGATTGAGGCCCAGATCCAGTTCGGCTATCAGGTGAACTACCACCCGGTCGGCGACCTGGTGAAGGTGATCGACGCCGTGCCCGCAAGCGACATAGAGGCGCTGCTAGCCGAATACGAAGAGATCTACACCCTGACCGAGGCGGTGCAGGCAGGCGGGGAGCTTCGCGCTTCTCTGTATGAGGCGGCGCGCCAGGAGCTGGGGATGAAGAAATTCCTCACCGACGGCGGCTTTGGCGCCTTCACCACCACCTTTGAAGACCTTCACGGCCTGCACCAGCTGCCGGGGCTCGCCTGTCAGCGCCTGATGCAGCAAGGCTTCGGTTTTGGGGCAGAAGGGGACTGGAAGACGGCCGCCCTGCTGCGCACCCTCAAGGTGATGGGGGCCGGTCTTGCGGGCGGCACCTCCTTCATGGAGGACTACACCTACCACCTGGAGGCAGGCAACAACCTGGTGCTGGGGGCCCACATGCTGGAAGTCTGCCCCTCCATCGCCGCTGATAAACCCGTGCTGGATGCCCAGCACTTAGGGATAGGCAAGAAGGCCGACCCGGCCCGCCTGCTGTTCGCGGCCCCCGCCGGCAAGGCGGTCAATGCGAGCCTGATCGATCTGGGCAACCGCTTCCGGCTGGTGGTCAATCAGCTGGACGTGGTGGACCTGCCAGAGGCCATGCCGAAACTGCCGGTGGCCAGCGCCCTGTGGCAGCCCATGCCGGACCTGCAGACCAGCGCCGAGGCCTGGATCCTGGCCGGGGCCGCCCACCACTCGGTGTTCACCCAGTCGGTGGATATCGAGCAGCTGCGCACCTTCGCCGACCTCATGGGCATCGAGTGCGTGGTGATTGACCAGCACACCCGCATCCCCGAGATCAAGCAGACCCTGCAGTGGAACGAGGTCTACTACAAGCTCTGTCACTGAGCCCGCCACCAGAAAACCTGGACAGCCCCGTCAACGGGGCTGTCTCTTTTCATCTACGCTCCCGAACCTCTTTTCACCTACCACTGGCGCCTGCCTGCCCAATAAAGCGGCAGCCGGCTGGTCTGCCCTTCGTTCTGCCTGCGCTATGGTTTACCATGCAGGCAACCGAGGTGCATGGCACCCCCACCCTGGCGCCAGGCGCCACCGTCATCGGATATCCCTCTCGAGCAACATGAGCAAAACAGCACACGCCGGCAGCGAGCCGACCTTCTACTTCCACGACTACGAGACCTTCGGCATCAGCCCGGCCAAGGACAGACCGGCGCAGTTTGCCGGCATTCGTACCGACGGGGATTTCAACCTCATCGGCGAGCCGCTGGTCATCTATTGCAAGCCGCCCGCTGACTATCTGCCGGAGCCGGAGGCGTGCCTGATCACCGGCATCACGCCGCAAAAGGCGATGAAGGACGGGCTGTGCGAGGCGGATTTCATCCGTCAGATCCACGAGCAGTTCGCCACTCCGGGCACCTGCGTGCTGGGCTACAACAGCATCCGCTTCGATGACGAGGTGACCCGCTACACCCTCTATCGCAACTTCTATGACCCCTATGCCTACGCCTGGCAGAATGGCAACTCCCGCTGGGACATTCTCGACATGCTGCGGGCCTGCTACGCCCTGCGCCCGGAGGGAATCGAGTGGGCGTTTGACGAAGAGGGCAAGCCAAGCTTCAAGCTGGAGAAGCTCACCGTCGCCAACGGCGTGACCCACGCCAACGCCCACGATGCGCTCTCCGACGTGCTGGCCACCATCGAGATGGCCAAGCTGGTGAAAAAGGCCCAGCCCAAGCTGTTTGGCTACCTGTTTGACCTTCGCAACAAGAACAAGGTGAAGGCCCTCATCGACGTGGTGACCATGAAGCCGCTGGTGCATGTCTCCGGCATGTTCTCCCCCTGGCAGGGGTGCGCAAGCTGGGTCTCGCCGCTCGCCTGGCACCCCAGCAACCAGAACGCGGTGATCATGGTGGATCTGACCCGCGACCCCACCCCGCTCATCGAGCTCACCAGCGAGGAGATACGCGAGCGCCTCTACACCAAGAAAGAGGAGCTGGGGGATTTGGCCGGTATTCCGGTGAAGCTGGTGCACATCAACAAGTGCCCGGTGCTGGCGCCGGCCGCCACCCTGACGGCGGAGCGTGCCGACCAGCTTGGCATCGACCGGGAGCAGTGCCGCAAGAGCCTGGATCTGCTGCGCGCCCACCCCGAAGTGCGGGAAAAACTGGTGGAAGTGTTCAATCAGGAGTTTGCCGGCAACAATGACGGCGACCCGGATACCCAGCTCTACGCCGGCTTCTTCGGTCACGGCGACAAGTCCACCATGGATCTGGTGCGCGCCACCCCGGCGGATCTGCTGGGCGAGCGGGAGTTTGCCTTCACCGACTCACGGCTGCCGGAGATGCTGTTCCGCTACCGTGCCCGCAACTGGCCACACACCTTGAGCGAAGCGGAGCAAAAGCGCTGGCGGCTGCACTGCAGCGACTACTTCAGCCGCCGTCTGCCCGACTATGTACCGCGCCTCGAGGAACTGGCCGAGCAGAATCAGGGTAACGAACGGAACTTTGCCATCCTCAAGAGCCTCTATCACTACCTCGAAAATCTGTGAGATGTGACCCGCCTCACGGTTAAATGACTGTACGCTCCCCCGCCCCGCGACATAATGGGAAGGGGGAGCAAAGACTCCTGATGTTTCAATTATTTGTGCGCTAACATTGCACTAACGGCCGGTTGGCCTATCGACCCTTGGGGATGCCGCATCCGATGCGTTCAGGATTATCCGGTTTTGGTTTGCTCATCTGCGCCCTGCTGCCATCGGCCAGCATGGCGGGTGTGCGTTTTGATGTCCCCGACTACCTGTTGCAGTTGCCGCAGCAGACCTATCAGCTGATCGAGAGCAACTTCAGCCGCCTCTATCAGCAGACCGACTTTACCCCCCAGATCACCAACAGCTATTTCAATCGCTCCGATCTCTACAACTTCGTCGGCGTGCCGCTGGCCATCACCCCCCAGGCCGGTTTCCAGCTGGAAGTGTTCGGCCAGCTCTACAACCGTGCCTCCCAGAGCTATGTGCACATGAGCCAGGACATGTCGCTCTATCGGATGATCCGGGCCGACATGATGGGCAACACCAACGACGAGGTAGCCCTCGGCATGGGACTCGGCATTCCGCTCACTGCGCAGCTCACCTTCAAGGCCCTGCTCTCCAGCAACGAGATCCCGGGCTATGGCGCCGCCAATTACGCCATCGGCTTCGAGTGGCGTTACTGACCCCGGCATAGCAGCGCCTTTCGCAATACATTCAGGCTCCCGCGGGAGCCTGAATCATGATTGCCAGCCCGCTCAGCGGTAGCGGATCACCCGCCCCTCGCCCCCCTGCAGGGTGAGCGCGGTACCGACGGCCCCCTCATCCCAGAAATCTTCGCCGCCTGCCGGCAACAGGAACTCCTGAGGCTGCGCCTCCCAGTTGAAGAGGCAGAGCAGGGTGCCGCCCCCGGGCAGGCTCACCTCGCCGCAGGCAAAGTCCATCGACTCGAAACGGGCGCCAGGGGCGCGCGCCGCGCAAAGCTCGAGCAGCTTGCGCAGTTGCGCCGCCTGCACCTCGTCGAGATCCTGCAGCCTGTCCCCCGCCAGCATCATGCCGCCGCTTGCCACCAGCGCCGCCAGATGGAAACGGTACTCGGCAGGGCTCGCCTGCTGGCTCGGCAGATCCCGCAGGCAGATGCAGTCAGGGTCGAGGGCCCACAGTCGGTCGTTCTGCCAGGCGCGGCAGAACGCCTCGCGAGCGATCTGGCGATAACGATGACCGTTGCGCTCCACGTCATCGCTCACCCGCATGCCGTGCACCAGCCCAAGGCTTGGCCAGATGGGGGCGTTGCAGCCGAGCAGGAAGGCCCCCTCGCCCGCCCCGCGCAGGATGGCGGCCATGCCGCGTCGGTAGGCCTCGACCCGGGTGGCGGCCGGGTCGTGGAAGCGACCGCCGTGGATGGCTCCCCAGAAGTTGGCGTCGAGCTTGAAATAGTGGATGCCCCACTGCTCGCGCAGGGTACGAAACACCCGCTCGAGGTGAGCCTGCACCTCGGGGTGGGTGCCATCCAGCACATACCAGGGGGTGCAGCGCCAGCCGCCGTAGGTCACCCGCTCGGCGGGCAGCGGCAGCCCGTCATCCCCCTTCACGAACCAGTCGGGGTGCTCCTGAAACACCTGGGAGCCGGGCTCGGCGATAAAGGGGGCCACCCAGAGCGCAGGCTCGCAACCGGCGCCTTTGATCTCGGCGGCCAGGGACGCCACCCCCTGCTCGAACTTGGCCGACGGGGTGAGCCAGTCACCCATCTTGGCTTGATAGCCGTCGTCAATCTGCACGTAGCGCAGGACCGGGAAGCGCTCGGCACGCACTTGCAGGTTCTCGCGAATGTCGGCGGCGCTCACGTCCGCGTAGTAGTGATACCATGAGCACCAGCCGCTGGGGCGCTCACCAAGCTGGCCGATCAGCGAGCCATGCTCGGCTTCGATCCGCTGCGCCAGTTCGGCCAGCAGCGCCTCCCGATCTTTCCCTTCGAGGCAGAGCAGCGCCTCGCTCTGCCAATGCTGGCCGGCAGGGAGTGCACGCCCCTCACCGTTCATCAGGATCTGCAGCCGGCCATCGGGGTAGAGCCGAAACTCCCCGCCAAAGCGCTGACAACTGGCAAAGGCGAGCAGCAGCCAGCCCTTGTCATGCTCCACCAGCAGCAGGTTGTGCACCGTGTGATAACCCTGATCATCGGTGATCCGATAGACACCGGCATCGGGGCAACGGCCGACCGGCTGCGGCGCTTGCCAGCTGCCCATGGTCTGGGCCAGCATCTGGAAGCCTTCGCCGTAGATGGCGCACGCGGGCGAGAGGCCGAGCTTGCCGTCAAACAGCGTCCAGTACCCGACCCGGGCCTCGCTGCGGCCTGTGTTGTCGAGCCGCACCCGGCACAGGGGCCCCTCCCACTGGCGGGTTTGCAGCAACGAAGGGGGCAGATGGTGGTCGTCCGCCAGCTGGCGCAGGCGGGACAAGAGAGATGTCATGGCGACTCCTTGTGGTTCGAAAAGGGTTCTATCTGAAAATCTTCAATTAAATCAGCCTCAAACGAACTGATTTCAGCTGTTATTGTTTTAATGCCGCGACCCTGCCTCTCTGGTAGACTGGCGTATTCCTTACTTCACCGTTACCAAGATGGGGCTCCTGTGATCGCGCAACGTGCCTTGCTGTACCTTCGTGACTTTCTGGTCATCGTCGCCTGCCTGCTGGCGGGCAAAACCCTGGCAGCCATCCTGCCGTTTGCCTTCCCCGGCAGCATCATCGGCATGCTGCTGCTGTTCGTGCTGCTCTCCCTGCAACTGGTGAAACTGCATTGGGTAGAACTCGGCGCCGGCCTGCTGCTGCGCCACATGGGGGTCTTGTTCGTGCCGGTGGCGGTCGGGCTGGTGGCCTGGCTGGAGCCGCTGCGCCAATCCTTCGGCCTCATCATGCTCTGCATCGTGCTCGGGATCGTGCTGATCCTCGGCACCGTCGGCCGCCTCTACCAGAGGATGAACAAATGATCTTCTGGCTGGCCATTCCCTTGACCCTGGCGCTCTACTTCGCCACCCGGGCCCTCTATCGCAAGCTGCCCTGGCCCATCATCAACCCGGTGCTGGTGCCCACCGCCGTCATCATCGGCCTGCTGCTCTGGTTCGATCTGCCGCTGGAACAGTACGAGAGCGGCACCCGCCCCATCACGGCGCTGCTGGAGCCGGCGGTGGTGGCGCTGGCACTGCCCCTTTATCAGCAGGCCCGCCAGATCCAGGCCAGGCTCAAGCCCATCCTAATCTGTACCCTGAGCTCGGTCTTGATCTCGGTCTGCACTACCTTGCTGATCGGTCATTTTATGGGCGCCGATCCGGCATTGCTGGCCTCCCTCGCCACCAAATCCATCACCACGCCGCTCGCCATGAGCGTCAGCCAGTCCCTGGGCGGCATTCCCGCCATCGCTGCCGCCGTGGTGGTGGTCGTCGGGATCGTCGGCGCCCTGATCGGCTTCCCCCTGCTCAAACTGATGCGGGTCACCGACCCCGAAGCCCAGGGGCTGGCCATGGGGGCCTGCGCCCACGCCATCGGCACCGCCACCTCCGCCGAGCAGGGCATCACCCAGGGGGCTTTTGCCTCACTGGCCATGGTGGTGTGCGGCATCCTCACCGCCGCCGTCGCCCCCCTGCTGTTTGCCATTTACCACTGGTTGAGCTGAAGAGCACCCTTTTCCGCGATGGCGGGCCTGCGGGCCCGCCGATGTGCGACCTGCCGCACAATTTGCACAAGACAAACGTTTCCATTACCATCCCCCTCCGTTTGCCCGTCAGGGCGTGAGCATGCTCACACATTTAGCCGAGCTTGCTCCCTACAATGGCCCCCCAATTGGCCTTTGAGGACACACTATGCATCCCCGTTTTGCCAAGCCACTCGATACCCTGTCCGCCCCGCTCAAGGCAGCGCTGCTGCCCATGCTGGGCGATGATTTCCAGGCTCGCTTCACTCCGGATCAGATCGCCACGCTGAAGGCCGCCACCGGTCTTGACGATCGCGCCCTGCGCCTGGCCCTGCTGCCGCTGGCTGCCGCCTGCTCGGTGGCCCCCATCTCCAAGTTCTTCGTCGGTGCCATCGCCTGCGGCCTGAGCGGCAACTGGTATTTCGGCGCCAACATGGAGTTTGCAGGTCAAGGGCTGTTCCACTCGGTCCATGCCGAGCAGTCCGCTATCTCCAACGCCTGGCTGGGCGGCGAGACCGGCATCTCTGAAATCACCGTCAACTACACCCCTTGCGGGCACTGCCGCCAGTTCATGAACGAACTGAGCACCGCCAAGACCCTCAAGATCTCCCTGCCGGATGACTTGAGCGCGCTGCAATCCTTCCTGC
The DNA here is from genome assembly GCF_027705405.1 of Aeromonas sp. QDB34. NCBI lineage: Bacteria > Pseudomonadati > Pseudomonadota > Gammaproteobacteria > Aeromonadales > Aeromonadaceae > Aeromonas > Aeromonas sp. QDB34. The sequence continues at coordinate 205,941 of NZ_JAPDBT010000001.1, read as the reverse complement.
CCCACTCGTTCGGCCCGGCGGATCTGGACATCACGGACGCGCTGATGAGCCCGCAGGCCCACGACGAGCTCACGCTTGAGAGCGACGATCCGCTGTGGCAGGCCGCACTGGCCGCCGCCCGCCAGAGCTACGCCCCCTACAGCCAGGGCTATGCCGCGGTGGCGCTGCAGTTCGCCGACGGTCGCATCTTCTGCGGTCGCTACGCCGAAAACGCCGCCTTCAACCCCAGCCTGCCGCCAATGCAGATGGCCTGTGCCCACGCGGTGCTGGGCGGCGAGGATCTCGCCACCATCCGCCGCGCCGTGCTGCTGGAGAGCAAGGATGGCCAGATCAGCCAGCAGGACTCCGCCCGCGCCACCCTCAAGGCGCTCGGTTCGGTCGAGCTGGAGTATCAGGCGGTCTGACCTGCCGTTGCCTGAAACAACAAGGGGAGCCAGTGGCTCCCCTTGTTGTTTTATGGTGTTCAGCAGCAAGCCTGCCGGGCCCCGTCAGGACTCCCAGATGATGCTCTGGGAAGAGGACCAGGCGTCGCCGAGATCGGCATACTTCTGCTCCAGCAGGTGGCGGCGGATCTTCATGGTCGGAGTGAGCACCCCGTTCTCGATGTTCCAGGGGCTCTTCACCACCAGGATGCCCCGGATTTTGGCATGGGACTCCAGCTGCTCGTTGACCCGGTTGCGGGCCGCCTCCAGCTGGGCATTGACCTGATTGCGATCCCCCCTCATGGCGCTCTCCGCCAGCTGCACCAGGGCCACCGGCTGCGGCATGCCGTAGCCAATCACGCACAGTTGCTCGATGATAGGCTCCTGGCCGAGCAGCCCCTCGATAGGCACTGGCGCCACATACTTGCCCTTGGCGGTCTTGAACACGTCCTTCATGCGGCCGGTGATGGTGAGATAGCCCTCCCGATCCAGCTTGCCCATGTCGCCGGTATGCAGCCAGCCCTCTTCGTCGATGGCTTCACGGCTGTGCTCGGGATCCTTGTAGTAACCCAGCATCATCCCCTCGCAGCGACAGAGGATCTCCCCTTCGTCGGAGATCTTGATGGTGACCCCCGGCCCCGCCTTGCCGACCGTGCCTATCTTGTCGGCCCTAAACGGGTAGTTGAGGGTGGAGAAGGCGTGGTTCTCGGTCATGCCCCAGGCCTCGGTGATCTCGATGCCGATGCTGTGATACCACTCGAGCAGGGCCGGTGCCACCGGCGCCGAGCCACAGCCCAGCACCCGCGCCTGATCCAGCCCCAGCCCCTTTTGCAGCTTGCGCTTGATGAGGCTCGACACGAACGGGATCTTGAGCAGCAGCTCGAGTTTTTTCTGGGGCAGCTTCTCGTGGATCTTGATGCGGAACATGGCCCACAGTCGTGGCACCGAGATGAACACGGTGGGACGGCAGCGCTTGACGTCCTCGATGAAGGTATCGAGGGATTCGGGGAAAGCGATCTCGGCGCGGCCATAGAGACTGCCGCCATAGACATAGACCCGCTCGGTGATGTGGGCCAACGGCAGGTAGGAGAAGCCGCGATCCTGCTCGCACAGCCCGACCGCCTCCACCAGCTTCTCGCACGACCAGGCGTAGCGCTCGACGCTCAGCATGGACCCTTTCGGCTTGCCGGTACTGCCGGAGGTGTAGACCAGGCTCAGCAGGGAGTCCGGAGCCTGCACCGGGCTGTCCGGGATGGGTTCGTGTTGCTCCAGCAGATCGTCCCACTGATGGGCCGCCGGCATGGTGTCATAGGGAAAGGCTATGCGCAGCAATTCGGCGGGTACCCCCGCCTCCTGGCTCTTCCAGTCATCGAGCTTGCCGACGAAAATCGCCTTGGCCTCGCTGTGACGCAGCACATATTCGATGGTATCGACGTTGGCGGTGGGGTAGATGGGCACACTCACATACTGCCCCATCTGCATGGCGAGATCGGCGATGAACCACTGGGCGCAGTTCTTGGAGAGCAGCGCCACCTTGTCACCGGCCACCAGCCCCAGCTGACGCAATGCCGTCACCATGCGGCGGGCCTCGTCAGCGACCTCACCCCAGGTGAAGTCCAGGTATTCGCGGTTGATGGTTTGACGCAGATAGACTCGGTCAGGACACTGCCGCTCCCATTGGTAGAGCATTTCGAGCGGCAGTTTATTGGCAATACGCGAGGAGGAAGCCATAGTTTAATCCCTGAAACAAAAGGCGAAACTTATTATTAACCTTTCACTAACCTCAGGGAAGAATAAACTCAAACTTCTGTTTGAACTGTGTAACCGATCAAGCTTCTGCTTGTTGTTGCAAACGAATCCACATTGCCTGCACCAGCTTCTCGTCCTGCTCGGAGAGTTCCCCCTGCAGGATCGCCTCGTTCAGGCTGCGCAGCACATAACTCTTTACATCCCGCACCAGGGTCTTGCCTTCCAGCTCGGCCCGCGCCACCGCCAGCGAGATGTGGCCACGCAGATAACCCCCGGCAAACAGCTCATCGTCGGTCGCCGTGGCCACCATGCCGTCTATCAGTCCCAACAACTTGTGCTCAAAATCATGAATCGTCATTTAACGCAGCCTCATTTTCCGGGGTTGCCGGCAAAATAATTCGGGGGAGTGGAACCGCGATCCGGTTGACCACGGCTCTCTGGCGCCAGGCCAGCCGCATCCTTGATGTCCTATTCCGGGTTGGCCACCGGGTAGATGACCTGATCCTTGTATCCCGTGGTGATCCGCAGATAACCACTTAACGACCGGTTCAGCGCCGGGTCATCGGTATCCACCAGCAAGGGCCTGCCCGCAAGGGCCGCCAGCTTGGCTTTGGTGGCCAGGACCTGGATCTGGTCCCGCCCGATGGCCCGCAACACCTCTGGACTCAGTTGCTGATTTCCGCGCCCGAACAGATGTCCCTGACCGCCGATCAGGGTAATGATCAGCCGGCAGCGACGGCCCCGGATCCGGGTCAGGATCTCGGCGGCGGACAGATCCTGCCCGATAAGCCGGCCATTTTCCACCAGATCCACACCGAGCAGGGTATTTTCGAGGCCGAGCTCCGCCATGCAGGCCGCCACCGTGCTGCCGGAGCCCATCAGATAGAGGGTATCGGGCTCCATCTGCTCGACCACGCCGGCGGCGATGTCCGCCAGCACCAGCTCTTCAGACTCGCGCCCCCCCTGCTTGACCGCCTGCACATAGCGCAAATCGCCGGGCACCTGCAGCTGGCCGTAGTGGCGGGCGCGCACCTTGCCGGCGCGAAACGCCTCCTCGTCGATGTCCATCACCTCGGCATCCACCAGACTCAGCAGCTCGCCGGCGATCATCCTGGCCGCCACCCGGCCGCTGGCGGCGGGCGTCACCCCATAGACCCCGGAGTGGATCTTGCAGCCGGCCGGAATGCCGAGCACGTGGCACGCCTCCCCTACCGCCGCGCAGATGTCCCGCGCGGTGCCGTCACCGCCGGCAAACAGCAGCAGATCGATGCCCGCCTCGCGCATCCGTTCGGCGGCGATACGGGTATCGGCCGCCGTGGTGGCTGCTGCCGCGGGCTGATGGACGATGCGGCAGGGCAGACCGAGCTCGCCGGCAAGCTCGGCCCCCATCTCGCCCGCCACCGTCAGCAGCTCGAAGCGGTCCGCCAGTTCACACAGCGGCAGCAGCGCCTGGCGGGTCCGCTCGCGGGCCTTGGGGACGGCGCCACGGGCCAGCGCCTCGGCCACCATGCCGTCACTGCCCTTGAGACCGACCGCGCCGCCGATGCCGGCGACCGGATTGATGATGAGTCCTAAACGAAACATATGTCCCTCCCGTTGGATGGCCGCCATTTTTATCTTTTCCTGCCACTGGGACAAGCCATAACCCCCTGTTAGAATGCGCGGCTTCAACCCTCAATCAAAGTTCAACCAAGGTTCAATCATGCTGGAATGGATTGCAGACCCCTCCGCCTGGGTCGCGCTCGCCACCCTGACCCTGCTCGAGATCGTACTGGGCATCGACAATATCATCTTTATCTCCATCCTGGTCGGTCGCCTGCCGGAGGCACAGCGCCAGAAGGCGCGGATCCTGGGGCTGGGTCTCGCCATGGGTACCCGCATCCTGTTGCTGCTCTCCCTGGCCTGGGTGATGCGTCTCACCGAGCCGCTGTTCACCGTGCTGGGCGAGGCCATCTCGGGCCGCGATCTCATCCTGCTGCTGGGGGGTCTGTTCCTCATCGGCAAGAGTGCCCACGAGATCCATGCCACCCTGGAGGGCGCCGCCGAGCCTGAGAGCGTGAGCGCCGCCGCGTCCGGCTTCATCAGCACCCTGATCCAGATCGCCATTCTCGACATCGTCTTCAGCCTGGATTCGGTCATCACCGCCGTGGGCATGGCGGATCACGTGCCGGTCATGGTGCTGGCCATCATGATCGCCGTCTTCATCATGATGTTCGCCGCCAAGGCCATCGGCGATTTCGTCGACAATCACCCCACCATCAAGATGCTGGCCCTCTCCTTCCTCACCCTGGTCGGTTTCGCGCTGATGGCCGAGGGGATGGATCTGCACATTCCGAAGGGCTACATCTACTTCGCTATGGCCTTCTCGCTGACGGTGGAGATGATCAACATCCGCCTGCGCAGTCACCACGACCGCGAAAAGCTCAAGCAGGAATAACTGCGAGCCACAAAAAAGAGCGCCATCAGGCGCTCTTTTTTTATCTACACAACCACGTCATTCATTGCTGATGACAATCGCCACGCGGCGGTTCTCGGCCCGACCGGCAGCCGTCTTGTTGTCGGCGATCGGATCGCGTTCACCACGGCCCCGGATGTCCAGGTTGGCCTGCGGCATACCGACCGAAACCAGCACGTCGGCCACCGACTGCGCCCGCTTGTACGAGAGCTGATCGTTATAGTCCGCCGCCCCGTTGGAGTCGGTATGACCATCGATCCGCGCCCGGTTCAAGCCAACCTCCTGCAGGGTCTTGCCCAGTTTTTCCACCACCACACGGGTCTTGGGGGTCAGGGCACCGGCGTTGTTGGCAAACAGCACACGGTTGGAGAAGTCCAGAGTCCAACCCTCATCGGTCAGGCGAAAGCCTTGCTCCTTGAGTACGGCGATCTGCGCTGCGGTCAGGCCGTGGGGGGCGCTTTGGCACCCCGCCAGCACGCTCAACAGCAGGCCGATCAAGCCGGTTTTCATCAGGACATGGATCTTCATTGTTATTTTTCCTCAGCAGAGACATCGAATTCCAGCTGGTCATGGAGCGCAAGCTCCCGACGCAGCCGTTTGGCTTGGTACATGGCATGGTCCGCCTGCTGCAGCAGATCGGCGGCGGTCAGCCCCTGATCCGGATACAGCGCGATCCCGATGCTGACGGCAGCCACCAGCTGGCTGCCATCCCCCAGTACCACGGGGTCTGCCATGGCCTGCTGGATGCGGGCAACCACATCTTCCGCCTCGCCCACCTGGGACAAGGGGGTCAGCAGGATGGCAAACTCGTCCCCCCCCAGACGGCATACCAGATCCATCGGCCGCAGCTGATGTTGTACCCGTCTGGCCAGGGCGATCAGCACGTCATCCCCGGCGGCATGGCCCAGGGTGTCGTTAATCTGCTTGAAGCGATCACAATCGAGGTAGAGCAGTGCAAAGCGCTCATCATGCAGCCGGCCGGTGGTCACCGCCTGATCCAGACGAGCCTCAAACAGAGCACGATTGGGCAAGCCGGTCAAGGCGTCATGGGTGGCCTGGTGCAGCAGGCTGGCATTCTCCCGCCGCTGGTGAGCCTGCCAGGCTTCCAGTTCGTCGAGCAGGGAGTTGAAATCCTGGCCGAGCGCGTGCAGCTCGGCAATGTTGGCCTCCGGCACCCGCATGGCGAGGATCCGCTGGCGGCTGACGCTGTGGGCCACCTGGGCCAGATCCTTGAGCGGCACGGTGAGGGAGTTTTGCATCCGGCGCGCCACGTAAAGCGCCCCCAGGGTGCTGAGCACCAGGCAGAGCAGCATCGCCAGCAGGGTTTGCAACAGGAACAGCAGCAGGTATTGGCCGTGCCCCACCAGATGAATGCGGGCGATCTCCACCCCGCCCCGCAACATGGGCTGATCCACCGGCCCCGGCAGGATGAGCCGCGCCAGATACTGCTCAAGACCGGACCAGGGGGTGCTCATGGCCCGGTTCCAGCTGGCCAGCAATTGGCCGCTCGGCAGATAGATGCTGGCCCGCGCCACATCCTCGTGGGTGGTGATGGCCTGCAGCGCCTCGCGGGCCGCCTCTTCGTCGTGGAACACCACGGCCGCTTCGCTGGTGTAGCTGATGGCCCGCGCCACCAACTCCAGGTTGTGATCCGCATAGAGCCGCAGCGCCAGCAGGGCGATGCCGGTCAGCAGCACACCGGCCATGCAGACCGCCGTCAGGGACGTCACCAGGTGGGTGCGTCCCAGACTCTGTCGCAAGGTGAGGCGCTGGTTGGGGGGGCGGAACAAACCGATCATGAGCCCCCCTCATCGGCCTTGGCCAGCTTGAGCACGGCGGGATGCACCCGCACCCCGCTCCTGGCCAGGGCATCCAGATTGACCCGAAAACGGATCCGCTCCTTGCCGATCTGCTGGCAGAAGACGGAGTCGGCCACGCACTCGGTGCTGTGTTCGCTGATGCTGAGAATGGGGTAACCGCGCAGCCGCTCGAACAGCGGCAGCCGTCGCTCGGGGGACAACACCCCCAGATAGAGCACGTCACACTGGGGGCCGATCGCCTTGTCATCGACGTCGTAGCGATGGACGCTGACCGGCCGGCCGTTGGCCTGCTGCTTGATGGAGAAGAGCGCGGTGGCATACTCCGTCGGCGCCGCCACGCACAGGCGCAGTTCGCTCGGCTCGGTCGGCCAGCGGGTGTAGCTGAGAATGTCGAGCACGGTCTGGCGCACCTGCTCGGCTCGCAGCTCGGCCGAGGTCAGGGGGGGCGGCTCGGTGGAGAGGGCCAGCGTGCAAACCAGCGGCGCCAACCACGCCAGGATCCGGATCAGTGAAAAAGAGTGCATCGTGCCTGCGCTTAAGCCCACATCAGCACCCATGAAGGGCGGTTGCCCGCGAGGGGTGAGCCGGATGGAAATAGTATTGAACTTGTCAGCAGCATGACAAGGCGCAGCCGACAGAGCAAGGGGCTGACCGGGCCGGCATCACAATAATGACGAGGGCCCACCCGTGCGTGAGCCCTGCAATAAAGTGCATTCATGGGGTTACTTCTTGTTGATCCCGTATTCCCGCAACTTGTTGGCGATGGCGGTGTGCGACACGCCCAGCCGTTTGGCCAGCTGGCGGGTGGAGGGAAACGCCGGGTAGAGCCGCTCCAGCAGCCGGCTCTCGAAGCGTTTCACCGCCTCGTCCAGCCCCCCTTCGAACCACTCGTCGATGAGCGGCATGGCGTCGGCCGCCACCGGCAGATCCACGTGCTCAGGGCCAATCTCGTCCCCTTCCAGCAAGGTCATGGCGCGGTAGAGGCAGTTGCGCAGCTGGCGCACGTTGCCCGGCCAGCGGTAGGCGGTCAGGTATTCGGCCATGTTGCGGGTAAAGCGCGGGCGCGGACGCTGCAATTCGCTGGCAAAGCGGGAGACGAACTGCTGGGCCAGCGCCATGATGTCCGCCTTGCGCTCGCGCAGCGGCGGCAGTGCCAGGCTCAGCACGTTGAGGCGATAGTAGAGGTCTTCCCGGAACTTGCCCTCGTGCACCAGATCCAGCAGCTGCTTCTGGGTGGTGCAGATGAAGCGCACGTTGACCTTTACCTCCTGCTCGTCACCGACCCGGCGGAACACGCCATCCTGCAACACCCGCAAAAACTTGGTCTGCAGATGGGGGGACATGTCGCCGATCTCGTCCAGCATCAGAGTGCCGCCGCTCGCCAGCTCCAGTACCCCGCGCTTGCCCTCGGTGTTGTTGCCAAAGGCGCCGGGGGCATAACCAAACAGCTCGCTCTCGGCCACGTTGTCCGGCATGGCCGCACAGTTCAGCGCCATGAAGGGGTGGCTGGAGCGCAGGCTGGCGCCGTGACAGGCGCGGGCAAGCAGCTCCTTGCCGGTGCCGGTCTCGCCGACGATGAGCAGCGGCGCATCCTGCATCGCCAGCTTGCTCGCCTGGGCCAGCACCTGTTTCATCTTCTGGCTCTCGGCCTGCAGGTGTTCAAAGCCCCCCACTTCCACCGCGTGCAGCGCGCTGAAGTGCATGCCGACCCGGCGGGCGGATTTGAGCACCACCACGGCGCCAGCCAGGGCCTGTCTGCCCTTCTCCTCGGCCACGAACAGCGGCATCAGATCCGCCAGATACTCTTCGCCATTGATGCTGAGCTTGCAGGTCTGCGGCCGGATCTCGCTCGCTTCCAGCCAGCGGCTGAAGGAGAAGCCCTTGACCAGGGAGCCGAGCGCCGCGCCGCGCACCTCCTCCACCGGCAGGGCCAGGGTGGTGAGGGCGGACTGGTTGGCCTGGGTCACCTTGCCCTTGGCATCGAGGGAGAAGACCAGATCCGGCAGCGCCTTGAGCAGCGCCTCGATCTCGTGGTGTTCGCGCTCGGAGGGCATGTAGGGGATGGTCTTGACGTCATAGACCCCGGGAATGCGGCGGATCTCCGGCATCAGGTGCTGGAAATCACGAAACTCCAGCTCGGGAAAGTTGAGATAGATGATGCCTGAGGTATCGATTTCGATGCCGCGCAGATCGATGTTGTGCTCAACCAGACGGTCGAGCAGTTCCCGGGTCAGGCCCAGGCGGTCTTCACAGCTGACTTCAAGACGCATTCGGGACACACTTCCTAGCTAACTCTATGAATGACCGGATAATACAGACTCGATCCCGCCAGTGCGAGCGCCAGCCCATAAAAATGCGGGCCCGCCCCGTTTTCACCGGGCAGGCCCGCGCCATCCACAGACGTTTATTTGAGCAGCTGGCCGGTGCGCGCCGCCATGATGAAGTCGTTGCGATGTAATCCACCTATCTTGTGGGTCCACCAGCTGACGGTCACTATCTCGCCCACTCGGTGAGTGAGGGCGTCTTCACTTCAGCAGCTCATCCGTGCGCGCCGCCATGATGAAGTCATTGCGGTGTAAACCGCCAATTTTGTGGGTCCACCAGCTGACGGTCACCATATCGCCCACTCGGTGAGTGATGGCGTCTTCACTTCAGCAGCTCATCCGTGCGCGCCGCCATGATGAAGTCGTTGCGGTGTAATCCACCAATTTTGTGGGTCCACCAGCTGACGGTCACCTTCCCCCACTCGGTCAGAATGGCGGGGTGATGGAATTCCGCCTCTGCCAGTTCACCCAGCCGGTTGGTGAAGGCGAGTGCCTCCTTGAAGTTGCGAAAGGTGAATTCGCGCCGCAGCTGCAGCTCACCTTTCACCACCAGCGGCTGCCAGTCGGGGATGAGGCGCATCAGTTCGCTCAGCTCCTGCTCGCTCACCTTGGGGGCATCGGCGCGGCACGCTTCACACTGCTGGCTGGCCAGTTCGGACATGGGACTCTCCTTGTGTATCGATGAAAAGGGGGTAATCAAACACCGGCGGGCGACTCAGCTCGCCTGCTTGCCGCCGGCCGGTGCAAAACGGGGGGGGCGCAGCCCCAGACGGCGCGCCTCGGCCACCATGGCCATGATGTCCTGCTCCGCCAGACGATAGAGCTCGCCAAGCTCGGGCAGCACGAAATAGGTGGGCTGCATGATGTCGATGCGATACGGGGTGCGCAGCACCTCGATGGGATCAAAGGGTTGCAGCACGGGTTGGCCGCCAAGGGCATAGGCGGTCTCGCCGATGGAGGAGAGAATGCCGCCGCCATAGATGCGCAGTCCGTCCGCCGTGGCCAGCAGGCCAAACTCCACCGTGAACCAGTAGAGCCGCGCCAGAAAAACCCGCACCTCCTTGCCGGCCCGCAGGCCAAGCTGACCGTAGACATGGGTGAAGTGGGCGAAGGCGGGGTTGGTCAGCATGGCGCAGTGGCCGAAGAGCTCGTGAAAGATGTCGGGCTCCTGCAGGTAGTCGAGCTCGTCCCGACGGCGAATGAAGGTGGCCACCGGAAACTGGCGATTGGCCAGCAGGGCAAAGAAGCGGTCAAAGGAGATGAGCGCTGGCACCGCCGCCACCGACCAGCCGGTGGCCGGTTGCAGCACGGCGTTGATCTGGGCCAGCTGGGGGATCCGATCCCGGGGCAGGTCGAGCCGCGCCAGCCCGGCCAGGTACTCGTCACAGGCCTTGCCCTCGAGCGCCGCCAGCTGGCGTGCGATCAGGATCTGCCAGGTGCCGTGCTCCTCGTCCGAGTAGTGGATCGTGCCCGCTTCATCCGGCTGGTGGGCGGTGTAGAGACTTGCCATGGGTGACTCCATCCTCTGGGTTGCGACCCGCCATCCGGGCGGTCAGGCGCCATTGCGCGATGAGATCACTGTAACGGTTTGTCCCTCAAAAAAGCAGCCGACCCAAGGGTCGGCTGCGGCGGATAATTGTAAATAATTTGTGACAACCACAATCGAGCCCTGGCCGGCCGTTCACCCCTTGTTGAGGTAGCCCGCCAGCTGACCGATCAGCCGCTTGCGCAGCTCGCCGAGCCTGGGTTTCTCGTCCGCGCACCAGGGCAACGGGCGACACGCCTCTATGGTGCGCAGGCCGAGGCGAGCGGTGAGCAGCCCGGCCCCGACCCCTTGGGCGGCGCGGGCGGAGAGCTTGGCAGTCAGCTCGGCCCCCAGCAAGTCCATCCCCACCTCGGTCACCAGCTCGGTGGCACCGGCGTAGAGCATGTTGCGAAACACCTGACGGATGAGGCGAATGCGGCTCCAGTAGCCGAGTTCGATGGCATAAACGTCGGCGATGTCCTCGATCATTCGCAGGTTGCGCCACAACATCAGCATCATGTCGACGGTGGCGAGCGGGCTCAGGGCCACCAGCACTGCGGCCTCCCCCGACCATTTGGCCACCCGCGCCTGGGCCAGCTTGTCCCGCTCGCCGAGCACCAGCTGGCTGTAGAGGGTCAGCACTTCCCGATCGCTGTGGCTCTCGTCGAGCTGGGACAGCCAGTTGTTGTACCCCTCCCGCCCCTTGTCCCCACTCTTCTCGGCGAGCGCCTCGCAAAAGACCTGGCCCTGCCCGACGCCCTGACGGGCCAGCAGATCGTCGGCCCGCGAGCGCACATCCTGGCGCCGCTTGAGGGTGCGCAGCCGCAGCCACTCGCGCCCCACCACGCCGGCGGTCCCTGCCGCTACCAGCGCCGAAGCCGCCAGCCAGGCGCCGCCCCAGAGCGGGGTGGTGAGAAATTGATCGTAAAGGAAGGCGCCATATTGGCCCAAGGAGAGCAAACCGACCGCCCCCAGCCCCCAGGCCAACAGCCGATGACGGCGACGCGGCTTGATGACGAGGGCGCTCTCCACCTCGATGAGATCTTCCAGCTCATCGAGGCGCTCGAAGCTCGCCTCCTCCAGCCGCTGGGCCGGCGCCGGCGCCCGCTCCTTCTCGGCTGCCGTCAACGCGGGCTCCAGGATCACCTTGCCCTGCAGCGGTGGCCGCTCTTTTATCTGATCGTTCATCGCCTTGTTCTCCTGAAAACAGTCTCCCGGGTACGGCGCAGGCAACCAGCCCGTGCCGCACACCGGTTATTCGAGGTGATCCCCGAGCAGAAACTCCAGCGCCGCATCGAGCCGGATATGGGGCAGCGCCTGATGGGCGCTCATGGGCAGCGGACGAAATGCCTGAAAATCAAAGCCCTGATTGTTCCACCACTGGGCGGGGGGGATATGGGACGGTACCTCGCCCGGAAACAGCAGCAGCGGCTCACCGCTCAGGCTGGTGCCACGGATGGCGGGGAACTCGCGGCCATCGGCCACCCCCTTGCCCACCTCGGTCGCCTTGATGGCGGCCAGCGCCAGACACTCGGTGGCAATCCCCTCGAAACGGGCCTGACCGCGGCCGCTGCGCACCAGATGCTGCAGCAGGGAGACCATGGGGCCGTGCTGCTCCGGGGTGACGTGATCGGCCTTGCTCGCCACGAACAGCAGCTTGTCGATGCGCGGCGAGAAGAGCCGCCGCCACCAGTTGCTCTTGCCGTAGGCAAAGCTCTCCATGATGCGGGCGATGGCCTGCTGCATGTCGCCAAAGCTGGCCGCGCCGGCGTTGAGGGGCTGCAGGCAATCCACCAGCACGATCTGGCGATCAAAGCCGGCAAAGTGCTGCTCATAAAAACCCTGCACCAGGTGCTGCTTGTACTGCTCGAATCGCTGCTTGAGGGTGGCGTAGAGGGTGCCCTCGGCGGGCTCGCCAACAGGCATCTCCCACACCCAGGGGACAAATTGCAGCATGGGGGCACCGGCATACTCCCCCGGCAGCACGAAGCGACCGGGCTGGATCAGGTGCAATCCCAACTCTTGTTTGCAGGCATGCAGGTAGTCGGTGTAGCGCTCGGCGAGCTGGGCCACCGGCCGCTCCTCGAAGCCCTGATCCGCCTGCCACTCGGGCGCCAGCCAGCCGGCGGCAAGGGCCTGCAGCTCGGGGCGGCGCAGCTGCTCGCGCACCTGCTCGCTCCACTGCTCGTAGCTCATCTCAAGGAGCGGCAAGTCGAGCAGCCACTCCCCGGGGTAGTCCACCAGATCCACGTAGAGGGTGGAGATCTCCCCCAGGTGCTTGCGCAGCGGGTGGCGAGTGCGATAGCGAATTTCGAGGCGCACCTCGGCCACCCCGCGGGTCGGCTCGGGCCAGGCCGGCGGATCGCCAAACAGTGCATCGAGGCCGCGTTCGTAGGCAAAGGTGGGAATGTGGGCATTTTGCTGCGGCACCCGGCGGGCACCGAGGATGCGCCCCTGGCGCAGGGCATCCCACAGGGGCAGGCGGCCATCGATGGCCGCGTGTTCCAGCTGGTTGACCAGCGCCGTGATGAAGGCCGTCTTGCCGCTGCGAGAGAGGCCGGTGACCGCCAGCCGGATGTGGCGATCCCGTACCCGGTTGACCACGTCGTTCGCCTTGTGCTGCAGGCGATTGAACTGCTGTTCCAGTTTATTGAGTATCAAGGCTTGTCCTGTTCTCCCGTCCATCCAGAGCGAAGGGGATGGCCGCTGCCACCCCCGCGCCATGGCCCCCTCGTACGGTGCCCGCCATCAAAGGCCAGCCCGCGCCGGCGGGGCCATCGCGCCGCTCAGGGTTACAAGTTGCGAAACTCCCGCTGCAGGGTGAACTCCTTGGAGGTCACCAGCTTCTCGATGCGCTGCAATCTGGGCTCCAGCCCATCCAGCTCCTGGCCGATGCGGGCAAGGGCCTGATGAGGCGTAACACCCGCCTGCCAGCTGCGCGCCTTCATCCGCACCTCGGCAAAGTCGGCATCCTCCTGGGCGTAGAGGGTGACGGGCTTCTTGTCGAGCAGAAACCAGGCGGCCACGTAGGCGGTAAAGGTGATGAAGCCGGCGAAGATGAGGCCGCTGATAGCCAGCAGCCGCACAATCCAGGTCTCCACCCCGAAGTACTCTGCCAGACCGGCACAGACCCCGGCTATCTTGCCGCGCTGGGGGTCACGATAGAGGTTGCGCCCTTCACGACTGATGCTGCTCATACCTTGTTCCTCCAGCCCGGCACTTCCGCATCCAGAATCGACTCCAGGGCACCGACCCGCTCCTGCATCTTCTCGGCACGCACCAGCAGCCCCTGTAGCTGTTCACGCTCGCCATCGGCAAGACCGGCGCCAATGCGTCCCTTGGCGCGGTAGTGCAGCACCAGCCAGATGGGGGCCACCACCACCATGAAGACCACCATGGGAACCATCAATACACCCAGCAGATCTTCCATCTGTTACTCCCCCTGTTTTGGCGTGGTATCGCCTTGGCCCAGCTTCTGGCGCATGGCCTCGAGCTCTTTGCTTATCTGATCGTCCGCTTCCAGTTCGGCAAACTGCTGGGCCAGCGCCTTGTCGGATTGTCCCAGATCGGCGCGGGCCTCCATCTCGTCGATGCGGCGCTCCATGCGCTCGAACTTGCTCACCACCGCCTGGCTGTCGCCACGGGCGACCTGGCTCTGCACGTTGAGACGGCTGCTGGCCGCTTCGCTGCGAATGGCCATCGCCTTCTGGCGGGCACGGGCGTCTTCCAGCTTGGCTTCCAGCTGACGGATCTCCTCCCCCAGCTTGGCGATGCCGCTGTCCACCGCCTGCTGCTCGCGCTCGAGGCCGTCGGCCAGCTCGGCCTGCTTCTTCTTCTCGATAAGCGCCGCGCGGGCCAAGTCTTCGCGTCCCTTGCTCAGGGCCAGCTCGGCCTTGCCCTGCCACTCGGCGACCCGCTCCTGATGGCGGCTGACCTGGCGGCCGATCTCTTTCTGGTTGGCGAGGAAGCGGGCCAGATTGGAGCGCTCCTTCACCAGCTCGTCTTCCATCTCCTGGATGATCAGGCGCACCATCTTCTGGGGATCTTCTGCCTTGTCGAGCAGGGCCGTCAGGTTGGAATTGATGATGTCGGCCAGGCGGGAAAAAATACTCATGATTGTACTCCTGTGGTTGGCATACGTTGTTTCTCCATTGACAATGGCAACTTGTGTGCCAATCTGGAACAGAATTTAACTTGTTGATTTATATGGGGCAGATAAGTCGAGTTTCAAGATGCACCACACAAGTAATGATTAGAATCACCAACTTTTGGTAAGATTGACCAGCTTTCAACGATTCACGGGGATGACTATGACCACGGCCACGGAAAGCCTGTTGGGAGAATCCAACGCATTTCTCGAGATCATTGAGCAGGCCTCCCGCCTGGCGCCGCTGCGTAAGCCCGTGCTGATCATCGGCGAACGGGGGACCGGCAAGGAGCTCATCGCCCACCGCCTACATTATCTCTCGGCGCGCTGGGATCAAAGCTTTGTCACCGTCAACTGCGCCACCTTGAGCGAGAGTCTGCTGGAGACCGAGCTGTTCGGCCACGAGGCGGGCTCCTTCACCGGTGCCGCCAAACGCCACCAGGGCCGCTTCGAGCGGGCCGACGGCGGCACCCTCTTCCTTGACGAACTGGCCACCACCAGCGCGCGGGTGCAGGAAAAACTGCTGCGGGTCATCGAGTACGGCGAGTTCGAGCGGGTGGGCGGCGCCAAGGCCCTCAAGGTGGATGTGCGGCTAGTGTGCGCCACCAACGAGGATCTGCCGGCGCTGGCCGACAAGGGGCAGTTTCGCCACGACCTGCTGGACCGGCTCGCCTTCGACGTCATCACCCTGCCCCCCCTGCGGGAGCGGCGCGAAGATATTCTGATGCTGGCGGAGCACTTCGCCCACGGCATGACCCGGGAGCTCGGCTATCCGCTGTTTGCCGGTTTCTCGCGCAAGGCGACCCAGTTGCTGCTGGATTACCCCTGGCCCGGCAACGTGCGGGAGCTGAAAAACGTGGTGGAACGCAGCATCTACCGCCAGGGCAACCCCCAGTTGCCGCTGGCCGAGCTGGTGCTCAACCCGTTCGATTCCCCCTGGCGTCCCCGGGCCCAGGCGGCGGTCACGCCCTCCCTCCCGCTGGAGCAGGCGCCGGCGGTGACTCCGGACTCCCCCGCCCTGCCGCTGGATCTCAAACAGGCGGTGGCGGGCTACGAGATTAATTTACTCAAGCAAGCACTGCAGCAATCCCAGTATAATCAGCGCAAAGCCGCCCAACTGCTGGCCCTGAGCTATCACCAGTTCCGCGGCATGCTGCGCAAATACCAGCTGCTGGACAGTGACAACGATGCGGATTAATCACCCGGGCAGCCTGCCCCAGAGCGGCACCCACCCCTTGCCGGCCCCGTCGCCGGCAACTTCGTATAAAAACATGGTTCGACAATGAGAATGCTCAAACCCTTGCTGCTTGGAGTGCTGGTGCTGCTCACCGGTTGTCAGAAACAAGACGACGCGTCCAGGACGGGACTCATCTATTGTGCGGAAGGCTCCCCCCAGACCTTCAATCCCCAGGTCTCCAATTCCGGGGTGACCCTGGATGCCAGCTCACGCCCGCTCTACGACCGTCTGCTGGAGGTGAACCCCAACACCCTGGCGCTGGAGGGAGGGCTCGCCACCCGCTGGACCGCCAGCGAAGACGGCCTCTTCTATACCCTGACCCTGCGCAAGGGCGTCACCTTTCACCATACGCCCTGGTTCAACCCCTCGCGCCCCCTCAACGCCGACGACGTGGTGTTCACCTGGCAGCGGCTGCTCAACAAGCAGCACCCCTATCACGACGTCTCCGGCGGCGAGTACCCCTACTTCTACAGCCTGGGGCTGGATCAGCTGATCAAGCGGGTCTACAAGAAGGGCACGGATCAGGTGGTATTCGAGCTAAACCGACCCGATGCCTCCTTCCTCGCCACCCTGGCCAGCGACTACGCCATCGTGCTCTCCGCCGAGTATGCCGGGCAGTTGCAAAAAGCCGGCACTCCGGGGCTCATCGACAGCCGTCCGGTGGGCACCGGGCCGTTCAGCTTCAAGGAGTATCGCCACAACGAATACGTGCGCTACCTGCGCCACCCCGGTTACTGGGGCGGCGAGGCCAAGATTGAGCAACTTATCTACGACATCACCCCCAAATCGTCCAAGCGGCTGGCCAAGCTGCTGACCGGAGAGTGCGACGTGATGAGCACCCCCTCCGCCAGCCAGCTGTCGGTGATCGACAAGGATCCCGACCTCAGCCTGGCGGTGCAGTCCGGCATGAACGTCGCCTTCCTCGCCCTCAATACCCGCAAGGCACCGTTCAACAAGGTGCAGGTGCGCCAGGCCATCGCCAGCGCCATCAACATCGACAACCTGCTGCAGGCGGTCTATTTCGAGACGGGCCAGCCCGCCAACAGCCTGCTGCCGCCGCTCTCCTGGGGTTACAACCCCTCCCTGCCGATGCGCCAGCCGGATCTCAAGCGGGCGCGCCAGCTGCTCAAGGAGGCGGGACTGGAGCAAGGGTTCGAGATGCAGGTGCTGGTGCAGCCGGGTTCGCGCGCCTACAACCCGGATGCCCTCAAAACCGCCCAGCTGATGCGAAGCGATCTGGCCAAGGTCGGCATCAAGCTCAAAATCGTGCAGCAGGAGTGGCCGGTCATCGAGGCCCGCCTCGCCCAGGGCCAGTACGACAGCCTGCTCAGCGGCTGGATTGCCGACAACGCCGACCCGGACAACTTCTTTCGCCAGCTGCTGAGCTGCGCCGCCGTCGAGCGCGGCAACAACTACAGCCGCTGGTGCAGCCCGGCGTTTGATCAGCTGCTGGACGACGCGGTGACCACGCCCCAACTGGCATTCAGGCTGCGCAACTACTACTACGCCCAGACCCTGCTCAATGAGCAAATGCCGCTCATTCCACTGGCCCATGCCCTGCGCACCCAGGTCAGCCGCAGCGACATCGAGGGGCTCTCCCTGATGCCCTTTGGCGGCACCGTCTTCAACCAGGCCTATCGGGAGTAAGCATGTTTCTCTATATCCTGCGTCGCATCAATCTGCTGCTCATCACCCTGCTGGCGCTGACCTTCGTCGCCTACCTGCTGGACGTGCGCCTCATCGGCCAGCAGGCCAGCTTCTGGAGCGGCTATCCCGACTTCCTGCGCCGCATTCTGGACGGGGATCTGGGGCTCTCCAGCGTCTCCGGCCTGCCGGTGCTGGACGAGATCCGTCACTACTTTCCCGCCACCCTGATCCTCTGCGTGGCGGCCTTCGCCATCTCGCTGCTGGTGGGCATTCCGCTCGGCACCCTGGCGGCCCTCTCCCAGGGCAAGCCGCTCGATCTCACCATCATGACCGCCGGCCTCATCGGCTACGCGGTGCCGGTGTTCTGGCTGGCGCTGCTGGTGGTGATGTTCTTCTCGCTGGATCTGGGCTGGCTGCCCGCCTCCGGCCAGATCAGCCTGCTCTATGACGTGCCCTCCATCACCGGCATCGCCCTCATCGACGTGCTGATGAGCCACGAGCCCTGGCGCCAGGCCGCCCTGCACGACGCTCTGCGCCACCTGATCCTGCCCTCGCTGGTGCTGGCGGTGGTGCCCACCACCGAGGTGATCCGCCACGTGCGCAGCTCCCTCATCGACGTGATGAAGCAAAACTACATCAAGGCGGCGGCCAGCCGCGGCCTCTCCCGTCGCCAGATCGTCTGGCGTCACGGCCTCAAGAACGCCCTGCCACCGGTGCTGCCGCTGCTGGGCCTGCAGCTGGGCAGCGTGCTCACCTCCGCCATGATCACCGAGGTGGTGTTCGAGTGGCACGGTATCGGCCGCTGGCTCATCAACAGCATCGCCCTGCAGGATTACGCCGCCATCCGCGGTGCCACCCTGGTGGTGGCCAGCTTCGTCATCTTCATCAGCGTCAGCACCGAGCTGCTCACCACCATCATCTACCCGGCGCGGCGCAAAGAACTCTATGCAAAACAAGACTGAACGTGCTCATGGCATGACCCGGAGCCAGGAATCCTATGCAAGACAAGACTAGCCTCTACCCCGAGCTCAAGATCCTCTCGCCGCTGGAGCAGACCTGGGCCTCCTATCGCCGTAATCCGCTGGCGATGGCAGGGCTCTGGTGCTTCGTGATCCTGCTGCTCATCACCCTGTTCGGCCCCCTGGTGGTGCCCTACGGCATCGACGAACAGCACAGCGCCCGTTTGCTGCTGGCCCCCTCCTGGGCCAACAGCGGCAACATCGACTACTTCCTCGGCACCGACGATCTGGGGCGCGACATCCTCTCCCGGCTGGTGGTGGGCGCCAGGTTTACCTTTGGCAACGCCCTGCTGGTGGTGGTGATCGCCATGGTGGCGGGTACCACCATCGGCATCCTCGGCGGCATGAGCAAGGGGCTCAAGTCGAGCGTGCTGCACCACCTGCTCGATACCCTGCTCTCCATCCCCTCCCTGCTGCTGGCCATCATCATGGTGGCCATCCTGGGGCCGGGTCTGTTCAACACCCTGATCGCCATCACCCTGGCGCTGATCCCTCCCTTCATCCGGGCCACCTACAACGCGGTCCACACCGAGATGCAAAAGGAGTACATCATCGCCAGCCGGCTCGACGGCTCGCCCCCCTTGCGCATCATGCGGCTGGCCATCTTGCCAAACATCGTCGAGACCCTGGTGGCCCAGACCACCCGCACCCTGTCGGCGGCCATCCTCGACATCTCGGCGGTGGGCTTTCTCGGCCTAGGCGCCCAGTCACCGCAACCGGAATGGGGGGCCATGCTGGCCGACTCGAGCGATCTCATCTATCTCGCCCCCTGGACCGTGACCCTGCCGGGCATGGCCATCCTGTTCAGTGTGCTGGTCACCAACCTGGTTGGCGAAGGCATTCGCGAAGCACTCAAAGAGGGGAATGACTGATGCAATGCTCTGTGCCCAAGATAGGCATGCTCACCCTTGTCCCCTGCCCATTCCTGTACGGCGTGCAGGTCAACCCATCGCTGGTGGGTGAAGGCATTCGCGAAGCACTCAAAGAGGGGAACGACTAATGCCTCTGCTCGACATACGCAACCTCACCATCGAGATCGACACCCCGCAGGGCAAGGTCAAGGCGGTGGACAAGGTGAGCCTGACCCTGGCCGAGGGGGAGATCCGCGGCCTGGTGGGCGAGTCCGGCTCCGGCAAGAGCCTGGTGGCCAAGGTGATCGTCGGCATCCAGAAGGACAACTGGACGGTGCGCGCCGACCGGATGCGCTTCAACGACATGGACCTGCTGACCATGGCGCCCCGCGAGCGGCGCCGCATCATGGGCCGCGAGATCGCCATGATCTTCCAGGACCCCATCAGCTGTCTCGACCCCTCCGAGGAGATCGGTACCCAGCTGGAAGAGGCGATCCCGACCGACTCCTTCGAGGGGCAGTTCTGGCAGCGCTTCCAGTGGCGCAAGAAGAAGGCCATCGCCTTGCTGCACCGGGTCGGCGTCAAGGATCACCGCAAGGTGATGCGGGCCTACCCCCATGAGCTGTCGGACGGCATGTGCCAGAAGGTGATGATCGCCATGGCCATCGCCAACCAGCCGCGCCTGCTGGTGGCGGACGAGCCTACCAGCGCCATGGAGTCCACCACCCATTCGCAGATCCTGCGGCTGCTGGACAAGATGAACAAGCTGGGCAACACCACCATCCTCATCATCAGCAATGACATCGCCGCCATCGCCAACCTGACCGACACCATCAACGTGATGTATTGCGGCCAGATGGTGGAGGTGGGTACCCGGGAGCAGATCCTGGAGACGCCGCACCACCCCTATACCGATGCGCTGCTCAAGTCGATCCCCGACTTTGACAAGCTGGTGCGCCACAAGTCGCGCCTGGAAACCCTGCCCGGCGTGATCCCGCCGCTGCAGCACCTGCCCATCGGTTGCCGGCTCGGCCCCCGCTGCCCCTATGCCCAGAAGCAGTGCGTGCAGACCCCGCTGATGAGCAAGATCAAGGGGCACCAGTTCAGCTGCCACTTCCCGTTGAACATGGAAGAGCCCAAAAAGTGAATTCAATCCCGTATCAAAGCGTGGCTGCATGCCCTCTCACCAAGGAGCCAGGACAGTGATCGAACCCTCCCTGTTGCAGGTCAGGGGCCTGTGCAAGACCTATCAGAACCGCACCGGCCTGTTTCGACGCCGGGCGGTGGAAGCCATCAAGCCGCTCTCCTTTGATCTCGAGGTGGGCCAGACCCTGGCCATCGTCGGCGAGGCCGGCTCCGGCAAGAGCACCCTGGCCCGCATTCTGGCGGGCATGATAGAGCCAAGCGGGGGCGAGATCGCCATCGAGGGGCAGCCGATGACCCACGGTGACTATCAGACCCGCTGCAAGCTGCTACGGATGATCTTCCAGGACCCCAACTCCTCCCTCAACCGCAAGATCCGGGTCGGCCAGATCCTGGAGACGCCACTGCGCCTCAACACCGAGATGACCGAGGAGGAGCGCCGCGACAAGGTGGTGCAGACCCTGCGCATGGTGGGCATGCTGGCCGACCACGCCCTCTTCTATCCGCAGATGCTCTCCGCCGGTCAGCAGCAGCGGGTGGCGTTGGCACGGGCGCTGATCCTCAACCCCAAGATTGTGGTGGCCGACGAGGCGCTCTCTACCCTGGATATCTCGGTGCGCTCGCAGATCATCAACCTGCTGCTGGAGATGCAGGAGACCATGGGGCTGAGCTATGTGCTGGTGGCCAACGATCTGGGGGTGGTGAGCCACATCAGCGACGAGGTGCTGGTGATGCACGAAGGACGGGTGGTGGAGCGCGGCAAGACCCTCAAGGTGTTCGCCGATCCCCAGCACGAGGTGACCCGGCGCCTCATCCAGAACTACAACAACGAATACCGCCGCTGATCCGCGCCCGGCGGCTCGCCGCCGGCCCTTGCTCGCCGTTGTCGCGCCTTAAAAAGAGACAAAAAAATCCCGGCTCAGGGGCCGGGAATTGCGCTCAAAAATGAATGCGTCGCTCGTAGTAGGAACGCTGCAATGGTAGGCAGCGCCCTGCCCGTCAACAACTGTCAGATCTTACAGGAAGACCGCTATGGAACCGGAACTGCGGATCCGGCGAGCGGATCAGCTCCGCCTCCACCTGGCCGAAGAAGGCCACCCGTTCACTGATGTCCTCCCCCGCATATTGCTCGGCCAGCGCCAGATAGTCCTGGTAGTGGCGCGCCTCGGAGCGCAGCAAGGAGACATAGAAACGGCCCAGCTCCTCGTCCAGATGGGGCGCCAGCTTGGCAAACCGCTCGCAGGAGCGCGCCTCGATATAGGCGCCGATGATCAGCTTGTCGACGATGGTGGCGGGCTCGTGGGTGCGCACATGCTGCATCAGGTTGCGGGCATAGCGGGAGGCGGTCACCGGGCCGTAAGGAATGTCGCGGGCCTGCATGATCTCCAGCACCTGCTCGAAGTGGTGCAGCTCCTCCTGAATGAGCCGCACCATGGGAAACAGCAGCGGATTGCGAGAGAGCTCCTCGAACACGGTGCGATCAGACTCCCCCATGCTGCGCTTGCCCAGGATCTCGGCCTTCTCCGGAATCGCATCCAGCTCCCGATAGAACTCCAGCTTGGGCAACAGATGGCGCTTGCCCTTGGGCAGGCAGTAGCGGCGCACCAGGCTGTGGGCAGTGAGCGCGGCCTTGTTCTCGCAGTTGGCGTGATCGATGAGCAGGGTCGGCAACCAGGCGGGATCCCGCGCCATCTCGATCCACGCATCCGGGGTCTCGCAGTGCAAAAACTGGCGCACAGGGGCTAGCAGGTCATCCATCTGAATTCTCGTCTGTTCGGGTTGATACGGCGGCGGCCCATGCTAGCGGATCCCGTCGCCACTGCCCATAGTTGCGGGTACAAACGCTGCTTTTTCAAGCAGATGCCGCACCCTTTTGGCAAGCGGAAACAACAATGGGGGCCAGGGCCCCCATCTCGTTGCAACACGTCAGCGTGGAAAACGTTTAACTACCTTCGTTAAAAATTTCCAGGTTGCTGGTGCCTTCCTGCCACTCGCGCACCGCCTTGTTGTCATCGCTGCGCATGGCGTTGAGGTGGTCGAGGTAGGATTGATCCACGTCGGAGGTGACGTAGTGGCCGTTGAACACCGAGGTTTCGAAGTGGCGCAGCTCGGGGTTGATCTCCCGCACCGCCGCTTCCAGATCTTCCAGATCCTGGAAGATGAGACCGTCGGCGCCAATCAGCTTGCACACCTCTTCCACTTCCCGGCCGTGGGCGATCAGCTCGTTAGCGGTGGGCATGTCGATGCCGTAGACGTTGGGGAAGCGAATTTCCGGCGCCGCCGAGGCGAAGTAGACCTTGGCTGCCCCCGCTTCACGGGCCATCTGGATGATCTGCTCGGAAGTGGTGCCACGCACGATGGAGTCGTCCACCAGCAACACCTTCTTGCCCTTGAACTCGGAGCTGATGGCATTGAGCTTGCGGCGCACCGACTTCTTGCGCTGGGTCTGGCCCGGCATGATGAAGGTACGGCCGATGTAGCGGTTCTTCACGAAGCCCTGACGGTACGGCAGGTCCAGGGTGTGGGCGATCTCCAGCGCCACGTCGCAGGAGGTCTCGGGGATGGGGATGACCACGTCCACGTCGAGATCTTCCCACTCGCGGGCAATCTTCTGGCCCAGCTTGCGACCCATGTTGAGGCGGGCAGCATAGACCGACACCTTGTCGATGCACGAATCAGGGCGGGCGAAGTAGACGTATTCGAAGATGCAGGAGCTCATCTGCGGGTTCTCCGCACACTGCTCGGAGAAGAGCTGGCCCTGCTCGGTGATGTAGATGGCCTCCCCCGGCGCGACGTCGCGCACCGTCTCGAAACCGATGGCGTCAAGTGCCACGCTCTCGGAGGCGAGCATGTACTCCACCTGCCCCTGCTCGTCGACCCGGCGACCCAGGATCAGCGGGCGAATGCCGTTGGGATCGCGAAAACCGATGAGGCCGTGGCCGATCACCAGGGAGACCACTGCATAGGCACCGCGGATCTGCTGGTGCACCTTGCGCACCGCCGAGAAGATGTCTTCCGGGCGCAGCGCCATCTTGTCACAGAGATCCAGCTCGTGCGCCAGCACGTTCAGCAGCACCTCGGAGTCCGAAGTGGTGTTGATGTGGCGACGGGCCACCTTGAACTGCTGCTCCTTGAGCTCCTTGGCGTTGGTGAGGTTGCCGTTGTGGGCCAGCACCATGCCGTAGGGGGAGTTCACGTAAAAAGGTTGGGCTTCAGCGGCACTGGAGCTGCCTGCGGTGGGATATCTGACATGTCCTATGCCGATATGCCCTTTCAAGCGCTGCATGTGACGCACTTCAAACACGTCCTTCACCAGGCCGTTGGCCTTGCGTTGCCGGAAGTTTCCACTGTCAATGGTCACGATCCCGGCGGCATCCTGTCCCCTGTGCTGCAACACCGTCAAGGCGTCGTAGAGGGCCTGATTGACGGGGGTGGTGCCAACTATACCGACAATACCACACATGTCTTTGCTACCTCGAAGTCACTATACCTGTTTAAGAAAACTCGATGAGTTCAACATGAACCCGAAAAACCACTGGATGACCGGCTTGAACTCGGGCACCAGCTTGGACGCCGTCCACCAGTCGCTCTGGGAGAGGTTGGTGAAGGTATCCATGAAAAAAAGCAGGGCACTGACGATCAGTACCCCGCGAATAGCGCCAAAACAGATGCCAAGCACCCGATCGGTCCCGGACAGTCCCGTCTTGTCCACCAGCAGCCCCACCACGTAGTTCACCACGCTGCCGAGGATCAGGGTCGCCACGAACAGGGCGGCGATGGCCAGGCCGTTGCGCACCAGCGGGTCGCTGAACGAAGTGAAGTAGATGGCGAGATCCGAATAGAAATGGCTGGCGATGAAGAAGGCGACGAACCAGGTGACAAGGGACATGGCCTCCTTGACGAAGCCGCGCACCAGGCTGATGAGAGCAGAGAAACCGACGATGCCGATGATGGCGTAATCAATCCAGACCATAGAAAAAGATGTCCTGCGAAATTGCGGCGCAGTCTAACAAAAACGATTGCGCAATGCTTGATAAAAATGTGTTAACGGTTCAAACAGGCGGCGAACCAGCGTATTCACTGCCCATTGAAACGGTTGACCGACGCCAGAATGCACAACGCCATGGCATGCCATGGCGTTGTCGTCTGCAATGAGCGCTTACCCGATGTGGGTCAGGCCGCCCATGTAGGATTGCAGCGCCGCCGGGATGGCGATGCGGCCGTCTTCCTGCTGGTAGTTCTCGATCACCGCCACCAGGGTGCGACCCACCGCCAGGCCGGAGCCATTCAGGGTGTGCAGCAGCTGCGGCTTGCCATCGATGCGCACGCGAGCCTGCATGCGGCGCGCCTGGAAGTCGGTGCAGTTGGAGACGGAGGAGATCTCGCGGTAGGTATTCTGAGCCGGCAGCCACACTTCCAGATCGTAGGTCTTGGCGGCGCAGAAGCCCATGTCACCGGTGGAGAGCGCCATCACGCGATACGGCAGCTCCAGCAACTGCAGCACCTTCTCGGCGTGACCCGCCATCTCTTCCAGCGCTTCCCAGGATTTTTCCGGGTGCACCAGCTGTACCATCTCGACCTTGTCGAACTGGTGCATGCGGATGAGACCACGAGTGTCACGGCCGTAGGAACCGGCTTCGGAACGGAAGCAGGGGCTGTGGGCAGTCATCTTGATGGGCAGTTCCTGCTCGTCGAAGATCTCGTCGCGGGCCATGTTGGTGAGCGGCACTTCGGAGGTCGGGATCAGGGAGAACTTACGTACCTTGCCCTCTTCTTCCCCTTCGCCGTCGATGCCGGTATTGAACAGGTCCTGGGAGAACTTGGGCAGCTGGCCGGTGCCGTACAGGCTGTCCGGGTTGACCAGATAGGGCACGTAGCACTCGGTGTAACCGTGCTGCAGGGTGTGCAGGTCCAGCATGAACTGGGCCAGGGCACGGTGCAGACGGGCAATCTGGCCCTTCATCACCACGAAACGGGAGCCGGAGAGCTTGACGCCGTTCTTGAAGTCAACGCCCTTGGCCGCTTCACCCAGATCGATGTGATCGCGTACCGGGAAGCTGAACTCGCGCGGGGTGCCCCAGCGGCGCACTTCCACGTTGTCGTTCTCGTCACGGCCAACCGGGGTGGTGTCGCTCGGCAGGTTGGGGATGGCGTCTGCGATGACCTTCAGCTCGGCCAGCAGGGCATCCAGCTCGACCTTGCTGGTCTCGAGCTCTTCGTTGATCTTGGTGACCTCGGCCTTGAGCGGGGCAACATCTTCGCCGCGACGGGCAGCCTCACCGATGGATTTGGAGCGGGCGTTGCGCTCGGCCTGCAGCTCCTGGGTACGGGACTGCAGATCCTTGCGTTTCTCTTCCAGAGCATTGACAGCCGCTACGTCCAGAACGTAGCCACGTGTCGCCAGACGAGCGGCAGCTTCGGCGATATCGCTGCGCAGATATTTGGGATCCAGCATGGTTTACCTACTTTTTTAAAATGGGATCTGGGCCTGAGTCATCATGACGGGCTGGAAAACAGATCCGGAAGTTAACATCGGTTGGCGCACCCCTGTCGTCTTTCAGAATCGGGCCTATGGTGAGCAGGCCTTCGAAATCAAGAAGATGGCACCAGGCCAAGACAAGCGGGGTCAGAAGGCCAGTGTATCAGACCGCCCCCCCGCCCGAACAGGGACTATTGCGCCCGTTTTGCCCTGTTTTCCGGGGGATGACGACCTGGATCAAATCGGCTGACCAATTAACGCGCAACCCGGCAACACAGACCCGGGAGAGGCTCGCTACCAGCCACCATTGCATCACTATTTGTCCCGTTGCCGTGGGCTCTGCCGATCCAGTTCATGCAGATAGTCGAGCTTCTGGCCAATCTGCTTCTCCAGCCCCCGCTCAGTGGGCTGATAGTACTGCTTGCCGGCCAGCTCGGGCGGGAAGTACTGCTCGCCGGCAGCATAGGCACCGGGCTCGTCGTGAGCATAACGGTACTCGGCGCCATAGCCCAGCTCGCTCATCAGCTTGGTCGGTGCGTTGCGCAGGTGCGGCGGCACCTCGAAGTCCGGCAGGTTTTTGGCATCGTGAAGCGCCGCCTTCCAGGCGGTGTAGACCGCATTGCTCTTGGGTGCGCAGGCGAGGTAGACGATCGCCTGGGCGATGGCCCGCTCCCCTTCCGCCGGTCCGATACGATGGAAGCAGTCCCAGGCCGAGAGCGCTACCTGCATGGCACGGGGATCGGCATTGCCCACGTCCTCGGAGGCAATCGCCAGCAGCCGGCGGGCAATATAGAGCGGATCGCAACCGGCGCTCACCATGCGGGCATACCAGTAGAGCGCCGCATCCGGCGCCGAGCCGCGAATGGATTTGTGCACCGCCGAGATGAGGTCGTAGAAGTGATCCCCCCCCTTGTCGAAGCGCGCCACGTGCTCCCCCACCACGGCGGCCAGCAGGGTGCTGTCGATAAGCTTGTGGCCGCTGCCGTCGGGCTCGGCCATGTCGGCCAGCAGCTCCAGGTAGTTGAGGGACTTGCGCCCGTCCCCATCCACCGCCTTGGCCAGCGCCTCCTTCACCCCGGGGGCGAAGGTCAGCGCCGGATCATTGAGCCCGCGAGCGTCCTGCATCGCCTGATCGATCAGGGTGAGGATGTCCTCCTCCTCCAATCGTTTGAGCAGATAGACCCGGGCCCGGGAGAGCAGCGCGTTGTTCAGTTCAAACGAGGGGTTTTCGGTGGTGGCGCCGATGAAGGTGATGGTGCCGTCTTCGATGTGAGGCAGGAACACGTCCTGCTGGCTCTTGTTGAAACGGTGCACCTCGTCCACGAACAGGATGGTACGCACCCCACGCCAGCTGTTCTCCTTGGCCTTGTCGATGGCGGCGCGGATCTCCTTGATACCGGAGGTGACCGCCGAGAGCCGCTCGACCTCGGCCTGGCAGTAGTGAGCCATCAGCTCGGCCAGCGTGGTCTTGCCGGTACCGGGAGGCCCCCACAGGATCATGGAGTGGCAGTGACCGGCCAGGATCGCTTTGCGCAGGGGCTTGTCAGGCCCCAGGATATGTTGCTGACCGATATACTGCTCGAGGGTTTGCGGCCGCATCCGGGCCGCCAGCGGACGAAAGTCCGACGAGAAATCCAGCGACAAGTTGCTCATCTGTTTTGACCGTTCAGTATCACGCATACCGCCATGGAAAAACGGGCCGACGAGACATCCAACAAGAGGTTACTCATCGGTATTGACCCCCAGCGTCATGCCCGTCGCCATTGGCAGACGGGCCGACCACAAATCCAGCGACCGTCTGCTCATCAGCGCTGATCGTCCAGCGCGACCCCCTTCGGGATCTTGAAGACAAATTCGTTGCCCTTGAGCACCGGCTTGCGGTTGAAGTTGCTCAGGGTGAACTCGCTCCACTGGCCCTGGGCCTCTTTCACGTCGAAGCGGCTGATGTTGTTCTGCCTGTCGAAGGTGATGCGGAAGGAGGCGATCAGCTCGTCCTGATTACGACTGGTGACGGTATAGACATCCCCTTCCTGGGTCACGTCATAGTTCTTCCAGAGGCTGTTGTCGTTGCCGGCGATCAGCACGAAGGGGGTGTTGAGCACCGCATCCTTCATCTTGAGGGCGGTCACCTGCTCGACGAAGGGATCATAGACCCAGACATCCTTGCCATCGGCCACGATCAGGCTCTCGTCCGGCGAGGTGGTGTGCCAGTTGAAGCGATTGGGGCGCTGCACCAGCAGATCGCCACCGGCGCGCTGCAACTCCTTGCCCTTGCTGTCATAGACGGTCTGGGCAAACTTGGCGGAGAAGAGGCTCACCCCCGCCAGCTTCTGCTTGAGATCGCTGGCCGCGTCGGCCCACACCTGGCTGCTGGCAACCAGCAGCACAGTGCCCATCAACAGTTGTTTTTTCATCATGCTTTTCATAACGGCTATCTCGATAAAAGGCCACGCCCGCAGGGGGCATGGCCAGGATGATAGAGGGCTGAGGCTTAATCCCGTACCGGTGGCGGGGCCAGCACGTCGCGCTGACCATTGCCGCCCGGGGCGCTGACGATGCCCTGGTTTTCCATCTGCTCGATGAGACGGGCCGCCCGGTTGTAACCAATCTTGAACTTGCGCTGCACGCTGGAGGTCGAGCCGCGGCGCGACTCCACCACGAAGGCCACCGCCTCGTCGAACAGGGGGTCGAGCTCTTCGTCGTCACCACCGCCATATTCGCCGCTGCCGCCCTCGCCGCCGGATTCACCGGAGAGGATCTCCTCGATGTAGTTCGGCTCGCCGCGCAGTTTCCAGTCCGCCACCACCTTGTGCACCTCGTGGTCATCGACAAAGGCGCCGTGCACCCGGGTCGGGTTGGAGGTACCGGCCGGCATGTAGAGCATGTCGCCCATGCCAAGCAGGGATTCGGCACCGCCCTGATCGATGATGGTACGGGAGTCGATCTTGCTCGACACCTGGAACGAGATACGGGTCGGGATGTTGGCCTTGATGAGACCGGTAATGACATCCACCGACGGACGCTGGGTCGCCAGGATCAGGTGAATACCGGCCGCCCGCGCCTTCTGGGCGATACGGGCGATCAGCTCCTCCACCTTCTTGCCGACGATCATCATCATGTCGGCAAACTCGTCCACCACCACCACGATGTGGGGCAGTTTTTCCAGCTCAGGCGGCATCTGATCCATGGAGTCGCCCGGACGCCACAGCGGATCCAGCAGGGGTTCCCCCTCCTCGATGGCCGCCAGCACCTTGTCGTTGTAGCCCTTGAGGTTGCGCACCCCGACCGCCGACATCAGCTTGTAGCGACGCTCCATCTCGCCCACGCACCAGCGCAGGGCGTTGGCGGCGTCCTTCATGTCGGTCACCACCTCGGTCAGCAGATGGGGGATCCCCTCGTAGACCGACAGCTCCAGCATCTTGGGGTCGATCATGATGAAGCGCAGATCGTCCGGCGTCGACTTGTAGAGCATGGAGATGATCATGGTGTTCACCCCCACCGACTTACCGGAGCCGGTGGTACCGGCCACCAGCAGGTGGGGCATCTTGGCAAGGTTAACCACCACGGGTTCGCCAGCGATGTCCTGACCCAACCCCATGGTGAGCGGGTTGCGGCTATCGCGGAAGGCGTCGCAGTCGAGGGTCTCGCGCAGGTAGACGGTCTGACGCACCCGGTTGGGCAGCTCGATCCCGACGAACGTCTTGCCCGGGATCACTTCCACCACCCGCACGCTGCTGGCCGACAGAGAGCGGGCCAGATCGCGGGAGAGGTTGGTGATCTTGCTCGCCTTCATGCCAGGCGCCAGATCCAGTTCGAAACGGGTGATGACGGGGCCCGGATAGACACCCACCACCTTGGCCTGCACGTTGTAGTCGGCCAGTTTCGCCTCCACCAGCCGGCCCATGCGCTCCAGCTCGTCCTTGCTCATCATCTGAGTCTTGGCGGGCGGACGGTCCAGCAGCTCGATGCTGGGCAAGGGTGGCAACCCAGGTTGCAGGCGGCGCTTGGGCTTGCCGGGCGTGGGAGCAGCCGGCGCAGGCGCCTCTTCATCCCCTTCTGCCCAGGGCAGGTCGAGATCATCGTCCTCGTCATCGGCCGTCACCAGGGCTGGCTGACGACGGGCGCCGTTGGTGGCGGCTCGCCTGGCCTTGGCCACCGGGGCCGGCTCGTCATCTTCATCGTCAAACTGCGGGTCGAACTGGAAGGTATCCTCGTCAAGCTCGGGCAGCCACTCATCGGACTTGGCCTTCTGGCTCTTGGCGCTGGCCTTTTCCTTGGGACGACGGGTCCAGCTGGAGTGCGGTTCATCTTCCTCGTCATCGAGCTCGATGGCCCCCACGCCCCCTTCCAGCAAGGGATCCGGCCCCTCAACGCGCGGCTGGCGCCAGCCACCGGTCAGCCAGCGGCCAAGGGTGGTGGGAAAATGGTAAACGGCGCTGACCGAACCGGTGCAGGCGGCCCCGATCCGCTCGACGATGGTCAGCCAGGACCAGCCGGTGAACAGGGTGATGCCGGTGGCCACGAAGCAGAGCAGCATCAGGTTGGCACCGACCCCGCCAAACAGCGGCACCACGGCGGAGGAGATCACGTCCCCCACCAGGCCGCCGGCGGAAAAATTCTGCAGATCATTGAAGTTCATGCTGGCGATGGCGGACATGCCGAGCACGGTCAGCACGAAACCGACGATGCGCACCGACAGGGTGAGGTAATCCACATCGAGCAGCCGGCTTGGACGCCAGAACAGGCTCCAGCCCAGCAGCACGACCAGGGGAGGCACCAGATAGGAAAACGCCCCGAAGGTAAACATGGTGATGTCGGCGAGCCAGGCCCCCGCGCTGCCGGCGAGGTTTTTCACCTCCCCTTGCCAGGAGGTCTGGGACCAACCGGGATCGGCGGGGTGGTAGGACAACAGGGCAAGCAAGAGATAGGCAGCCATCAGGGTGATGGCGATCAAGACGGCTTCGAAGATCCGTTGTGTACCTGATAAAGGAGTAAACAGCTTTTTATCGGCCAAACTCCGGCTCCTTTCTGAAAACATGTAATGCAGGGGGATAAGGGGGCCTAGTATCCCTGAAAAGCCCACCGGTTGTCAGCCAGTGCCTGGCGTGGCGGCCATATTCACAACCGACTCGATAAGAAGAAACGAGCGGACCGGCCGCTCGTTTCTGAATGTCGTGACTTGTCGCAAGGCTGGCAAGCCACAGCATAACCCGACTCAACGGGTGCTGATCACCAGACGACTGCTCTGTTTGACCTCTTCCATCACCACATAGGTGCGAGTGTCGTTGACACCGGGCAGACGCAGCAGGGTTTCCCCCAGCAGACGGCGATAGGCCGACATGTCGCTGACTCGGGTCTTGAGCAGATAGTCGAAATCGCCGGAGACCAGATGGCACTCCTGGATCTCCTCGAGCACCTGAACAGCCTTGTTGAACTGTTCAAACACATCGGGGGCACCGCGATTGAGGGTAATTTCCACGAATACCAGCAGAGACGCGTCCAGATAATGAGGGTTCAGAATGGCGGCATACCCTTCGATATACCCTTGTCGCTCGAGGCGACGAACCCGTTCCAGACACGGTGTAGGACTCAGGCCAACTCGTTTGGACAACTCAACGTTCGAAATTCTGCCATCCTTTTGCAGCTCATTCAGAATGTTGCGGTCAATCCTGTCCAAATCCTTTAGCCGACTCTTAGCTTCCATCATTTATTCCATCCTTTGGCTATTTTTTGGTAAGAATCACCAGTCATTTTATAATTATGGTCACAAATCCTGTCAATACCTGAATATGCAAGGCGCAAATGTTGCCAAACTAGCTTGCAACATAAACCACCAATCGATAGTCGAGGGATAGCATGATTATCGGTGTACCTAAAGAAATAAAAAACCATGAATACCGCGTAGGCATGGCTGTGGCCAGTGTACGTGAACTGACAGCACGAAACCATACTGTTTTCGCCCAAAGCGGCGCAGGAAGCGGCATTGATTCAGGTGGTGCAGATTATCGCGCTGCCACTGTCGCTATTTTGTCCTGCATTGCAGTAATTTTCACCGCGGCCGGCGTATCCATCAGACTCAAAACATAACGACTCCCCCTCCCTGCGTCTTCGTCGCAACTGCCCGGCAATGATTTGGCATTCGCCCTGCAGGATAACGAGAGGCCACCATCATGAATGTGCCCATCGAGGAAGCGGCCACCCCAGCGAGATCCCCCCTCATGTCAATGCGCGGCCTGATTAGCTGCCCCCCGCACTAATGAGGCAACCATGGCCAGAGACGCTGTGCTGCAAAGCATCGGCAGCGAGGGCCACTGCGCCAAAACTTGTCAATCGCGCCTAGATCGCCGCCACACCAGCGGGCAGGATCAGCCGGGCGGGCAGCCCCCGCTGGCAAACGCGGCAGCAAGCCCCCTTCCCCACCTTTTCAATAGGAATGCGTGCCACGCCCGGGAAGCGCCAGCGGATACCAAGCGCCACCTCTCACATCACCATGGCGAGAAAGTCAGAGAGAGCCATTGAGCTCCTTATCAAGGCGCACCGGGCCCGGCAGAGGAGCCTTCCGCGACAGGGCATGTTTTCAGCCCTTTCTTACCCTCCTCCCACCCCGCCAGCCGATTGATGCAATCGACTCACTGGCCTTTGACCCCTTATCACGAATTACCTACAATCGCGCAAACTCATCACGTCTCGGAAATCACATCATGAGCCAAGTCACTCATAGCAAACTGCTGATCCTGGGGTCAGGCCCGGCGGGTTACACTGCCGCCGTCTATGCCGCCCGTGCCAACCTCAATCCGCTGCTCATCACCGGCATGCAGCAAGGCGGTCAGCTGACTACCACCACCGAAGTGGAGAACTGGCCCGGTGACCCCGAGGGTCTGACCGGTCCGGCCCTGATGGAGCGCATGAAAGAGCATGCGGAGAAGTTCGACACCCGCATTCTGTTCGACCACATCAATGAAGTACAGCTGACCCAGCGTCCGTTCCGTCTCAAGGGCGACAACGGCGAATACACCTGTGATGCGCTGATCATCGCCACCGGTGCCTCCGCCAAGTATCTGGGCCTGCCTTCCGAAGAGGCCTTCAAGGGCCGCGGCGTCTCCGCCTGCGCCACCTGTGACGGCTTCTTCTATCGCAATCAGGAAGTGGCCGTGGTCGGCGGCGGCAACACCGCCGTGGAAGAGGCGCTCTATCTGGCCAACATCGCCAAGAAGGTGCATCTCATTCACCGTCGCGACGAGTTCCGCGCCGAGAAGATCCTGATCAAGCGTCTGCACGACAAGGTGGCCAGCGGCAATATCGTGCTGCACACCCACCAGACTCTGGACGAAGTGCTGGGCGACGACATGGGGGTGACCGGCGTGCGTCTGCGCAACACCCAGAACGACACCACCACCGACCTGCCCCTGATGGGCGTCTTCATCGCCATCGGTCACCAGCCCAATACCCAGATCTTCGCCGACCAGCTGGATATGCAGAACGGCTATCTGAAGGTGCGTGGCGGCCTCGACGGCTTCGCCACCCAGACCAGTATCGAAGGGGTATTTGCCGCCGGTGACGTGGCTGACCACACCTACCGCCAGGCCATCACCTCGGCCGGCACCGGCTGTATGGCCGCCCTCGATGCCGAGCGCTATCTGGACGCGCAATAAGCACAAGGGATATAAAAGGCATGCCGCGAGGCATGCCTTTTTACTTTAAGGAGCCGGATGAAACAGAAAATATTGATAGTCGAGGACAGTCTGACCATTCGACGGATGCTGATCCAGGCCATTGCCCAGCAAACCGGGCTGGAGATCGATGCATTCGATACCCTGGAGGGGGCCCGCCACTGCCGGGGAGAAGAGTACGTGGTGGCGCTGGTGGATCTGACCCTGCCGGATGCCCCCAGCGGGGAAGCGGTCAAGGTGTTGCTGGAGCGGGGCTTGCCGGTGGTGATCCTCACTGCCGATATCAGCGAGGAGAAGCGCGCAGCCTGGCTGGAGGCAGGAGTACTGGACTATGTGATGAAAGATTCACGCCACTCCCTGCAATACGCCGTCAGCCTGGTTCATCGCCTCTACCTCAACCAGCGCATTGAAGTGCTGGTGGTCGATGATTCACGTACCTCACGCCATCGCACCATGGCCCAGTTGCGCAAGCAGCTGCTGCAGGTGCATGAGGCGAGCCACGCCCGCGAAGCCCTGGCCCAGCTCGAACAGAACCCGGCCATTCGGCTGGTGCTGGTCGACTACTACATGCCAGAAATTGACGGGATCAGCCTGGTGCGCATGCTGCGCGAGCGTTACAGCAAGCAGCAGCTCGCCATCATCGGCATCTCGGTGTCGGACAAGCGCGGCCTCTCTGCCCGCTACCTCAAGCAGGGTGCCAACGACTTCCTCAACCAGCCGTTCGAGCCGGAAGAGCTGCAATGCCGGGTAAGCCACAACCTGGAAGCGCTGGAGCAGTTCAACAGCATCCAGGAGTCGGCCAATCGCGACTACCTGACCGGGCTCTACAACCGGCGCTACTGGTTCAATGAAGGACAGAAATGGTTCGAGGAACACCAGCGTCAGGAGACACCGCTTGCGCTGTGCGTGCTCGATGTGGATCACTTCAAGCAAGTGAACGATCACTGGGGCCATGCCATCGGCGATCAGCTGCTCTGCCACCTCACCCGACTGCTCACCCAGTTCTTCCCAGATGCCATGATCGCCCGTTTTGGTGGCGAAGAGTTTGCCCTGATGGTGCCCCACTGCACCGTGCCGGTGCTGCTCAAACGGCTGGAGGGGCTGCGCCAGCAGATGCGCCAGCAACCCCTGTCCAGGGAGACGCCGCTGTTTGTTCGCGCCAGTTTCGGCGTGATCAAGGTCGGGCGTGGTTCCATGGACGAGGCACTGAGCGAGGCGGATCGCCTGCTCTATCAGGCAAAGAACACCGGCCGTGACAAGATAGTGTCGCAGGACTCATCGGCCTGACGTTACCTCGCCAGATGTTCTCCGTGTAGTACCCGCCCGACAGCTTGCCCAGCCGGCAGCGCGTCGGGTCACTTCTCCCCCCTTGATGACCGCCTGAGCCAGCGCCTGCTTCAATAGGTCTTGTCGACCCGCACGCCATCGTCGAAATAGAGGATGCGCACCTTGTCGCCGTTCATGAACACCATGGCCGGATCGTAATCCTGAATGACGTTCACCAGCCCGTTTTGCTCGTTGCGAATAAGCAGCTCCACCAGCTTGTTCTCCACCACGCTGCCGCCCGATTGATACTGCTGCGCCGCGGCCGCCCCCGCCAATGCACCGACCGCAGTAGCGATTTCACGGCCATGACCGCCACCAAACTGGTTGCCAAGCAGACCGCCCAGGACGGCGCCGCCCAGGGTTTTCCAGCCGGAGTGTTCTGACTCCAGAATTTGGCGCTGGGTGATGTTGCGCACCGTCTCGACCTGGCCAAACACCACCTGATTCACGGGTCTTGCCGTATTGCGCTCGTAGACCTGCGCCCAGGCGGGCGCAGTGACAAAGCAAAACAAGCTGGATACTATCAGGATAATGGCCTTCATCTATGAACCTCGTTACCTTATGTCTCGCTATCTTACCCAATTGGATGATGAGCTGTGCTGGTTTCCCGACCCCGAGCATGCCCTGGAGGAACCCAACGGCCTGCTGGCGATCGGCGGGGATCTCTCCGCTGCCCGTCTGCTGGCAGCTTACCACAAGGGGATCTTCCCGTGGAATGAACCCCACCAGCCGCTGCTGTGGTGGTCACCAGATCCCAGAGGCGTCATCCGGCCTGAACAGCTGCACATCGGTCGCACCCTCCGTAAATTTATCCGTGGTACCTCATTCGATATTTCCATCGATCGCGCCTTTAATGAGGTTATAGCAGCCTGCGCCGCGCCCCGTCGCAGTGCCAGTGGAACCTGGATTAGCACACCCATGATCGACGCCTATCGACAATTGCACCGCCTTGGCCATGCCCACTCCATCGAGATCTGGCAGGGGGGCCAGTTGCAAGCCGGCCTCTATGGCCTCTCCCTCGGCCGGGTGTTCTGCGGCGAGTCCATGTTCAGTCGTATCGACAACGGCGCCAAACTGGCCATGGTGGCCCTCTGCCGACACTTCGCCCGCCATGATGGCGCCTTGATCGATTGCCAGATGCAGAACGATTTTTTGGCCACCCTGGGAATAGAAGAGTGGCCAAGACGCCAATTTTTGACGACGCTGGCACAACTGAGCCGACAACCGCTGGCGGCCAATTGCTGGCAAACGGGGAGCATTCTGTTATGACCGAAGAAGTGATCCTCAAGGTAGGGCTGACCCCGAAGCACCAATGCAGCTATCTGGGTCATGAGCAGGAGCAATTGCTGGTGTTGATGGATCACAGCCTGCTCAATGCCAGCGGCTACGAACGCCTGCTGACGGCCGGCTTTCGGCGCAGCGGCAACGACATCTATCGTCCCCACTGCCCGGCCTGCAATGCCTGCCAGTCCCTGCGCATCCACAGCGAGCGCTTCGTGCCGAGCCGCAGCCAGAAGCGGATCCGCCAGCTCAATCAGGATATCGAACTGGTACTCAGCTACGACGACAAGCCAGAGTACTACCAGCTCTATGAACGCTACATTCGCGAACGCCATCATGACGGCAGCATGTATCCCCCCAGCCGTACCCAGTACAAGGGCTTCCTGCACTGCGACTGGATGCCGCCTCTCTATCTGGAAATGCGCAAGGATAACCGGCTGATCGGGGTCGCAACCACGGATCTGCTGCCCCATTCCCTCAGCGCCATGTACACCTTTTTCGACCCGGCCCATGCGGATCGTTCCCTCGGTACCTTCGCCATTCTGAGTCAGTTGGAACTGGCCAGAAGAACCGGTCGCAGCTGGCTATATCTGGGCTATCTGGTGGAGGAGTGCCGCAAGATGAATTACAAGCGCCAGTATCTGCCCCATGAACGATTGATACAGGGGGAATGGAAAAATATCGACAGCAAGCCCGAGTAAACTTTACACATAGCCTTAAATCCGGCATGATCCAGCGGATTTTTTGTTGTGGCTTATCAAGAGGATTCAATGGCTAAAGAAGACAGTATTGAGATGCAGGGCACTATTCTCGAAACCCTGCCCAATACCATGTTCCGTGTGGAACTGGAGAATGGTCACGTGGTTATCGCTCATATTTCCGGCAAGATGCGCAAAAACTACATCCGTATCCTGACTGGGGACAAAGTAACGGTAGCTCTGACTCCGTACGATCTCTCCAAGGGACGTATTGTTTTCCGCTCTCGCTAAGCCAGGAATTCAGCAAAAAACCCCAACCTTCCGGTTGGGGTTTTTTGTGGTTTTCCAACAGCGTTAAGCTTAGTGGGAAACTGCTTCAACATTGACCTGATAGTCAAAGCTGAGGCTGTCATTTATCAACTCAACCTTCACTACCCCCCCATCGACCAAGGATCCGAACAGGATCTCATTGGCAAGGGGTTTCTTGAGGTGTTCCTGGATGACCCGCCCCATGGGTCTCGCTCCCATGGCCCTGTCATATCCCTTCTCGGCCAACCAGTGGCGGACACCCTCGGACACTTCAAGAGACACGCCCTTGGCATCCAATTGTACCTGCAACTCGACGATGAACTTGTCGACCACCTGATGTATCACCGTCATATCCAGATGGTTGAACCAGATGGTATGATCGAGCCGGTTGCGAAACTCCGGGCTGAACGTCTTGTTGATCACCGCCATGGCATCATGGCTCATATCCTGCTGCTGGAAGCCGATGGATTTGCGCTGGGTCTCCTGCACGCCGGCGTTGGTGGTCATCACCAGGATCACGTTGCGAAAATCCGCCTTGCGCCCGTTGTTGTCGGTCAGGGTGCCGTTGTCCATCACCTGCAGCAGCAGGTTGAACACATCTGGGTGCGCTTTTTCGATCTCGTCCAGCAGTACCACTGAATGCGGATGCTTGAGCACCGAGTCGGTCAGGAGTCCCCCCTGCTCAAAGCCCACATAACCGGGAGGTGCCCCGATCAGGCGGGAGACGGTGTGGCGTTCCATGTACTCCGACATGTCAAAACGCAGCACCTCGACGCCGAGCGCCTTGCCCAACTGCTGAGTGACCTCGGTCTTGCCCACCCCGGTCGGGCCGGCAAACAGGAAGCAACCCACCGGGCGACGCTCATTACCCAAGCCCGAACGTGACAAACGAATGGAATCGGTCAGCACCTCAATGGCTTTGTCCTGACCAAATACCACCATCTTGAGATTGCGCTCCAGATTCTTCAGTACTTCCTTGTCGGAAGACGAGACTGATTTCTCCGGGATGCGGGCAATCTTGGCCACAATGGCTTCGATCTCCTGCACATTGATCACTTTCTTGCGCTTGCTCGCCGGCAGCAGCCGTTGCCCGGCACCGGCCTCGTCGATCACGTCGATCGCTTTGTCAGGCAGATGGCGATCATTGATGTACTTGGCAGAGAGCTCCACCGCGGCGCGGATGGCCTTGACGGTGTAGCGCACCCCATGGTGAGCCTCATAGCGGCTCTTGAGCCCCATCAGGATGCGGGTGGTATTATCCACGCTGGGCTCGACGATATCGATCTTCTGGAAACGACGCGCCAGAGCACGGTCCTTCTCAAAGATCTGGGAATATTCCTGATAGGTGGTGGAGCCGACACAACGCAGCAAACCATTGGAGAGCAGCGGCTTGATGAGGTTGGCCGCATCCAGCTGACCACCGGAGGCCGCCCCTGCCCCTATGATGGTGTGGATCTCGTCGATGAACAGGATCGCCCCTTCCTGGCGCTCGATCTGCTTGAGCAGCACCTTGAGGCGCTTCTCGAAATCACCGCGATACTTGGTCCCCGCCAGCAGCGAGCCCATGTCCAGAGAATAAATAGTGCTGCCCGCAATCACCTCGGGCACATCGCCCTTGACGATACGATAGGCCAGCCCTTCAGCGATGGCCGTCTTGCCAACCCCGGCTTCACCGACCAGCAAGGGGTTGTTCTTGCGACGACGGCAGAGCACCTGGATGGTGCGGTTGAGCTCCTGATCCCGTCCGATGAGCGGATCGATACGCCCTTCCAGCACCAGCTGATTGAGGTTGGTGGCAAAGCTTTCTATCTGGGCGGCAGACACATCGTCGTCGGACTCGGCATTGTTGTTGCTGTTGTCCGGCTTGCTGTCTTTGCGCACACCATGGGAGAGGAAGTTGACCACGTCCAGCCGGCTGATCTCGGCCTTTTTCAGGAAGTAAGCGGCCTGGGACTCCTGCTCGCTGAAAATGGCAACCAGCACGTTGGCACCACTGACTTCCGTGTTGCCCGATGATTGGACATGGAACACGGCGCGTTGCAGCACCCGCTGGAAGCCCAGTGTGGGCTGGGTTTCACGATCTTCATCGTCACGGGGAATTAGTGGGGTTGTTTGACTGATGAATGCGCTGATCTCTTTGCGCATCAGCTCCACGTCAGCACCACAAGAACTCAGCGCCTCATGGGCTGAGCTGTTATCCAGCAGGGCTAACAACAGGTGCTCGACAGTCATGAATTCGTGGCGCTCGTCACGGGCCAGTTTGAAAGCCTCGTTCAGCGTCTTTTCTAGATCTTTATTCAACATAGGCACCTCCCCTAGTACAGCAACAATGTGGTGTCGTCATCGCCATCAAGTCATCAGATTCAAGCCTTTTCCATGGTACACAGCAGTGGATGTTCGTTGTTACGTGCATAGGTGTTGACCTGGACCACTTTGGTTTCGGCAATCTCGGCGGTGAACGTGCCACAGACTCCCTTACCACTATAATGCACGCTCAGCATCACCTGAGTGGCCTTGTCCAAATCCATACCAAAGAACTTTTGCAGCACCTCCACCACGAACTCCATCGGTGTGTAGTCGTCGTTGTTCAGGACGACCTTGTACATGGGTGGCGGTTGCAGCTTGGTTTTCTCTGCTTCTGCAATCTCTTCATTAGCAAAGAGTTCTTTCTGCTTGCTCATAATCGCGCTTTGGTACCTCTAGATTACTACCGCCTAACACAAGATTGTCAATAGACTTGTTAACCAGATCACATCAGTTGTTAACAACTCCTTGACTCGCTCAAAAGTTAGACTAGATTGGTTACTTGCTAATCGGCGCCCGTCTGCTATGGGCTATGTTACTAGTTATAAAGGGCTGGCGCAGGTTACTCAACGACTTCAAGGTAATCAATAAAAGGATGTAGATGTATGGCAACCGGAACAGTCAAGTGGTTTAACAACGCAAAAGGATTTGGGTTTATCTGTCCGGAAGGAGGTGGTGAAGATATCTTCGCCCACTACTCCACGATACAAATGGAAGGCTACAAGACGTTGAAAGCAGGTCAAGCAGTCAACTTTGAACTGCAGCAGGGGCCGAAAGGCAATCACGCCTCTGTCATTGTGCCAAACGAAGCACAGAACATGTAAGAGTCGAACTGGATAAATAAAAAAACCGGCAAGCCGCAAGGTTGCCGGTTTTTTTATTGCTGCGATTGACAGGAGAAGTTCGTTCCCCCGAGCAGACTACAAGGAGATCATTGCGCGCTGTCGTGATAGTCCTGACAGGCGCTCAGGGTATTTTCCATCAGGCTGGCAACCGTCATGGGACCAACTCCACCCGGTACGGGCGTGATGAAGGAGGCATGATTGCGCGCGGTCTCAAACTCCACGTCACCGACCAGAGAGCCGTCTGCCAATCGATTGATGCCCACGTCGATCACCAGCGCCCCCGGTTTGACCCACTCACCCGGAATGAAGTTGGGTTTGCCAACCGCCACCACCAGCAGGTCGGCACGGCGAACCTGATCTTCCAGATCCTGAGTGAAACGATGACAGGTGGTGGTAGTACAACCTGCCAGCAGCAGCTCCAGCGTCATCGGCCGGCCGACGATGTTGGATGCCCCGACTACTACCGCATGCAGACCATGCGTTTTAACACCGGTCGCTTCAATCAGCGTCATGATGCCTTTGGGCGTACAGGGGCGCAGTGCCGGGATACGCTGTGCCAGCCGACCGACGTTGTAGGGATGGAAACCATCCACGTCCTTGTCGGGTCGAATACGCTCCAATACCTGAGTCGTATCGCAGTGAGCCGGCAAGGGGAGCTGTACCAGAATACCGTCAACGTCTGCGTCTTCATTCAGCTTATCGATCAGTGCCAGCAACTCTTCCTGGCTTGCCGTCGCATCCAGATCGTAAGAGCGGGAGATAAAGCCCACCTCTTCACAGGCGCGCCGCTTGCTGCCGACATAGACCTGCGAGGCAGGATCTACCCCGACCAGGATGACCGCCAAGCCCGGCGCCCGTTTTCCTTGTGCCAACCGCTGTTGGACTTGCGCTGCGACCCGATTGCGAATCGTTTGCGCAACCTGTTTTCCATCAATGATTTTGGCAGACATCGTTCTTCACTCACCATGTGTTCAACTGCCGCGCATTGTCGCATTTTTTTGCCACGGGTGTTAGCGGCTCTCGCATGGAGGGCA
The DNA here is from genome assembly GCF_027705405.1 of Aeromonas sp. QDB34. Taxonomy (NCBI): domain Bacteria; kingdom Pseudomonadati; phylum Pseudomonadota; class Gammaproteobacteria; order Aeromonadales; family Aeromonadaceae; genus Aeromonas; species Aeromonas sp. QDB34. The sequence continues at coordinate 164,656 of NZ_JAPDBT010000001.1, read as the reverse complement.
ATAAGTAGGCATTTGAATTCATTGGTGGAAAAATTCGTTGACGCTGGCTTTCCCGCTTGGGTATGATGCCGGCCCGTTGCCCAGTACAGCCACTGTCGCTATGCTGGAGACGAGATTTTCGGTGATTAGCGCAGCCCGGTAGCGCATCTGGTTTGGGACCAGAGGGTCAAAGGTTCGAATCCTTTATCACCGACCAAGTTTTTCGACATGCCGCTAGGCTTGTCGAGGCAATGCGCCCTTAGCTCAGTCGGATAGAGCAACGGCCTTCTAAGCCGTGGGTCGCAGGTTCGAATCCTGCAGGGCGCGCCATTGATGATATGCATCTCCCCGATGCAAGCATTGATGGATATCTTCAGTGGTGGCTGTAGCTCAGTTGGTAGAGTCCCGGATTGTGATTCCGGTTGTCGTGGGTTCGAGCCCCATCAGCCACCCCATTATCCCTTTCAGAAAACATCCAATCTTATTATTTAAATCCAGCAGAAATACCTTCCTTTTTGCGTCCGAATCGTCGGTACGGGCGGTTTTTGTGGCGTGCATTTACTCCCCCACTTGTTATACCGCGCAAAAACCATAGTGAACAGGCGATTTAGCCCAATGGTGAGCATATTCACCTGTTCGAACACTTCCGCCGTAGTTTCAAGTGCGTCAGATAGGAAGGCACTGCATCGAGAAACTGGTAACAGTCGACACCTTCTTCATCAGCACACTCATGGGGGTTAGCAAGACCTACCTGCAATCTGTAATAGACAGCTACAACCAACACACCTGAGGACGACTCTACCGCAGCAAACCTCTGGGGACTTCGGTCCATGCACTAAATAAAAACGAACAACTGTTCTTTAAAACCCATCCGTTAGTGGAACAAAGGCTGACAAGTCTGAACAGCCATCTGAAACACTACAACAACCAATGGCCACATCAGGACAGGATGATGGAAGGACAGAAGCATATTCAAAAAGGTCTGAAATTGGTACCGAAGAAAGTGCGATCTAAAATAGAGTAAGCAAGACACCGGTTTGAGGCCGATGTCCGGTAATAACTAGATTTCTACATATTAAAGAAATACATTACTTGATAAAACTTTAGGTTTTTTAAAATATATCCAGTTTCAATTATTACCCACACCATAACCATTTTCTTTTAGATGCTCTGACTTCATCCACCCTTCAGTTGTCACACCATTTTTCCCAAAGTACATGATATAATAAAAGCCATTATATTCCATGTAAGCATCAACCTGATCTTTAAATATAATAAACTTATTTGTTTTACATTTATCATCTGGAGCTGAATAAAAATAGCTTCGCCCTTTTGTTGAAACTGTATATCCAGAATCAACATTGTTTATTCTTTCTGCTTCAACCCTACCAATATCATCTTTATTTGAACAATAATAATCCACTTTGCCATATGAAATTGAGCTATAAGAAAGCAGTAAGAAAAGAATAATTTTCTTCATTTCACCCATCCATTAGTCTTCATGATACTGATCAATTTATATGCATATTTGGGGTCTGTGGCATAACCTTTATCTTGGAGACCTTGAGCCCATAATACAGGATCGCTTGATTCAAAAAGTGAATGATATCGTTTGTTTTTTACAAAAAAATCGGCCCTACCACTTATACTATCCTCAAAAGAATCATACGCTCTAAATTTATCTAAAATTTTAACTTTAACGCCCCCCTCATATTCATGAGTGTATATCTCAACAAACTCGGGATGACCATGAGCTTTGATACCAAAAAGGTTATAACTATAAATGCCAGTATTAACATCAATTGGAACACTCTTACCATATCCAGTTTCCAAAATTGCTTGGGCAGCAGTAATCTCAGCAGGTACACGTGAGATCGCCTGACTCTCTTTAGCAGACTCATAGACAAAGGTAACAAATTCAGATCTTGTAAAATTCTTAGGTAATCTTGATGCTATCTTCTTTTCTCGGAATATTAATGGGAAAAAGTGCCATGACTCTGGATGTAACTTGAGTTTAGCAGCGCTCTGCATCCACTCCAGCTTATCGATACGCTGTTTCTCGTGATCCACCAAGATGTCAAAATCAGGCAAGCCAATCTTGGTCATCAGTTTATCTAGCCACAGATAACTGCTGGCTGATGACTTTTCATACCATTCGCTGGGATGCTTGACGATTAGTTTGTGAAGTTTTTCTGCATTGTTGCTGTTTTGCAAGGCCGCCTGTATTTCTTCACTGCTAAGCTCACCACTCTTATCAGTATCGAAACTCTTTACCAATTCGGTAAAGAAGGTGGGGGGTGCATCGGGATCCAGATAGCCATCGGAGCCTGAACCATCGACCTTTTTAAAACCAATCTTCAACCAGTCATGCTGGCTCAAAAGCTCCACTTGCTCTTTCTTGACATATTTTCCTGACGATACGCTGAGCCACTCCTGCTTGGCAGTGTCTTTTTCAAGCTTGGGTGATTCAACCAGTTCTTCCTGGCTTTTGTCAGCAGTCGCTACCCAGAGATCTTTACCATCCTGCTTTTTCTTTTCGTATAAGACGAGTTCCGCCGGGACCTTGGCATAGGTAGCACCGCCTTTTGTTCCCGCCTTGTTGGCCAGCACATCGTCAAGACGAGGATCCTGGGTGAAGACTTCAAGATGGACTTGATACTTGCTCTTTTTGCCTCCAATCAGAGAGCCTGGCGTTTCTACCAAGCCGAGATACCCAATGATCTCACCCGCCGCGATGGCCACGGGAGATGGCAACACGTAGAGTTCGCCGAGATGGGAGGGAGGAAGCGTTTTTGCTTTGATAAATTTGTCTTCCACACATACCCAGGCCATGCCACTACCACCTGCAGCCCCCTCAGTATCCGGTGTCACATAGTTGCATCTAGCCATCTTGAGTGTCTTGTCACCATCCCAATGGAATTCGAGTTGGTGTGCATCATACTGCAACTTGGTACCGGCAGGCAGAGAAACACTTTTGTCTCCCACCATCAGACGGCCTGTAGGTCCATCAACTCCAGGATCCGCACGGCCAACCATATTAGTCAGCAGTTCCGCCTCTATCTGATCGAATAGCCAGGTAGGCAAGTTGGGTTTAATCACCTCCACAGCGGTCGGACTATTGGCGATCCAGACCGAACTCCCTTGACTGACCACAACACCGGCCTTCTCAGCCTCTTTCATCTGGGTATTGGACAGCTGACTCTTTATCGTCACCTTGATGAAATCATACTCCTTGCCCCCAACGCTCCCCTTTTGAGGAGGCGTGTTACTGTCCATTTCCAGTTCGGTATCTTTAGGTAGCGTGAAGCGCGGTAAGGTGGTATCAACACGCTGCTGCTCGGCATCGGGAACGGAATTGCGCGCATTCCACCCCTTCTTCAGTACCAGCCTCTCGGTTCTTTGGTACTGATCCCAAGGCAGCAGATGCATATAGAGCGAGTAGAAGGTGAACTCGTTTTTTGCCTTGGTCTCTGCATTGATTTCACAATATTCGTGCTGTACTAGGCAGAAACAGTTGGAATAACGCAAGGACTCCCCCTGAAATTCAGAGGTCAAGTAATCCTTCATCATCCGGAATGCCACCACCTTGCCATCGGCCATGGCTCTGACAGGATACTTATCCTTGCACCAAGGAGCACTCTTGTCGCTGATATGAATGCCACCGTGCCATTTGCTATGGTTGCCAAGAAGATAGTGACCCGATTGCTCGCCATTGATCAGCGCCGTCAACGCCTTGACGTCCTTGAACTCTTCCCCTGTGGCAGTGAGGATGGGAAATGCAAACTTCATGCTGTTTCCTTATTCAGAAAAGAGGTAAAACGCGCCAGGCTTCTCTTCTTTCAAGAGCGCCTCCATCGCCTTCTCGGTGGAAATGGCCTTGATGAGTTCAACCAATTCGGGAGCCTTGACCACTTCTACCCCCTTGGGAACCACGGGGGCCTTGCCACCCCAGCCAGAGCCTGAACCTGCGCTGCCGCCAGCATTGAGTTTGATGGCGGGGCCCACCAGCTTGATGCCGCTAGGATCCACTTTCACAAAGCTGCCGCCTCCCTTGAGGGTGATCTCGGAACCCGCCTCCAGCACCAGCTTGTCGCCCACCTTGATATGCACTTCCTGCCCGGCTTCCACTAGCAGGGACTGCCCTAGCTTCTGATGCAAGCTGGCATCCACCGTCAGTGAGTAGTCAGCCTTGACCAGGTCGCGCTTCTCACCCTCCACCGTCAGGTGGTCGTTGGCCTTGATGCGGGTCACCCGCTCGTTGTCGATATCCCGATGCTCATCGTGCTTGATATGCCAGGCGGCATCGTTCTCGATAAGCACGTTCAGGTCTTTCTGACCGTGGATGTAAATCTCTTCCTGCCCCGCCTGGTCTTCAAAGCGCAGCTCGTTGAAACCTTCACCCTGGTGGGTCTCGGTGCGTAGCACGGTGCGGGTCTTGTTGGCCGGCAACTCGTACGGCGGCCGATTGGTGGCGTGGTAGGTGCGACCCGTCACGATGGGCTGGTCAGGGTCGCCTTCCAAAAAGGAGACGATGACCTCGTGGCCGATGCGCGGGATGGCCATCATGCCATACTGGCCGCCGGCCCAGCCTTGCGAGACTCGCACCCAGCAGGAGCTCTGGTCGTTGGCGCTGCCGTATCTATCCCACGGGAATTGCAGTTTGACCCGGCCGTGTTCGTCGCAGTAAATCTCCTCACCGTCGGGGCCCACCACCATGGCGATTTGCGGGCCATCCACCATCGGCTTGTGAGGGGCCTCGGGGCTGCCGATGCGTGCCCGCCAGGTGGTGCTGGCTTTCACCACCCCGAATTCGTTGTGATAGACGGTGGGGCCGCTGCCCCCCTCCTCTTCCAGTGCCTGCGGCTGCAAGCCGGTGTGCTGGATGCGCACGATTTGCCAGTCGGTATTGAGGCTGCCGTTGGGGTGTTCGGTGAGTGAGAAGGTCTGCCCCGGCTGCAAGGCCGCGCAGTTGGACTTAGCCTGGCCCGCCACCGCGTCGTTGCGAAGCGCATCCAGCCGGTGCTGGGCAAAGACCTTGCCGCTGCCGTCCTGCTTGTAGCGGCCCGGATAGTCGAAGTGCTGGTAGGTATCGCGCTGGTGTTCGAGCTCAGCGCCCTGCTTTTTGTGGGACAGACCATAAGCCGGGGTCTTGAAGCTGTAGTCCTTGAGCTCCACATCGCTCGGGCGCACCGCCTCGCGGTAGTGGAACTGGCGGACATAGGGACCTTGCTCCAGCGAGCGGTTGCCGAGGTTGAAGAAGAGCTCGGGGCCTTGAGTCAATGCTGCGGCATCGTCAGCAAACACGATGCGGTGCTTGCCCGTTTCAAACTCGTGGAAGTAGAACATCCCCTCTTCGGCGGCGAGGCGGTTCACAAAATCGAGGTCGGTTTCCCGATACTGAACGCAGTACTCCCGCTTGGCGTGCTCGTTTTTGAGCGCAAAGGCGTAGTCGGTGATGCCGTGCTCTTGCAACAGGATGGAGAGGATTTCATCGGGCTTTTGCGCCTGGAAGATGCGGGAGTTCTGGCGAAGCGACAGACGCCACAGGGCCGGCTGTACCAGCAGCTGATAGCGGGTGCGGCGAAAGCCGCTGTCACCCTGCGCGAAGTCACTGACCACCCCGCACACCCGGCGCTGCAGCTCGCCGTTGTACCACACCAGCAGCTCGCACGGCTGGTCCAGCACGGCGCCAAAGTCGATGTCGGGCTGGGCACTTGCCAGCTCCAGGCGCAGGTTGAACGGCCGGTTGAGCGCTTCCTCCAGCGCAAACTCGGCCACCACAAAGGTGCTCTCGGGCAGGGCCCCCACCTTGACGGTAAATTGTAATCCTGTGCTGTCTGCCATGAAGCGCTCCTTAACCTGCCTGTCCGCTGCCTGAGCCAATCACCACACCGCCGCAGCCGACGGCGGTACCGGTCACGGCGATGGGTTTGCCGTTGACCAGCACAGAGCCGACGCCGCCCGAGATGCTGCGCGGATGGGGTGGGTTGTTGGGTTTGTCGTGAGGGGCCAGCGGATCACCCTGGCGGGCCACCGGCTTGCCATCGAGGAACACATCCGGGCTGGCGGCAATCACGGGCGATGGGTGGAAACCATCGTGGTCGGTGCCGATGTCACCGAGCAATGCAATAGAAGGACACATCTGGATTCTCCGTGGGGCAACCATGGTGCAAGCGCAGCCTGGTGCAGAGACAGTTGGAACGGCGACCCAGCAGCCTCCATGCCATGGCAAAGTCGCCCACAATCACATTAAAAATCAGTCAATTACGATTCAGGCTCGCGGCATCAGACCAATCTGCTGCAATCCATTGCGCAAGACAGGGCAAGTTTCCCGGCAAACCTTGCCTTGCCAGTCAAACCCACCACACCTTGCGCAATTTTTTGCTCAGGGCGGCATTTTCAGCTACCAGAAACGCCCTGTTGCAGCTGATAGAGGCGGATATTGAGCGCTTTCAGATCATTTTCCAGGCTTTTGAGCTCGGCAGCCGTAATGGGCTCCTGGGAGGCTTTTCTCGCCTCCAGTTCACCGAGACGCAGACTGAACGGGATGTTCTGCATCAGGTTCTTCTGCACTTCGTAGAGCTGGGACTTGAGGTAAGAGATGGTCACCGTCTTGCGCTGGCGCTCCAGCTCCAGCAGCTGATCGAGCAGGGCATCCACCCCGGCGCGGGCATCCAGGTAGGTGGGCACGCTGATGACATCCCCCTGCTGGCCGCCAAGCTGCGTCTGCCACTGCTTGTCCAGCGCCTTGACCGCCAACGAGTCGGGATAGAGCATCGAGAGCGAGTTGCGCAGCCCCTCGCCGTAGCGATACCAGTAGAGCGGCGACGTCTGCTCAAGCCGGGTCAACTGGTTCTGGTAGCGGGCCACCAGATCGCTCTCCATGTTCTGCAGGGTCTGCTCCCCCAGCACGATGCGGGCCTGGCGAATGTCGTCATAGCTGAGTGCTCGGGGCAGCTCGGCGGCCGGTTGCACCAGACGCTGGGCCGCTACGGTTTTCTCCTGCTGATGTTGCTGCCAGCCCAGCCAGCCCATCACCGGCAGGGCGCAGCTGAGTAGGCCGCAGCCAAACCAGAACCAGGCCGGACGCTGCCGGCGGTGCTGCTCTATCTTGAGCACGGTAGGCTTGACCTGCCCCTTCTCGCGCCCCACCAGAATGCTGCCCTGGGGCAGGTGCGGGGTCGATGCCGAAACAGTGCCGCCGTGATCACTCTCCAGGTCAGACTTGAAGAACACCATGGGCGGGATCTGCAGATCCTCCTTGAGGCCCGGCTCGTCGGAGACGATGACGATCTCGGTCTCATCGAACAGGTGGGTATACCCCTCGATGAAGTGCACCAGATTCTCGACCCGGGGAATGCGGCTCAGATCCGCGTTGTGCAGCTTCTCGCTGATGAGCTGCAGCGCCCGCTCGCAGCGATAGATCAGCCGCTTGTCCTCGTGGCTGATCTGGTACTGGCGAATGACGTCGCTGATGCGGGCGATAAACCAGTCGAGCATCTCGATGCGGGCCCGCTCCTGATGGACCGGCGGCCAGAAACTCTCCCACTGGGTGACGATGAGGTTGGCGAGAAACTCGCACCCTTCGGTAAAACCGCTCAGCCCCTGCAGGCGCGAACGCGCGAGGGTGAAGTAGATGGCGGTCTGCAGATCCACCCCGTGTTTTTCGAAGATAAGGCTGGCGAGCTGATGGATCCGCTGCCAGTCCACTTCGGGGCGCGAAGCGTGGCTGAGCTTGTTGATCTCGGCCCGCAGCGCTTCGTACTCCGGCAACATTCTGGGGTCTCGCCCCACTTTCAGGGCCTGCTGACCTTGTTGATTCTGTGACATATGAACTTCCAACGCAGGAAGGGGGCACAACGTGCCCCCGACGCGATCAATAGAGGGATTCGGGCAGTCTGAACTGGCTGAACAGGCCGCCGGTGAAGGGGTTTTGCGCGCTGTCGGTGTAGACGCGATAGGTCATGGCCCCCTGATCCACCGGGAAGCGCACATCGAAGGTGGCGTCATTGACCTGGGTCAGCTCCCCCTTGTCCATCAGGCGGAACATGGCCCAGGGGCCGACGAAGCCTTCGCTGCGCGGTGAGCGCTCGCGGGCGGCCGGCACCAGGGTGATCTTGCTCTCGGCCCCGTCGCGCATGGTGTTGGGCCACACCAACGGGATCTTGGTACGACGGCCATGGGCGTATTCCAGCAGCTGGCCGTCCAGGTTCAGCACACTGCGCCGCTTGTTGGCGGTGAGCTCGATGGGCTCGAGGGCGAACTGCACCTCCAGGTTGCCCTGCTGACTGAAGAAGATCTGACGGATGCGGGCAGCACGGTCCAGTTGCTTGACCAGCTCGGCCTGGATGGGCGAGCTGAACTCCCCTTCCATCAGGCCGCTCTCCACCATGGGTTTGAGGTTCACCTGATAGAAGCTGTCCAGCGTCCCGTTAGGTGCGAAGAAGCGCTCCATCTCCGAGAGGGGCACATCCTTGTTCGAGCTCGGATCAAACGGATAACGACCGGCCAGCTGGCTGTTGAAGGGGGCCAGCACCTTGTCCTGCCACTCCTGATTGAGGGAGGACATGGCAAGGTCGATCACCAGTCGCGAGCTCTGCTCAGAGAGCTGACCCACCCAGCGATCGAGCGGGGCCGGCAGACTGCGGGCATATTGCTGCAGGGCAAACACCGGATCGGCGTACTTGTTGGTCATGCGCAGCTGCACCGCTTTCAAGGCAGACTGACCCGGCTCGGTAGCGTTGACGATGAGCTCCAGGTAGTGCTGCAGCTCCACCAGCTTCTGGTTGACCTCGGAGATGAGCGGCCCCTGCTCGCCGCGGCCGCTGAGTGCCGCATTGGTGGCCATGAAGGGACGACCGATGCGGGCGCTGATGGCCTGGGCCAGGTCCCCTTCCACGTCGGAGATCTTGCGAATGCGGGTGTTGTCATCCAGCGAGGCCAGTACCCGCTGGAACGGCTGATCGTTGCCGGTGATGGCGGCGAGCACGTCCAGCGCCTGCTCCGGGCTCTCCAGGGTCTGCACGTCCAGATTGGTCAGCAGTTTTTGCCACTGGTTGACGTAATCGGTGACGTAACGGTCGTTGACCTGACGGGTGATCTCCTTGCGATCCGCCTCGCTCAGCTGACTCAGCTTGCGCTGGCCCAGCACCCAGGCATCCATCGCGGTGAGATCGATGAGCGCCTTGTCTTGTTTCAGGAAGAAGTCGTTGAAACCGGGCCAGGTGAGCAGCCGCGGCACCTGGCCGGCGTTGTCGCTGCGCAGGGCAAACACGGTGTCGAAGGTGGGGCCCACCTCGTCGCGAACGTTGAGATCCGGCGGCAGCACGTCGCTCGCCTTCACCACCAGGTTTTGATAGACCCGCTGATACATGGGCAGCTTGCCGAGCTCGCGCTGGGCACCGTAGACCGGCTCCTTGAACGGCACGAAGGCGGTGATGGCGGCCTGATCCCGCCCAGCCCTGGCACCATACCAGTTGGTGTGATCGAGGGCATAGTCCAGATGCCCCATCAGCTGCTCCTGCACCGCGCCCTGCCCCGGGAAGGCCTTCTGCCAGCGGCTCGCCATGTACTGCGCCACCAGCTCCTTGTTGCGACCGGACGCATCATCCAGCATCCGCATCACCCGCAGGATGGCGAGCTTCTCCTCGCTGCCGGCAGGCGCCTGGTTGAGATCCGCCAGCAATCCCTGCATCTGGGCCGGCAGGAAGCGCAGGCTCAGCAGTTGCAGGTAGGAGCCTTCCACATAAGGACCGATCTCGTCCCCCTGGTAGAGGCCGAGGTCGGCCACCAACGGCATCCGCTCGCGGTAGTTGCCAAAGGAGAGGGTCGCCTCGCGAATGAGGTTCAGACGCGGCAGCTGACTCACGCCGAAGGCGTGGGCGTCGGCAACCTCGTTGGTCTCCATGAAGGCCTGAGCCTTGGTCAATACGTTGCGGCCCGCCTCCTCGTTGACCCGGTAGAAGTAGTGCCAGCCACCGATGAGGGCGGCCGAGAAGAGCGACAGACAGCTGAGGCCGATGGCCATGCGGCGCCGGCGATAGAGGGTATGCAGCCGGTTTTCGCCGGCCAGATGGGCCTCCGGGAAGATGATGGAGGAAAAGAGCTGGCGCACGAAGTAGGTGTTGGACTCCCCACGCAGGGCCGAGTGGATGGGCTCTGGCAAGTTGTAGCGACGGGAGGCCGCCTGGGCAAACGCATCGAACGGCACCCCTTGCTGATAGACGGAGCTGACATAAACCCCGCGCACCAGCAGCGGCTTGCTCTCCTCGATAGCCAGGGTCTCGGCCAACAGGCTAGTCACGTAATCCTTGAGGCCCGCCAGCTGGCGCACGAACGAGAACAGCGCGTTGCGCTGGGCGGCATCGAGCCGGCTCAGCATCAGCTCGGGCAAATTCTGGTTGAGGTTGTCCACCCACTGATCCCAGAACAGGGCCAGATCCTGCTGCCAGTCGGCGCCAAGCTTGAAGGTCACCCCCAGCACGGCCTCGCGGGCCTCCTTGTCGAGCTGCTGGTAGATCACCTCAAAGCCGCGCAGCAGATCGAGCTTGGTGAAGGTGACATAGAGTGGCAACCGGGTATTCATGGTGGCCGACACCTCCTTCAGGCGCGAGCGCATCAGCTGGGCATAGGCCTTGCGCTCGGCCACGCTGGCGTGGGAGAGCCAGGCCAGATCCACGGTCAGCACCAGGCCGTTGAGGGGCTGGCGACGGCGGTGTTCATTGAGCCAGCCAAGCAGGTGCAGCCAGAGCCGCTCATGCTTGCGGGCCTGCGGATCCAGCTCGGCTTCGCTCTGGGAGAGCAGCACCCCGGCGGGATCCAGCATCACCGCCTGTTCCCCCAACCAGCAATCCACCAGCTGATCCTGCGCCACGTCGCGCAGCTCGGTATCGAGTCTCGGGTTGAGCTTGTTGGCCGGGTTGGCGCGGTGAATGAGGCTGCTCTTGCCGCTGTCGGGCAGGCCCAGTACCAGATACCAGGGCATGGCGTAGAGCGCCCCCTTGCCCAGATGGGTATTCAACGCCTGCAGCCAGCGATCGAGGAACAGCGCCTGCCTGTCGATGAGCCCCTTGACCGGGTCCTGCTCCAGCACCACCTCGTGCTGACGCTCGGCCTTGAGCTGCTGCATCTTGCGCCACACCCGCCAGGAGACCACTCCCAACAGCAACCAGAGCCAGAGCAGGGTGAACACCACCCGCCCCCACAACGGCTCGAACGGCTTGGCACCGCGCACCTCAAGACGAGGCCCCAGCCACCACACCAGAATGAGAGCCAGCACCCAGAGCACAGCACCGAGCAGGGGCCAGGAGGGTTTCAATTTCGGCAGCTGTTGCCGCAGAAAAGTAAAAATGGTTTTGAACATAAAATGTGATCCAACTCCGACTCAATGACTCATTTCGGCATTCATTTCGACAACGGCGCCGCCAGGCTCTCCAGGCGGTTGACCAGCCCGGGCTCCCAGTGCGACAACCCAAGGCGACTGGCCTCTTGCCACAAGTGTTGATAGTGCTGGCGCGCAAGCGCCTCCATGCCTTCCTGCGCCAACAGCTCCGCCTGCACCAGCAAGGCGTGGAAGCGATCTCTTGGCTCTTTCAACTGCGCAATCCGCTCATCGAGCAGGGCGAGCGCCGCCGCGACCCCCTGCTCGCCGTGGCGCTGGGCGACCTCCTCGGCCAGCCCAGCTTCGCCACTGCCCGCACTGCCGCCCTTGGCCGGTTGCAGCCAGCGGCTGCACTCGGGGGAGAGAAACGGCGAACCGTCGCTAAAAGCGAGCTCCCGCAGGGCCGGCAGGCGCTGCAGAAAAGTCCCGAGCTCCTCGGCGATCGCCTGGGCCACCGCCCCGAAGCCGAGTTTCTGGGCCACCTCGGCCGAGAGCCTATGCCCCTCGAACCAGTAAGGCGCCAGGGTCAGGCTCTGCTCGATGCGCTGCCAGAGCCCCAGATCAGGGGCGTTCATGGCGGCGCGGTACTCGTCCACCATGTCCGCCGACATGGGCGCCAGCGGGGTTTTATTGCCCGCCCCGCTCATGGGGACCGCCGTGATCCCGGCCCAGACGGCATGACGGCGCAGTCGATAGCCAACCGCGGCATCGGGCTGACGCTCGATCAGGAGCTCCGCCACCTTCAGCTGGGTCTGGCGCCAGGCGCGATCGTTGGAACTGTCGACGTCGACGCCGGCACTGCCGCCACCGCCGCTGAGCACCATGGCGCCGGCACCGCTGGCAGTAGACGCCACCGAGACCGGGGAGCCCGCTGCCGCAGCGCCGCTGCTCTGGGGCTGCCCGGCGGCATTGGCCTCGGCCTGTGCCAGCTGCTGGCGCTGGGCCCGTTTCAGCCCCATCACCAGTGGGTCGAGCAGCTCCCCCTTGTCGGGACACTGCGCCAGCCAGACTCGCTCCAGCTGCTCGGCCTGGGCCAGCAACTGGGCCAGCTCGGCTGCCGAGGCGCTCTCGCAAATGCGCGGCAGCGCCCCGTCGAAGCGCTTGACGATCTGCACCATCAGTCGCTGTTTCTGGCTGGCATTGCCGGGCCAGGCCAGCAGCCAGTAAGCCTGGATCCAGGCCTCCAGCAGACTGATCGCCGCCCCCAGCGGGGTCGCCTTGGCCGGGTGCTGCAAACAGCGCAGCAGCTGGGCCAGCACCCGCATGTCCTTGGTGCGGCTCTCCAGCAAGCCGAGGCAGGCCTCGGCCACCGCATTGAGATCCACCTGGCTGTGAGCGAGGGATCCCAGCTTGACCAGCTCGGTCTCCACGTAGTCCCAGCGCGGCTCGTCGGTCAGCACGGCGCCTCTGATCTGTTCATCCGGCAGGCTGGTGAGCAGGCGTGCACACCAGGGGTGTTGATAGCTCATCGCCCCTCCTACCAGCGGCACTGCTGACGCAGCGGTGCCAGCGCCTCTTTCAGGCCGCTCAGGTCGACCCGCAAGAGGGCACCGTTGTCGGCCCGCACCTGCAGCTCGCGATGGCCCTGCCAGCGCTTGAGCTCCTCGATGGCGGGCAGACCGCGGCCATATTCCAGCAACAGGCCCTGATCCCGGATAAACCAGCTCTGGGAGCCGGCACTGGGCTGACCATCCAGCTCGACCTGCACTTTCTCGCCGCTCCAGGGAGAGTCCAGCCGCAGCCGGATATGGGTGATGCTGTCGACGCAGCCGATGGCCAGGGTCGCCCCGCGCAGTGCCGGGCGGGTCAGGGTTTCACTGCCACGGCCGGCATCGCTCTGCAACAAGAACGGCGCGCTCGCTGGCGTGCGGGCCTGCTCCTGGGCCCAGATGGCCTGCCAGGCCGCCGACTTGGGGGCGGCCCCTTCGGCGGCACTGGCCGCACCATTGCCGATGGCGTCGTAGCAGGCGAGCCGCACCAGCGGCGAGGGCTCCTGCCGGCAGGCCTGCCAGCGCGCCATGTCCAGCGGGACCTCGGCCGCACTGGTGGCCAGCAGCAGCGGCAACAAGCCGAGGATGCTCATCAGTTCACCTCCAGTTTCTGGCACTTATGATCCAGGGTGCGTTTGGGAATGTTGAGGCTCTCGGCCACCAGCATCCGATTGCCCTGGAAGTGGCGCAGCCGCGCCTCGATGACGGAAGCCTCATACTGCTGCATGGCCCGGCGCAGATCGCGGATGTGGTTGTAGTCGTCCATGGTGCCGGGCAACTCGACGCAGACCCGCTCGCGCAGCTCCGGCGGCAGCGCTTCCAGCCCCACCTCCTCCCCGTGACGGGTATGGGCACAGGCCACCTCCAGCAGGTTGCGCAGCTCGCGCACGTTGCCGGGGAAGTCATAGGTCTGCAGCTGTTTCAAGAACTTGCGCTGCAGCCCCACCAGGGTCTTGCCATCCTGGGCGGCAAACTGGGCCATGAAGTGCTGGCACAGCAGCGGCACGTCATCCATGTGTTCGCGCAAGGGGGCGATCAGCAGCAGGCACTGACAGAGGCGGTGATAGAGGTCGGCCCGAAACTGCCCCTCCTCCACATGGCGGGTCAGCGGCTGATGGGTGGCGGCGATGAGGCGAAAATCGGAGTGATACTCCTGCTCGGCCCCGAGCGGCCGGTAACTGCGGGTTTCCAGCACCCGCAGCAGCTTGGCCTGCATGGCGGCGGGCATATCCCCCACCTCGTCCAGAAACAGGGTACCGCCGTTGGCCTGGGCCACCAGCCCGGTCTTGTTGGCAAGGGCGCCGGAGAAGGCCCCCTTCTGGTAACCGAACAGCTCGCTCTCGATGAGGTTCTCCGGGATGGCGGCGCAGTTGATGGCCACAAAGGGCTTGTTGGCGCGATCGGAGCACTGGTGCACCAGCCTTGCCACCACCTCCTTGCCGCTGCCGGTCTCCCCCTGGATCAGCACAGTCAGCTTGTGCTGGCCGGCCTGGTTGATCTGCTCGCGCAGCCCGCGGATCACCGCAGACTGACCGACCAGCTGATCGCCGAGCAGCTTCTCGTGCTGGCGCAATCGCTCCCCCTCTCCTTTCATCTGGCGCAGGGAGTCGCGCAGTACCCCTTGATCCCGCCGACTGCGACCGAGATCGCGAATGAGGGTGAGCTGGTTGCAAAAGACCTGGGAGAGCTGGGCCAGCTCGGGGCCATCGGCCCAGGCCTGCAGCACCTCCCCTTCATCCATCAGGGCCAGCACGGCAAACGGCTTGCCGTTGCCATCCAGCAGCGGATACGCGTGCAGCCCGCACTGCTGGCCAAGGTTGGCCAGCAGTGCACGAAAGCCAGCGTGCTCGATGCGGGCACCGCCGTAGAGGGAGTCCCAGGTGCGGGACTGGGCCTTGTGCAGCACATAGGCAAGGGGGTGGGAAAAATCGTCCACCGCCAGCCCCAGCGCCACCTCCTTCCCCCTGACCCAGCCTTGGCACTCCAGCTGACGGCCGCTCACATCCAGCATGCCGAGCAGCAGCCCCTTGGGCTGGAAGCTGGCATGGACGGTCGAGCTCCACCAGTGGCACAGGTGCGGCTCATCGCGCTGGGCGGTGAGGGCCAGGGCAAATGCGAGGGCTTGCTCCATACTCAAGCCCCCACCTCGGCCACGAACTGGTGATCGGCCACGGAAAAGTGGACGCGCTTGATGGGTTCACCGGCAGAGAGGCGCTGCAGCAGTTGCAGGGAGACCGGCGGCAGCAGGGCGCCGTCGATGACGGATTCGAGCATGCGGGCACCGTTCTCGCTGCGATTGGCTCGCAGCAGGATCTCTTCTGCCACCTCGTCGTCCAGCACCACCTCGGCGCCAAAGCGCTCCTTGAGCAGCTTGACCAGCCGGTTGAGCTTGCCGCCCACGATCTGCACCAAGGTGTCGTGACCCAGCGGCAGATAAGGGATCACCTCCATGCGCGCCAGCAGCGCCGGCTTGAAGAAGGCGGCGAGCTCCGGATAGAGGGCATCGAGCAGCACGTCGGGCTGCTCGGCATGGTCGACGATGGTCTGGAAACCGAGGTTGGAGGTGAGGAAGAAGACCACGTTCTTGCAGTCGATGATGCGCCCTTCCCCGTCCGCCAGCTCGCCCTTGTCGAACGCCTGATAGAAGAGGTTGAGCACATCCGGGTGAGCTTTTTCCACTTCATCCAGCAGCACCACCGAGTAGGGCTTCTGGCGAATGGCTTCTGTCAGCACGCCCCCCTCGCCGAAACCGACGTAGCCGGGTGGCGAGCCGATCAGACGGGAGACGGTGTGCTTCTCCTGATACTCGGACATGTTGATGGTGGTCAGATACTGGCGGCCACCGAACATCAGCTCGGCAATCTGCAGCACGGTTTCGGTCTTGCCGACCCCGCTCGGCCCCACCAGCAGGAAGGCGCCAAGCGGGCGGCCGGGACGGCGCAGGTCGGCGCGGGCGGTCAGCAGGTGCTTGTGCAGGTGGGCCACCGCCACATCCTGCCCCTTGATGAGCTCGCCGAGGTACTCCGGCAGGCGGGTCACCACGTCCAGCTCCCCTTGCGAGATGCGATTGAGGGGCACCCCGGTCCACTCGGCAATGACGGCGGCAATCTGGGTTTTGTCGACGTGAGCTGAGACCAGCACTTCTCCTTGCTGCAGCTCGGCCAGCTCGCGCTCGAGGGTGGCCAGCTGCTCGGCAGCGGCTTGCGGATCGAGCGGCGCATCGGCGAGATCCAGCGCCTCTCTGGTCAGCATCTCATCCTGCTGATCGGCCAGCAGGGCTGCGCGCAGCTCGACAATCTGGTGTACCAGCCCCTGCTGTTGCTGCCACCGGGCTTCCTGCTCGGCCAGCTCTTCACGGCAAGCCTGCTGAGCTGCCTGCAACTCGGCCAGGCGCTCTGCGTTGTCACCAAGACCGATCAGGCTCTGGCGCTCCAGCTGGCGGATCTCCAGCTCGCGCTGGCGCAGCGCGTTTTGCAGGTGGCTGACCGCGCGCGGCGGCGTGGTGAGGTTGATGGCCACCCGGGCACAGGCGGTATCGAGCACGTCAATAGCCTTGTCCGGCAGCTGACGGCCGGAGATGTAACGGGCGGAGAGCTGGGCGGCGGCCTGCAGCGCCTCCTCGTCGATCAGCACCCCGTGGGCCTTCTCGTAGATACTGCGCAGGCCGCGCAGGATCACGGTGGCCTCGTCGGCATCGGGCTCACCGACCTTCACCAGCTGGAAGCGGCGCGACAGGGCCGCGTCTTTTTCCACGTATTTCTTGTACTCACCCCAGGTGGTGGCGGCGATGGTGCGCAGCTCGCCCCGGGCCAGCGCCGGCTTGATGAGATTGGAAACATCCAGCCCGCCGGCCTGGTTGCCGGCCCCTATCAGGGTGTGTGCCTCATCGATGAACAGGATGACAGGTTGCACGGCGTCCTTGACCTCCTGCATCACCCCCTTGAAGCGCTTCTCGAACTCCCCCTTGACCGAGGCGCCGGCCTGCATAGCGCCGAGATCCAGGGTCATCAGCTCGACCCCGCGCAGCTTCTCGGGCACCTGACCCGCCACCATGCGCAGGGCCAGCCCTTCGATGAGGGCGCTCTTGCCGACACCGGCCTCCCCCACCACGATGGGATTGTTCTTGCGACGACGGGAGAGGATGTCGATCATCAGGTCGATTTCGTGATCCCGGCAGAGCACGGGATCCAGGCTGCCCTGGCGGGCCTGTTCGGTCACGTTGACGGTAAAGCGGGCCAGCAGGCTGGCATCGGCCGGCAGGGCTGCCTGTGCCGTCTTGCCGCCGGAGGCGGTGGTCACTTGTGTCTCGGCGGACTCCTTGACCCACTCGTCGAACTGCTGGCGCAGCAGCTCGCGATTGACCTTGGCGAGCAGGCGAGTCACCGAGCCCGGCAGGTAACGCTGGGGGGTCATCAGCAGCACCAGCAGCATGACGCCGCTGCGCAGCTGCGCATGTTGCAGCTCGGCAGAGGCGAGCAGCCAGCTGTCTTGCAGCCACTCCACCAGCATGGGCGAGAAGGAGGGGTAACCCTGGCCATAGCTGCTGTCGGCAGCGGACGGTTGCAGCAGGGTCTTGAGCTCTTCCACCTCCACCTCGGCCACCTTCAGGATCTGGCGCACGTCGCTCAGCGGGGTTTCCAGCATCTTGAGCAGCAGGTGCTCGATGCGGATCTCGGCCCCCTGGTGGTTGACGCAGAGGGCCGCAGCCTCTTCCAGCATGTGACGGCAGATGGGGTTGAGTCTTTCCACCAGTACCGGTAGCTCTATACGAATCAAGGCGTGCTCTCCTTAAGTATTTATTTTAATAATTCGCCCAGTTGACGCAGCACGTCCTGGGTCTGGTTATTGAGTTGGTGGTGATAGAGGCCAAAGATCAGCGCCAGGATCAGCGCACCACCCATGAACAGGCTGCGCAGGGATACCTGCTTGCGCAGCTGATAGCGGGAGGCCTGCTGGCCCAGATCGAGGTGAAACACGCTGGGCGCCTCGCCGCCGGACTCGGGGGCCAACTGCTTGTGCAACTGGCGCACGATGCGCTCGAACTCCCCTTGTCCCTTACTCATCACCTTGTAACGCCCCTCGAAACCGAGGCACAGACAGAGGTAGATGAACTCCAGAATGTCGCGATAACGCACCGGGTCTTCCTGCAGGCGGGCCAGCAGCACGAACACCTTCTCGCCGCCCCAGGTCTCGTTGTGAAAGCGGGTCAGCAGGGAGTGCTCGGACCATTCGCTCTGACTGCCCCAGTCACGGCCCATCACGGCCTCGTCGATGAAGGTGCAGAGGATGTAGCGAAACGACAGCACCACCCCGTTCTCGTAGCCCTGGGCCATCAGCTCCTGTTCGATGGCCTGGATCTCGGTCACCACCCGCTGGTAGAGCTCGGGCACCCGGTCGTAGCGCGACAGCAGGCGTACCCGCTGCACCAGCCCCAGCAAGGGGGTCACCGCATCGATCATCGGGTTGATGCTCTGGCCGCGCAGGCGGAACCAGTAGTCCGAATCCATGTCCAGCTGCTCGGCATGATCGAACAGCAGGTCGCTGAGTTGCTCATTCTTGATAATGTCCGTGGTCATCTCTGCTTATTCCTTGGTGCGATCACTGGCTGCGAATAGCCCAGAGCTGCATGTCGAGCTCGGGGAAGTCGCCGGCGATGTGGAAGGCGAGGGTGTTGCCCACCGCCAGCATCTGCCAGGCCGGGCTCTGCCGGTCGAGCTGGAAGTAGCTGTAACCGGCGTGATAGGGCAGCTGGCGCGGCGCCACCGGCAGCGGCAGCAGCGGAATGCCGGGCAGTTGCAGGCTGATGAGCTCGCGGATCTTGTCGCTGGAGGCCACCTTGGTCTGCTGCAGCAACTGCTTGCGTAGCTGCTCCTGCGGCATGCGGGCACGCACCGCCAGCACAAAGTCGGCGCTGGTCATCAGCTCGCTCTCGTTGACCATGGCCACCATGATGCCGTACTGGTGCTTGCGCAGCTGGATGGAGACGGCGCGCGGCGACAGCACGGTGCTGAGCGCCTGGCGCAGGGCCAGCATCACCGGCTCGAAGCTCACCTGCTGATCGTCGTGGCGGTAGGCAGGGAACTCGGGCGGCAGGCGAGACTCGTCGGTAAAGGTCATCAGCTCGCCACAGAGTTGTACCAGCGATTCGTGCAGCCGCTCGGGGTGCAGGGTACCAAGGCGCGCCAGATGGGAGAGCTGGGGCTGGGCCCGGTTGAGCAGTTGCAGCATCATGAACTCGGCCACGTCGGCCACCCCCTGCTGACCCGGCGCGGCGATGCGCTGGGAGAGGCTCCGGGCCCGCTCGGCGACCAACCCGGCCGATTCGCCGAGGAAGCGCTTGAGGGTCGGGATGGCGGAGACGCTGATGCTGCAGGGCATGAAGTTGGGATCCAGCACCAGGCCTCCGTCCGGCCGCTTGTCCAGAATGCGGGCGATGGCGAGTGACGCGTAGGCACTGCGGTCTTCCCGCTCCAGCATCAGCCGCAGACTGACCCGCCCCACTTCGAGGGAGACCACGTCCCCCCCTTCGCTGTGCAAGTCGCGCACGTCGTGGCGATGGGCCTGCAACCGGGTGGCCACCTGGCCGCCCTGATTGACCTCGTTGACGCCGCTCACCGAGAGCGGCAGCGCCAGATAGACCTTCTGGTTGGCCACCGAGGCGTCGGTGACCTCCAGCGGGGTCGGCAGCACGTCGTCATTGGGGATGTTGAACACGGTACCGTCTGGCAGGATGCCGGTGGCCCCCACCAGGGCGATGCGGCCAAAGCCCAGGTAATCCTCGTTGATGGCGAGCGACTGCAAGCCGTAGAAATAGTCGGACAGCGCACTCAGGCGAGCGTGCAGCGCGTAATCCGAATGTCTTTGTTGTTGCTGGAAGTGCTGGGGCTTGATGAACAGCCCCTCACGCCAGATAACCCGATTTCGACTCGACATGGTTATTCTTCTTCTTTTTGCAGTTCCACTTCATCCAGGCGCAGGTGCACCAGGATTTGATAAGCCGTTCCCTTGCTCTTGATCTTGATGACCTTGCGCCACTCGGCGCTGTCGGGGTCGGCGTAGCGTGCGATCACCCCGATGTAGCGGGTCTTCTCGTCGAGCTTGATGGGGGGCAGGTATTTGAACTGGCCCGGCAGCAGGGTGTAGTCCTGATGATCCAGGTAGTTCTTGCCAAGGGCCTTCTCCACATCCGCGGTCACCTGGTCGTAGTCGGTGGCGAGCAGCTTGGAATCCTCTGCCAGCAGCACCACCTGAAACTCGATGGGCGCCGCCTCCCCGCTCTCGTTGGGGTTGACGTCAGGCTCCGCCAGCAGGCTCAGCCCCAGGGTCGTCGGTTGACTGTCATTGCTGCCCACCTGGATATCCGGGTTCATGGCCACGTCGGCCATCTTGCCCATGGTGGTACAACCTGCCAGGGCCAGCAGCGCGGCGCCCAGCATCAGCGCACGTATCATCAAATCAGTCCCTGTTGCTGACGCACGGCCTGGTCATAGGCCTGGGCATACACCTGGTGGAACAGCTTGTCGAACCCCTGCTGACGGGCGGAGGTGAGCTCACGGTAGTAGTGCTGGTACATGTCCCAGGCCCAGCCTTCATCGGCCGTGCCCGGTGCACCGCTGCGGCGGTATTGCTCGAAGCGCCCCAGCAGCGCCTGCGGCGAAAACGCCTGCAAGATGCTGTCAAGCGCCGCGCCGATGGCCTGCTGATTAGCCACGTGATGAATGCGCACGTTGTGCAGGCTCTCGGCCACCGCCGCCGGCGCACTCAGGTGGACCGGGCTCTTCTGCTCGGCAAACAGCACCGCCAGGGTCTCGTCATAATCGAGGCCCAGGCGCAGCGGGTTGTCCTCGATGGGACGCAGGTGCTTGTCCGCCAGCGCCGCCTGCTCGTTTTGCAGCTGCAGCAGCCCCTCCACCATGGCCCGCACCGTCTTGCCCATCTCTTCGAGCATGTCGTGGGCCTGCTGGGTGTCCTGCAGTTGCAAGGGTTGACCCAGGCCGCGCATCAGCGGGGTCAGGGCCACGTGATCGACGCCGTCCAGCGACAGCTGATAATCGGGATGGTTCTCGATGGCGGGCATATCCAGAAATTCTTGGTTCATGGTGTTCTCGACAGCAGAAAAAGGGGCAAGAGGGGGAACGTCCACATCCGGTTGTGAACGCAGTGAAGCCTGCAGGCGACCGTCCGCCAGCGGGCCATCCATCAACGGATTGGGCGCCCTGCGCTCCTGCTGCAATGCCAGCAAGGGATCGGCCGCTAGGGTACGCGGATCGTCAGCCGGCACGACGGGCTCATCGCTGGTTAGCCACTCATCGAGCTGCTCGGTGGGGCGGTTGCCCAGCACCTGTTGCAGGCTCTGCTCGGGGGTGATGGCCCCCAGATAGGCGCGCAGCCGGAACGGGCCGATCACGAGCTCGTCCCCCTGCTCCAGATGCACCTTGCGGGCCCGCCCGATGGGCGAGGTGGCACCGTTGATATAGGTCTGGCCGCTCAGATCGCACAGGCAGAAGCGACCGTCGTTGAGCTCGATGCGGGCGTGGGCTGGCATGACGGCCCCCAGCCTGTCGCGCAGTTGCCAGTCATCCTGTTCGGAGGCCCCCAGGGTCCCCCCCATCTCGTCGAAGCGGTACTGCACCTGCTGGCTGCCGTCGAGCTGTTCGCTGTTGAGCACCACCAGGGAAAGTTGCTGGTTAAAATCGTCCACAGTTACTCCTGCACTGATTCCTGTAGTTAAATTTTCTGCGCTGCTGATGTCTGCACTTATTCCTGCACGCAGATGGTCACGAACGGATCACTCGGCGGCTGGCCGAGAAAGGTACTCCACCCCAGGCGGGCACTCTGCTCTTCCCCCAACCTCAGCCCCCTCGCCTGCTCCTGGCCGAACCCCAGACGCAGATCCCAGGCCAGCTGATCGCGCAGGATGAAGGAGACGAAGGTCACTAGGGCGTGGAAGTGCTCCCCGTTCGGCAGAAAGCCGAGAAACTGGCCAAAGCTCAGGTTGTTGATCTTCAACAAGAACTTGCCGGCACAGTCATTCACCTTGTCACCGATGACAAAATCGCTCCCCAGAGTGGCGCAGGCGCCGCCGAGGCGGTTTTGCTGATCCTGATGAATAGGCACCTTGCGCCACTGCCAGGCGCTCACCTGCACGTCGGCCAGATCGAAGCAGTGGGCCACCAGACCAGCCACCACCTCGGGGGAGCGGCTGGGGCTGGCCAGCATGCCCGCATAGGAGAGCATCTTGGCCCGGTTGACCGGCAGGCTCTGACAGACCGCCTCGTTGCCGAGCCCCACCAGGGCAAACATCAGGCGGGAGAAGCCATCCTCACCGTTGTCCTGAAACCGCACGTGATAGCGATACTTGCGCCAGATCCGGTGCAGCAGGGTCAGCAGACGGTGGTGGAAGAAGTCCAGAAACAGACCGAGCTTCTGCTCCCCCTGGGCGTACTCCCACGCCAGCGAATCGAGGTAATAGCCGGGCATCGGCGACTGACTGCCGTGCAGGCCGAGGAAGGCCACCTCCAGCTCGTGGCGCCCCTGCCCGTCCCGACCAATCTGCAGCACGTCGCTGGTGGGAAACCCCAAGGAAGCGGTCGCCTTGAAGCGGATGTTCTCGTCACCGGGGAGGTAGTCGAGCCCTCGCTCCTGATCGGCGCCATCGAGCCGGTTGAGCAGCTCAACCAGCTGAAAGAAATTGAAGCGGGGCGCCTCCCGGGCGGCGTTCACATCAGGGAGTGCTGACCGATCTGGACTGGCCATTGGTAGCGCTCCTTGTTGTCGAGATTGACCACCTCAAGCAGGTGGAAGGCGTTGACGCTGGCATAGAGCGAGAAGAAGTGGGCCAGCACGGTACTGAACAGATAAAGCTCCCCTTCGCTGCCAAAGGCGGACTGACGGATGGAGAGCACCGATTTGAGCCCCCGAACCGGCATGCCGCGCACCAGCCGATCCACCGGCTTGGTCTCTATCTCCTCGATCCCCGCCAGCCGCTTGCGCGAGGCCTGCTCGGCCTGCTTGTCGTGCAGCGCCGGAAAATCGTAGGTGCGCAACACCTGCACCAGGGCATCGCGGCGCAGCAGGGAGACATAGTTGAGCGACAGGTTGGATATCAGCGTCCAGTGCAGACTGCCGTCCAGCGCCGGGCGCAGCGGCCGGGTCGGCCGGATAAGGTTGCGGAAGGTGGCAAAGGAGGGCGAGCTGCCGGTCGGCACGCAGACGCTGCCCACCTTGAGACGGGCGGCGCGAGAGCGGTTGGTGCAGGTGAGCGTCACCGAGATGGATTCATCCAGTTCGACCGTGGTGGTTTCATCCCCGCGCACGAACGAGAGGTTGTGTTCGAAACCATCCCCGCTCACCGCCTCCTTGACTCGCACCCGGTAGTAGAGCGCCAGCCGCTGTTTGGCCCGCTCAATCTGGTGCTGGAAGCTCTCGAATGGCTGATAGATGCGCGGCGTACCGCGGGAGCGGCCGAGGTTCCCCTCGACCCAGCCCTCCACCTGATCCACCGAGAAGATCTCGAAGCTGTCGGCATGGCGATAACTTGCCTTGAGGGGATACTCCGCCTGACGACCGTTGAGGTTGACCGGCTCGCTGTCGTGCTGGAACAGGTTGATGGCCGGCACGCAGTTGAGCATGAAGGAGTCGGGACGGATCTTAAGCTCCGCCGGCAGCGGCCGGTCGAAGCAGAAGTGCACCTTGAATTCGCTCACCGGCAACGGCTGTTTGGGCCACTCGCCACCGGAGAGTTCGAAGAAGAGGAAGCTTTCCGGGAAGCAGAAGTACTCCTGCAGGATCCGGTAGCCGGAATAGACGTTGTTCGGATAGGGCAAGAGCGCGTCATCGCGCTCGAAGCCGACCGATTTGAGGGCCTTGGCCTCCTGGCGAAAGCGCTTGCCGTCGATCTCCAGCTCGATATGAGAAAGCTGGTTGGAAAGCCAGAAGTAGAGCTCATAGGCGGTGTAGCTGTCGCCACCAAGGAAAAAGCGCAGCTTGTCCAGTTGCAGCTCACTGAGCGGCAGAGGGGCATGCAGGGCGATATCCAGCGAGATGGTGGAGAGATCGTTGCCGCTCTGGGCAGCGATATGACGGATATCGGCCGGATAGACCCAAGTATCGTGACAGGTCTGGAAATGACAGGTCACCTCGTCCAGGGGCAGACTGTCGAGCTGGCAGCCTTGCCTGACCAGCGCCGGCTGGGCAATGGCGCCCGGAATGACCGAAAACTGCATGATGGTCATGCTGGGCACGGGACGCAGGTAGTTGGGCCAGAGCATGTTGAGCAGACCGTGAGTCAGCTCGGGAAACTCATCCTCAATCTTGGCGCGCAGGTTGCCCGTGAGGAAGGCGAATCCCTCCAGCAGGCGCTCCACGTCCGGATCAGTATTCTGCTCCGACAGAAAGCGGGTGAGCTCGGGATAGGCGTCGGCAAATTCGCGCCCTTGCAGGCGCAAAAACGCCAGTTCATCCCTGAAGTAATGTTCCAGCGACATTGATCAGACCATGCGGTAGTGACGGTGACTGTCCATATGGACGTTGAACGAGGTAACTTGCTCGATATGCTCCAGCCGCACGTGGGCCGTCACCTGAAACGACATCTCAAGCGGACTCGCCTGATAGTCGGGTGAACGAACATCCACATGGATGATCCGTGGTTCATAACGACGGATGCATTGCCGGATCGCTTCCCGGATCCGCCCCTTGATATCCGCACTGCCCTGAGTGGCGTCATTGAGATCAATGACCCCCAGATCGGGTGCACTGCGGCAATTGCCGGGGCGGGTGTTGAGGATCTGGTCGAGCTGCCGTTTGACAGAGTCGACCAGTTCATCAACTTCCGAACGAGGGGAAGAGCCAAGCCCCTCCCCCCGGATGCGATCAAACAGGCTGGCCGCATTTCCTCTATCCCAGGAAGAGAGATGCGGCATCGGGCCTTATTCCTTGTCCAGTCGACCTACCAGAGAGAGCTCGAAGCTCGCTCCCATGTACTTGAAGTGCGGGCGCACGGCCATGGCAACCTGGTACCAGCCCGGCTCCCCTTCCACATCCAGCACCTTGATCTGGGCGGCGCGCAGCGGACGACGGCTACGTACGTCTGCCGGCGGGTTCTCCTGATCAGCAACGTACTGCTTGATCCAGCCATTCAGCTCGCGTTCCAGATCCTGACGCTCTTTCCAGGAGCCGATCTGCTCGCGCTGCAGCACTTTGATGTAGTGCGCCAGGCGGTTGATGATGAACATGTAGGGCAGCTGGGTACCCAGCTTGTAGTTGGTTTCCGCTTCTTTGCCTTCCTTGGTGTTCGGGAACACCTTGGGTTTTTGTACCGAGTTGGCGGAGAAGAAGGCGGCGTTGTCGCTGTCCTTGCGCATGGTCAGGGTGATGAAACCCTCTTCCGACAGCTCGTATTCGCGACGGTCGGTGATCAGCACCTCGGTCGGGATCTTCGCCTGCAGCTGACCCATGGCCTCGTAGACGTGCACCGGCAGATCGTGGATGGCGCCGCCGCTTTGCGGGCCTATGATGTTCGGGCACCAGCGATACTTGGCGAAACTGTCGGTCAGGGAAGTCCCCATCAGGTAGGCGGTGTTGCCCCACAGATAGTGGTCGTGATCCGAGCTGATATCTTCCTGATAGTTGAAACCCTTGATGGGGTTTTCGGTCGGGTCGTAGGGCAGACGCGCCAGGAAGCGCGGTGCAGTCAGGCCCAGATAACGGGCATCTTCCGATTCACGCAGGGAACGCCACTTGGTGTAGGCCGGCCCTTCGAATACCGATTTCAGATCCTTGATGGAAGGCAGATCGGTAAAGCTGTCGACGCCGAAGAAGGCTGGTGCGACGGAAGAGATAAACGGCGCATGGGCCATGGCCCCCACCGCACTGACGTATTGCATCAGCTTGATGTCGGGTGCGCTGTGGGTGAAGGCGTAATCACCGATCACGGCCCCCACCGGCTGGCCACCAAACTGGCCATAACCGCTGGAATAGACATGCTTGTAGAGGCCGGACTGGGTGATTTCGGGCGAGAACTCAAAATCTTCCAGCAGCTCTTCCTTGGTGGCATGCAGCACCTGAATCTTGATGTTCTCGCGAAAATCGGTGCGATCCACCAGCAGCTTGAGGGAGCGCCAGGAGGACTCCATCTCCTGCAGATCCTTGGCGTGCAGGATCACGTCCATCTGCTTGCTGAGCTTCTTGTCGAGCTCGACAATCATGCTGTCCACCAGCGCCTTGTTGACTGGCTCGCTGGTGGTACCGCTGTCCAGAATGTTGGCGATCAGGGCTGCAACCCCCTGCTTGGCAACGCTGTAACCTTCATCCACCGGGGTAATACGAGCTTGCGCCATGATTTCGTCCAGCAAGGACGAGGAGGCGGCACTCGCCCCCGCTTGAACCTGTTCTTCGACCAAAGACATGTTTATTCCTTTCTCGTTCAGTCAATCCAACCCGGCGATCACTCGGCAGGCTTAATCAAATCCAGCTCCTTGAGCAGCTGCTCACGAGCGTCATCACTGGACAGCAGATCTTGCAAACGATTGCGGAAGGCAGGGATATTGCCCAGTGGCCCCTTCAGGGCAACCAAGGCCTCACGCAGTTCCAGCAGCTTGCGCAGCTCGGGCACTTGCTGTGCCACGCTGTCAGGGGTGAAGTCTTCCAGAGACTGGATCTTGATCGAAACCGGCAGCTCATCCTGGCTATTCTCTTCCAGACGATTGGGAACGGAAAACTTCAGTTCCAGCGCGGATTCTTTCATGACAGACGAGAAGTTATTCTTGTCGATAGAGACGGTCTGACGCTCCTCGATCGGAGTGTCTTCAGTACGGCCCTTCATATTGCCGACCACCATCATGGTCAACGGAAGCTCTATTTCCGCCTGCTGACCACCGGTTGCCGGTACATATTTGATGTTGATACGTTCTTTGGGCGCAACAGTGCCGCCGTCAATTCCTTTTCCCATGCTCTAAATACCAAGTTAAGGGTCAACCAAGACCCTAAAGCTTATAGCCAACGCCCTTACCAACAACTGTCAAAAATGACAGTTGACTGAAACACCGATGGATTCAGTGAGAAGTTCATCAGCTGACGATGCGTCTCCGATATACCAAAGCAAAAGCTCTAATAACCAAAAACGCAGTATGCATCTTGTTATCTATACAATCCGATTTTGCCTCTAATCTTTGTTAGAGGTCATATTGGCCTAAGAGCCATTTGCGCCGCATGGTATATGTGTGTAGCACCGGTAGTCAATTTATTATTTATCAAAGAAGAGACCTTTAAATACAAAAGCAAAGCAAAAACAGATAGTTACAATCAAATTGAGACGGTTTCACTTGATTATTGAAAATAGGCCTCGCTCTCAGAAAAATAGATTCCAGAGTCAATAAATTTGAATGTTAGTGATTCATGCATCTCACCATGAGGCAGTGCGACAAAGATGGTCGCGACCAGACAAAAATATGTAACAAAAAATGACAATTCAAGAACAAAAAATCCCTTCACCATGCAAAACAATGAAGGGACTGAAGGACATAATATGCACGACGATATCACCAGAATAAGGCGGCTTATATCAAGCGCTCTGGGTCATCGACCGTTCAGGTAGATTGTAAACTCATCCTTGTTGACAAAAAATAGACTAACTGTTCAATTTCTTCCCTTGGGAAAGCGCTACAAACCAATGCTGAGCAAGTTTTTGCCCTGCGCTCTTCTCTTTTTCAGTCATACCTTTTTCAAGCTCGTCACGTGCTTCAGAAACCTCACTATTTCCATCCGTGGCAGCAAGCAGATACCACGCATAAGCATGCAGTCTATTGCGTGGAGCTCCCAACCCCTGCTCCCGCATCATGCCCATGCGGTATTGGGCTGATCGGTGTAGGGCATTGGCGGCCAGTCGATACTGTTTAAGCGCCTGCGGGTAGTCTTCCTTGCCGCCCAATCCCAGCCGTAGCATCTCGCCATAGGCATAGTGAGCATCGACGTTGCCCTGTGCTGCTGCCAAAGCAAAATACTGGCGCGCGGTGACGAGATCCCCTTGCTCTTGCTGCCATTGCGCCAATGCCAGCTGAGCTTCGCTGAATCCCCCTTCTGCGGCACATGTCAACCAATGTTCTCGCGCGGCGCTATCGCTCTGTTGCAGGCTCAATTGATATTCGGCCTCATGGGAACCACTGCCTGCAGCCAGCTCCAGCCAATAACGGCCAAGCGCAAGATCCTGGGCAACCAGATCACCGACCAGATAGGCTTGTCCCAACCACAACTGGGCCGATACAGCCCCCGCATTGGCAGCTCGCTGATAGAGGCCGAATGCTTCTTCAGATGGAGCCTTGCGCGCCAGTACCAACAAGGCATCCGGCTGTTGCTGAGCGGCGGCTTTCTCATACCAGCGCAGGGCAAGATCGGGGCGCTTGCCCACCCCTTTCCCTTGTTCATAACGAGTGCCAAGCTGGAATTGGGCATCCCGATTCCCTTGTTCGGCGGCTTTCTCCAGCCATTTGACGGCATCTTCATCAGCCCCCGCCTGACCTGCATACCACTGCCCCAGAGCCAACTGGGCATTCACATGATCGCGCTTGGCCGCCTGTTCGAACCAATCAAGGCACTCACTGGCCAGCTTGCCCTTGTACCGTTGCCGGCAGTCCTGACCCAGTTGATAGCTGGCCTCCGAATTGCCCAACTTGGCGGAGCGCTGCCACCACTGCTTGGCCAGTACAGGATTTTTAGGTTCTCCCAATCCCGCCTGATACCAACTTCCCACCTGTAGCGCAGCCTTGCCCCTAATATCGGCATCCGCCGCCAGCGGACCCACTTGATCGGCAGCCTGCTTCATCCAGCGCATTGCCTCAGGATAATCCGGTTTGGCCGCCAGACGGTTGGCCAGCTCATATTGCGCCTTGCCTTGGCCCTGCTGAGCGGCTTGAAAGAGGTCGGATTCAGTCTGAGGTGTCGTAGTGGAACAAGCGGCGAGCCAATGGCTCGCCAGTACCAAACATAATGTGCGGTATGTCATCGTTTGTATCTGCAAATAATGAAGATGGAAGGGTGGCTGTGTACATAATGCTTGCTTACAACCAGATAGACTTTCTATTGCTTATCAACTTTTAAATAGACCTTATTCTGAACATTCCCATGTCGCCCAATAATCTTATTGCTCGTTCACATGATCCAGCTTGACCATAGCCAAACCCAGCTTGCGCCCCTCGTTTAACAGTTTATCGAGAACATCCGTTCGACAAATAAGTCCTGTATAGTGATCTGCATCGATATCCCAAAGCACGACTTCATATCCTCGCGCTTGCAGCCATAAGTCATAAAGCACCAACATGTGCCAAACCGATGTATCCTCACCCGGTTCGGAGCAAATAAAATGTTCCTTGACACCGTGAATATCCGCCAATGCGTTCCCCTGCAGCTCAACTTCCTCGACGTCTCGCCAGTCAATATTGAGACACACCCAATGTTCATTAGAGTTGAATTCAACAAGTGCTGACACAATGCCGCCCTGTAACTCATCGGCACGGGTATTCATCAGCGCGTTCAATCTACCGACTCTGATCTCTTCAGGCAGAGGGGATAGTAAAGTTGATAGAAACCATTTCTTTCTTCGTCTTTCGATATAGACCATGGGAATCAACAGGGGCGACAAGATAATGACGGAGAGGAGCAGGAATAGTTTTTTTATCGCCTTCACCTTTCTTTCTCGATTTTTTCATACAGAGCCAAAGGGGCCAAGCAATACCACGGCAGCACCAAAACGATGCTCGGTTCGCGATGTATCGATCACGCAGACAATGCATGATCGATACACTGCGGACTACTCCTGCACCCAGAACAACATGCCATCCTTGTTGACATGGGTTTGGGAAGGTAAGCGCTGCCCTTTGCGAAGCTGCCACTGCTCATCGGTCAGGTTGCAGCGCCAGTTGCCATCCTGCTCCACCACTGAACCCGGCATGGCAATAGGATGTTGGGCTACTCGCAATGCCTGCCATTTCTCTGCAATACCATTGGCTCTGGCATAATCCACCAGATCCTTGGGGTAATAGCGCATGTCTCGATAGCTGCTGTCATCCAGCTCATAA
Source organism: Aeromonas sp. QDB34 (assembly GCF_027705405.1). Lineage (NCBI taxonomy): Bacteria > Pseudomonadati > Pseudomonadota > Gammaproteobacteria > Aeromonadales > Aeromonadaceae > Aeromonas > Aeromonas sp. QDB34. The sequence continues at coordinate 134,738 of NZ_JAPDBT010000001.1, read as the reverse complement.
AGCAAGGTGACCAGCGCCGCTTCAAAAGCCCAATACCCAAAGTAGATGGCATGCTTTGCCTTGTGCCTGTCGTGCCAATAGCACTCTTTACACCCCTTGTACCATCCTTTGAGATATTGTTTGATGCTCGCCTGACGCTCAACCTTGGTGGGATTCACACCATCTCCCTTGATGGCATCAAATAACGGGCGATACACCTCGGGAATATAGGATTCTGGACCTCGAGGGAAGCCAGGATAACCCAGGCGGGCCAACAGTACGCTCCACAGCGGGTCGTCGTCCCCTTCCGGATTCTTACTGATATAACGCACTAACTCGGGCAACATCTCATCCTGGCCATAGAGGATGCTTAATGAGAACATCCAGAGCAGATATTGATAGGCATCTTGCTCCCAGTAATAAAACTGTTCATCTGGAAACTCTTTTTTATGGCGCAGCAGTTCTTTTTTTACTATCGAGAGGCATGCATTGATCTCTTCGTGGGATACGCCACCAGAATAAAGAAGAATTGCATGTTCCAAGTTGTCCATGAACATACTTTCGCTGGCCATGGAGCGGGTAGGACGTCGATGTGGATCACTCCAACGTTCATGTAAGGGATCGTTTATTTTAGCCCACCAACTTTGGTCAAAATATGATGACTCTTTATAATCCTCTATCTGCTCTAAAAAAAACGGCTCAGATAATAGTGGATCTCGACGCTGCTCAATAAACGAACTCATTCACTGCTCCTACTTGATCGAAATCGTACCTACGGCATTGGCTGACTTATCCAGCTTGGTTATCTGTATCACTTTACCAGATTCATCGACAATCATTAGCCAAGCCTCATAACCTTCATTTTTAAGATCTTTTAATATTTTCTTGTCCGTGATCTCATCGGGCAATCGCTTGTCTATCCACTGGCCGCTCATCTGCTTGCCCGACCCCTTGGTCATCGACAACAACTGGGTGCTCTTGGTGCCATCCCCGTCGATATACTCCCCCCCTGCCGTCCGAAACTTGGTCTCGGTCACCACGTAGGGAGGCGGAGGATTGGTATTCTTGTAGATACCATCGATGCCCCGCCCTCTGGGCTTGTCATTCAGGCTACGTACCCGGCGATGTTCTGGCAACAGGTTCTCGAACTTGTGATTTGCCATCCAGTTGTCGCTGATGATCTCACCATAAATCCCTTTCTTCGAGCGGCTCAGGATCTTGAGATCCACTTTGACCACATCGTCCGGCAGCGGGTGGATAACGGTACCACCGGGCACGGCCTTGTAACCAGGGGCATGCTTGACCGCCTCTTTCTCCAATCCCGCGGCTATCTCATCGAGGGATTTGAGCACGGGCCCCATGGCGACAGGCAACATCTGACCGGCCTGTGACTGCATCTGCAACACCAGACGCTGGGATTGCTCAAGCCAGATCCTGACTGAAGCAGGAGCCAATCCCTTGATCTTGCCAATCAAACTGGTCAGTGACTTGACTGCATCATTCAGATAACCCAGCAGCACGCTGACGGCAATCTGTCCTCTCAGCCCACGGATCTGGCCGGCAAATCCTTTCAGCACCTTGTCGAGGCGCGAGATACCCAGCACTTTCTTGACCTTGGGATCACTGAGAAACGTCAGCACGGGCGCCATTGCGGGTCTGATCGCCTTGGTGGCATCCCCACCCGCCTTGCGGACAAACAGGAAGATGATCTTCAACACCCCCTTGAGGGCTGAGCCCAGCGACGGGATCAGGCCAATCAGGGTAAAGCTCAGAAAAACCCACTTCTCCGGCTGCTTGGGATCACGGGAAATATCCCGGGCATTGGCAATCAGATCGCGGCAATCCAGCACCTGATCGACCACGGGAATAAGACCCAGCACCGCATTGGCGGCAATCTGCCCCGCGCTCTGGTTGGGATTGAAGTCACCCTGCAGGGCCTCCCAAATCCACTGCAGGCTGGAAGCAACCCCCTTTTTTACCGCCTCTGCACTTTGTTTGACATAGGCCGCGCCACCAGACACCGCTTGATCCAGGTGGTCATAGAGCTGTTCAAACAGATCGTTACCGAACATATCAGCCCTCGTCGCTCAGACTGTCGAGATGGCCGGTGAGGGCCGAGATGGATTCACGGGGCAGATCGACAAAATTGTCCTGCAGGTCATAGGTCACTGAAGCGGTGCCAGCAGGCACATCCTCGAGCAGCGCCATGCCCTCACCATCCAGCGTGCCCTCCCGCACCGAACCATCGCTCAATACGGCCTTGTATGGGGTGCCCGCCAGCGGCATCAGCTCGGAGTCGAGGTGATAAAACTTCATCCAGCGTGTGTGAGGGCTGTCCAGCATACCCTCGATGCTCTTGGGTACCTTGCCAGCCCAACCAGATCCAGAGCCTGCATTGCCACCCGAATTCATCTTGATGGTGGGGCCGACCAGGGTGACACCGCCGCCATCAACCTTGATAAAGCAGCCACCGACCTTGACGGTAATTTCAGAACCCGCTTCCAGCACCACCTTGGCACCGGCTTTGACGTGCACTTCCTGCCCCGCCTGGGTGAGCCAGCTCTGACCGAGTTTTTGATGCATGGAGGTATCCACGGTCAGCGAGTAGTCAGCCTTGATATGGTCCCGCTTCTCTCCTTCAACGGTCAGATGATCGTTGCCAAGACTGGGTGGGGCCCCTTCCTCACCCGGCACCTTCCTGACACGGGTCACCCGCTCATTGTCGATATCCCGATGCTCGTCATGCTTGATGTGCCACGCCGCATCGTTCTCGATAAGCACGTTCAGGTCTTTCTGACCGTGGATATAAATCTCTTCCTTGCCAGCCTGGTCTTCAAAGCGAAGCTCGTTGAAGCCCTCACCCTGGTGGGTTTCGGTCCGCAGCACGGTGCGGGTCTTGTTGGCCGGCAACTCATAGGGCGGCCGGTTGGTGGCGTGGTAGGTGCGGCCGGTCACGATGGGCTGGTCGGGGTCCCCTTCCAGAAAGCTCACGATGACCTCGTGGCCGATGCGCGGGATGGCCATCATGCCGTATTGGCCGCCGGCCCAGCCCTGGGAGACCCGCACCCAGCAGGAGCTTTGGTCGTTGGAGCTGCCGTAGCGGTCCCACGGGAATTGCAGCTTCACCCGGCCGTGCTCGTCGCAGTAAATCTCCTCCCCGTCGGGGCCCACCACCATGGCAATTTGCGGGCCATCCACCATCGGCTTGTGAGGGGCTTCCGGGCTGCCAATGCGTGCCCGCCAGGTGGTGCTGGCTTTCACTACGCCAAATTCGTTGTGGTAAACGGTGGGGCCGCTGCCCCCCTCCTCTTCCAGCGCCTGCGGCTGCAAGCCGGTGTGCTGGATACGCACGATTTGCCAGTCAGTGTTGAGGCTGCCGTTGGGATGTTCGGTCAGTGAGAAGCTCTTCCCCGGCTGTAAAGCCGCGCAGTTGGACTTAGCCTGGCCCGCCACTGCATCATTGCGCAGGGCATCCAGCCGATGTTGGGCAAACGCCTTGCCGCTCGGGTCCTGCTTGTAGCGGCCCGGGAAATCGAAGTGCTGGTAGGTATCCCGTTGATGCTCGAGCTCTGCGCCCTGCTTTTTGTGAGAGAGGCCATAAGCCGGGGTCTTGAAGCTGTAGTCCTTGAGCTCCACATCCGAGGGGCGCACTGCCTCCCGATAGTGGAACTGCCCGACATAGGGGCCTTGCTCGAGGGAATGGTTGCCGAGGTTGAAGAAGAGCTCGGGGCCAGCGGTCAGGGCTGCCGCGTCATCGGCAAACACGATGCGGTGCTTGCCCGCTTCAAACTCGTGGAAGTAGAACATCCCCTCTTCGGCGGCGAGGCGGTTGACGAAATCGAGGTCGGTTTCCCGGTACTGAACACAGTATTCCCGCTTGGCGTGCTCGTTTTTCAGGGCAAACGCATAGTCGGTAATGCCGTGCTCTTGCAACAAGATTGAGAGGATTTCATCGGGCTTTTGCGCCTGGAAGATGCGGGAGTTGTAGCGAAGCGACAACCGCCACAGCGCCGGCTGCACCAGCAGCTGATAGCGGGTGCGGCGAAAGCCGCTGTCCCCTTGCGCGAAGTCACTGACCACCCCGCACACCCGACGCTGCAGCTCGCCGTTGTACCACACCAGCAGCTCGCACGGCTGGTCCAGCACGGCGCCAAAGTCGATGTCGGGCTGGGCACTTGCCAGCTCTAGGCGCAGGTTGAACGGCCGGTTGAGCGCCTCATCCAGCGCAAACTCGGCCACCACGAAGGTGCTCTCGGGCAGGGCCCCCACCTTGACGGTAAATTGTAATCCTGTGCTGTCTGCCATCGCTGAGCGCCTCTGAGATGTCGTGTAGCCCCATCAGGCGGGGCACTGCAAGCCGGGTGAGAGATCCGCCATCGCCCCGGTTTTTCTGACACCATGGCTACCGCACGCCCTTGACGGCGTGCGGCAAGACGTAAACCCGGATTTTTTCTTGTACCCGCTCACACCAGGCAAACGGACATAAGAAAAATAAGGGGGAAACTAGCTGACTCGGTTGAAAGCAACGGGCTATGCGTTAAGAAAACAAGGGGCACCGCAAGCAGTGCCCCTGATGGGCAAGTTACGCCTCGATCGGCGCACGCCAGTCGTCCGCACCGGAAGTGCCGGCAACGGTGTGTTCCCAATCGATTTTGCGGTAGGCCAGAGAGACCTGGATCAGCTGGGTGAAGTCAGACTTCGCCGGATCCTGGCAGTGCGGCATCTGGCAGTCGATGTCAACGATGGTGGCATCGGTCAGCACGGTAGAGAAGAAGTGCTCCTGCTTGCCCTCGACGGAGGTGCGGTACCACTTCAGGGTCACTTTCGGCAGCATTTCGCCGGAAGCCAGCGAGTTGTACATCAGCGGCACGGCTTTGTTCAGCGCAACGGTGAACTTGAACGGCTTGTGGACACGCTGACCAGCAGGCTGACCGGATTGCGGGTCAGTCGGCACGGTCACGACGTGCTGGAACTCTTGCACCAGCATCTCGTCTTCGTGGCCTTGCACGAAGATGTTGCCGACGGAATCGGAGGTGAAGGCACCAGCGGTAATGTTGCCCTGAGTTTTACCTTCGATGCTGATATAACATGGCGTTGGCATGGGTATGCTCCTGATTGGTTGAACGGTAATGACACTCGACCGAATCCGTTAGCAGTGACCATGCCAAACAGTTTTTTCGTTAAAAAACAAATAATTAAAACAACCCCTCACTTGCATCATCGCCATACGGCGCAACAAATTGCGTAGTTGGCACATAAAACCACCGCCTCTTGCACAACCAGCACCAATCACTGAATAAATGGCAATCCATTGCGCAGAGCAGAACTTATCTCTACCTATCACCTATTACCCAGCGATCACTTACTGAAGAGAGGCAACGTAGTGATCGCGCTGCTTGGCAAGCTTCCCCAGCATCGGCATCGGCATCGGCATCGGCATCGGCATCGGCAGATAATCACCGGCCAGAAACGCAAAAGCCCGACCAGCAGGTCGAGCCTGGGTCAGAACCCGGCCGCCGTCAGCGGATAAAGTAAAAGGGCCTATCTTGCGATAGGCCCTTTTACGTTGTTTGGCGATGAGGAAAGGATCATTCGCCACTGCGTGGCTCACTCCTTCGGGGCGGCCTGCGGCCGTTCATCACTGCAAGCTGCTCTGCTCGAACCCGGTGAGGGTTCTCATCCTCTCTCTTCGACATGAACGGATAATTCTTCCCCAAAGCAAAAAACCGACTATCAGGTCGGTTTTTCAATCTGTACGCTGGGTCGGGATTGACTCGCGCCATCCATGGCGCTCGCCCTGCGGGCGGCCTCTGGCCGTCCAGGCGGACTATCCTGCCCGCCTGTCGAACCAGGGCCCGAACCGCGCCGCCCGTCACCGGATAAAACAAAAGGGCCTGTCACAAGACAGGCCCTTTTGTTTTATTTGGCGGTGAGGGAGGGATTCGAACCCTCGATACGTTGCCGTATACACACTTTCCAGGCGTGCTCCTTCAGCCACTCGGACACCTCACCAAATTTTGGTCTGTTGTTTAACGTGCTCAGCCAGCACGGTGTTCGCTGCGCCGTTGCGCTGGAACGGGGCGTAATTTAGGGTAAAGCCCCGCCGGCGTCAACGGCTTTTTGCATCAGGCGAACCGTTCGCACATTTAACGCACAAATCAGTGCACAGACTCCGGTGCAACCTGGATTTCCGGCAGATTCAGGAAGCCCAACCGCTCGCATTCGGAGACCACTTCATGCGTAGTAGCGATGGTGCTTTCAACGAACAGCAGGAACTGCTCGACCGACAGACCGGCCTTGGTGAAGACGGTGTGGCCCACCACCAGTCGCGGCAGGTTGTCATCGATGATGTCGAGGAACACCTTGAGCGACGGGTACTGCATGTTGAGACGACCCAGTTCGGCCACCAGCGGCAGCAAGGCGGAGGGACGCACCTCCAGCTCGGATGAAAACAGCAGCCCTTCCTCTTCGACGAAGATCCGGCTCTCCTGAATGCCTTCGACGGACTGCAGAGAGACAATGTGGATACCGTGGCACTGATCACAGACGTAGTGCTCGATACGAGCCTGCTGCAACCAACGCATTATCATTTCGGAGCTGGGGATATTCATCATTTCCACGACACAATTGGGATCAAGGGGCGCAGTCTAAACCAATTTTCCGGCAACCAAAAGCGCACTGGCCGGATAAGCACCTGCCTCGCTTCTTTTTGGCAAGCCGCCTGCATATACTCACCCCATTCCAGCGCCACACTCGCCCCACAGGGGGCTAAATGACCATCCAAGAAAAGTACCGCCTGCATCTGAAATCCCTCTCGGATGAACTCTTGATCCTGCAAAAGCCCATCCGCATTCTGGATGCCATCAAGTGGCCCCGTCACCTGCAGGCCGACTTTCTGGCCAGTGGAGGACGTACGCTGCCGGCCGTCGACAAAGCCTTCTATGATGGCCTGCCCCTCGGCTTCGATCCCCGCAACAAGTATCTGGAGCTCAAGGAGCTGCGGGACCGGATCCGCCGCCGGCTCGGCCCCCAGGACGAGCTTGGCCGCATCCTGCAGGAGACGGTGGATCAATACATGGTGGTCATCGAGATGCTGCGCCAGCGCGGCCAACCGGACTTCCTGCGCTACAGCCAGCTGCTGTACGGTTCGGCTGGCGATCACCTGCGCGGCGATCGCAAGACCCTCAAGGAGCTGGGCGCGAGGCTGTGCGACATCTTCTCCCTGCCCGGCGCCCGCCACTTGGTCCGCCCCTACCCCAAAGAATACGAGGGGGAAGCGGCGGTGGCCAAATTGCAGGGCAAGCTGTCGAGCTATTTCAGTGACGGCACCGTGCAGGTCAAGCTGAGCGATGGCATCGTCTCGGACGCGGCGGCCGGCGGCGATTACATCAAGCTCAACTCCCACGCCCGCTTCTCCGAGCTGGATCTGCAAGTGCTGGAGGTCCACGAGGGCTGGGTGCACGTGGGCACCACCCTCAACGGGCGCCAGCAACCCTATGCCACCTGGCTCAGTGCCGGTTCGCCGCGCATCACCGCCTGTCAGGAGGGGTTGGCGGTGCTGATAGAAACCCTCACCTTCAGCTCGTTCCCGGACCGGGCCAAGCGTATCTCGGATCGGGTGATGGCCATCGACATGGCGGAGCGCGGCGCCGACTTCATCGAAGTGTTCCAGCACTTCGTCGGCCAGGGCACCAGCGAACACGACGCCTACAAGATCACCCAGCGGGTGTTTCGCGGCGGCATGGTCGAGGGGGGCGCCTGCTTCACCAAGGATCTCTCCTATGTGAAGGGCTATGTGGAGACGGTCAACTTCATCCGCAGCGCCGTGCTGGAGGGGGTGCCCGAGATCCTGCCCATGCTGTTTGTCGGCAAGGTGACCCTGGACGACATCCCGGTGCTCTATCAGCACTATCTGGAGGGGCTGATCAGTGCGCCCCGTTATCTGCCCCCCATGTTTCGCGATCTCACCGGCCTCTACGTCTGGTTCGGCTTCGCCTCCGGCATGTCGCTGGTGGATATCGGCCGGGTGCAGCAGCACTTTCGCCAGCTGTTCCACCGCCTGCCGGTGGCCGATCCCATCATAGCCCCCGTCGACATCGAGATTGACTGAACCGCCAGCAACAAAAAAGGCGCCAGATTGGCGCCTTTTTCTATCAACTCATCGCGATGAAGAGCGGGTTATTTGAAGGCCCGCCCTTCCAGATAGTGTTTGCGGCACAGAGAGACATAACGATCATTGCCACCGATCTCCACCTGTTCGCCATCGCGCATCACCTGGCCGGCTTCATTGACCCGGGAGTTCATGTGTGCCTTGTTGCCGCACCAGCAGATGCTTTTCAGCTCCTCGAACTTGTCGGCCAGGCAGAGCAGGTGGTAGGAGCCGGGAAACAGCTCGCCACGAAAATCGGTCTTGAGGCCGTAGGCGATCACCGGAATGTCCTGCTCATCGACGATGCGGGCCAGCTGATAGACCTGCTCCTTGGTCAGGAACTGGGCTTCATCGACGATGAACACGTCGATGTGCCGCTCGGCATGGCGGGCTTTTACCATCTCGAACAGATCGCAGCTATCGCTGAATACCTCGACTCTCAGCTCCAACCCCACCCGGGCACTGATCACCCCGACCCCGAAGCGGTCGTCGATGGCGGGTGTCATGGCCAAGGGATGCATGCCCCGCTCCAGATAATTGAAGTGCGCCTGAATGAGCTGGGTCGATTTGCCTGAATTCATGGTGGCAAACTTGTAGTGCAGTGAAGCCATGGTACTGTTCCGAAACTGAATTTATGGGGCGCATGCTAACCAAAGCCCCCAACAAAACCAAGGGGCCTTGCGGCCCCTTGTTCTTTTTATGCGATGGCCAGGTCCGCTTGGGACCTTGCCTTGCGCAAATGGTAGCTGGAGAAGATGACGAACCAGAGCGCACTGACACTGAAGCCTGCCAGCACCGAGTGCATCAGCCCCATCACCAGATAACCGAGGGCGGCGCCGAAGGCGATGGCCAGGGCATAGGGCAGCTGGGTCATCACGTGGTCGATGTGGTGGCAGCCGGCACCGGTGGCAGACAGGATACTGGTGCTGGAGATGGGCGAGCTGTGATCGCCGAACACGGAACCGGCCAGCACGGCGGCCAGCATCGGCAGCATCAGCGTGATGTCACTGGCCGCCGCCATGTCGCCGGCCAGCGGCAGCATGATGCCGAAGGTGCCCCAGCTGGTACCGGTGGCAAACGCCATGGCACAGGAGAGGATAAAGACCACGGCAGGCAGCACTTCGATGGGCAGGTTGCCGTTGGCAAGCGATGCCAGGTACTTGCCGGTCTCGACGTCACGCACCACGGCGCCGATGGTCCAGGCAAACAGCAGGATGTTGATGGCCGGCAACATGGCCATGACCCCTTGCGGCGCAGCCTTGATCCAGTTCTTGGCGCCGAGCTTGAGACGCATGGCCAGACCGATGGAGACCACCAGGCTGCACAGGGCGCCATACACCAGGGACGAGCCGACGTTGGTATTCTCGAACGAGCCGAGCACGCTGAACGGCTCGCCATTGGCGGCCAGCACGGCGGCGCCGGAGTCAATCATGAAATAAACAGTGGCCGCAGTCAGGGTCAGGATCGGCAGTACCATGTCGATCATGCCGCCGTTGCTCTCCTCCGGGCTCTCCATGTCCAGGCCGATGGGGCGGCCCTTGGACTCATCCCACAGCTTGCCTTCCAGCGCCCACTGCTCGTGCTGACGCATCGGGCCGATGTCGAGCTGGAACGCGATCACCACCAACACCATGATCAGGGTGAACACCGCATAGAGGTTCATCGGGATCATCTCGACGAAGGCGGAGATGGGGCTCTGCCCGGTGATGCCGTGAGCCGCCATAATCCCGCCTACCAGGGCGATGATATACGCCCCCCAGGAGGAGATGGGCATCAGCACGCAGACCGGGGCGGCGGTGGAGTCCAGCAAGTAGGCCAGCTTGGCGCGGGAGATCTGGAAGCGGTCGGTCACCGGACGGCAGATGGCCCCCACCGACAGGCTGTGGAAGAAGTCATCGATGAAGAAGGCAAAGACCATCATGCCGGTCAGCGTCTTGGCCCCCTTGCGGGTCTTGGCGCGCTTGGCGGCCCACTCGGCGAAGGCCCGGGTCGCACCGGAAACGCTCATCAGGCTGATGAGGCCGCCCAGCAGCAGCATGAACAGCAACATGTTGATGTTGTCACGGTTGAGTGCCCCGTCGACCCAGAAGATCTTGAGCACGGTGTTCAACATGTAATGCAGGGAATCGAGGGGAGAAAACTGGTTCAGCAGCAGGCTGCCAGTAACTATACCCACCCCCAGCGACAGCAGGACGCGGCGGGTCAGAATTGCCAGGGCAACGGCCAGCAGGGGTGGAATGATTGACCAACCGGAGTCGGCGTAGTGAATGATGTCCATGATCTCTTTGCACCTAAAGACAGCAGGTGGAGATCTACCGAGAGGATAAAGAAACAAAACCCATGGGGAGGTAATACTCCTCAGCCCCTTCAGGTAGCGCTCCATAGTGGATGACTATGGCAGTCCTGCACCTATTAGATGCAGAACCAGCAGCCCGGTATGATGGCCTGGCCACTTCGGCGCTGACTCCTTTCCTCGTGCATCACAGGCATCACCCTCCGCACAAGTAGTCATAGGCAGCGCGCCTCTACTTAAAGGTATTCGAGGCACATTTTATCGTGCCGGCACGTTATAGCAAGTTTTTTGATTAAATCACCAAATGGCGTGGCTTAAAATGGCATGGTGGTAGTCAAATGGTGCAAACATTATGATTTTGTCGCTATTTTCATCTATCAAGAACTCAGTCGAGTATGTACATTGCCAATATTGCTGAATCGGGGCTGAATCCAAAATAGATCACTTAATTTCCACTATGAATTTATTAATTCAGCTGACTTGACTTGATCATAAATGGCCGTATAAATTAGCCAAAATTACTATATCTATTTAATTCACTCTTTTGCTCGCGTGGTGAACACTATGAACGAATTTTTGAAAGTCCTGCTGAATGTCCGTAGCCTGCGTGCCGCTTGCCGTGAGCTGACGCTGGAACAATTGGAAGAAGGTCTGGAAAAGCTCTCCGCTATTGTCAGCGAGCGCCAGCAGGATGAAGCCGCCGAGCGTCAGGCTCGCGAAGAACATCTGCGTAAAATTAACGAATATGCCGAAATGCTGAAAGCCGCCGGTATCGATCCGGCCGAATTGGTTGGCACCGTGGCCGTTGAACCCGCCAAGGCCAGCAAGGGCAAACGTGCTCCCCGCCCGGCCAAATACCGTTATATGGACAACGGCGTGGAAAAAACCTGGACCGGCCAGGGCCGCATGCCTTCCGTGATTGCCAAGGCCGTTGCCGAAGGTAAATCTGTCGAAGAATTTGCCATCTGATAAAGCCGTATCGGCGCAATAAAAAACCTCGCATCGCGAGGTTTTTTATTGCCTGTAGCCTGACTATCAGCCCCGCTCTGCCGCCTTGACCCAGAGCACTTCGGGGGTCGCCGTACAGGCCAGCAGATAGCGGGCAATGGTGAAGAACCAGTCACTCAGCCGGTTCATGTAGGGCAGAATGGCCGGATTGAGCTGCTCGCTGCGGCTCAGGGTCAGCAGCAGACGCTCGCAGCGCCGGGTGAGGGTTCGCACCACATGGGCTTGTGCCGCTGCACGGGAACCACTGGGCAAAATAAAGTTGCGCAGCACAGGTAAATTGGCGCTGTAGGCATCAATTTGTTGCTCCAGCCGCACGGTCCACTCATTATTCACCTGCCAGATGGCAGCTTCCTGAGCGGCGCTGGAAAATGCCAGTTCCCCGCCCAGATCGAACAATTCCTGTTGCAATAATAACAAGTCAGCCAATAATCCGGTTTCGGCCGCAGGCACCTCGGCAATAAGAAGACCTATATGAGAATTTAATTCATCAATATAACCATAGGTTTCTACCCGCATATCGTCTTTGGCCAGTTGCAGCCCATCGGCCAGGCGAGTCATGCCCTTGTCGCCCTGCCTCGTATATATCCTCATACCGACATCCTGTTAATAATGGGAACAATCATGGATTCAAGCCCGTTGAGCTTGATTTCATAGGCCAGCGCCAGCGTTTGACCAAGTGAACCTGCGGGAAAACCGGTGCGGGCCAGCCACACCAGATAAGGCTCCGGAATATCGATGATGCGACGCCCCCGATATTTTCCGTAAGGCATCTTGTTGGCCAGGGACAACAATACCCGCTCGTCGGACAACCACTCCATCTCAATCGATATCCAGATATTTATGGGTCTGGATGGAGAGCCGCCAATTGCGGGCAATGCAGGTTGCCATCGCCAATTGAGTTGCCCTGGGTTTCTGGCTGATGGGTTGCAGCGCGATCACCACGTTTTCACGCAAGCTGGCGGTGGCCAGCAGCGCATCCAGCTCCTCCACATGGCGCTCGGTGGCCACCGGATGCTTGATCTCGTTGGCCCGATCGAGGGCAGAGACCAGCACCGGCAGCCCTCCCTTCATATTGATCTTGGGGGATACGGTGACCCAGGTCTGCTCATGGGTCTGGATCTCGCTGGTACCGCTGGTTTCGATCTGCACCTGATAACCCGCCTCAATCAGGGCGGCAGAGAGACCCTGCAGATCATAGAGGCAGGGTTCCCCACCCGTGATCACCACGTGGCGCGCCTGATAACCGAGCTGCTGGAAGCTGGCCAGGATCTGCTCCGTGCTCATCTTGCTCCAGCCATCGGATTCGTTGGAGCAGTCGAGTACCGCCTGTACCCCCACTTCACGAGCAGGATCGACCACCCAGGTATGACGGGTATCGCACCAGGGGCACCCCACCGGGCAGCCCTGCAGGCGAACGAAGATGGCGGGCAGGCCGGTAAAGACCCCCTCCCCCTGGATGGTCTGGAATATCTCGTTGATTGGGTAATGCATCTTGGTCACGGCTGGTTGCAAAAGTCGCGGATTATACCCCAAGCATGGCCGAGACGCAGGTTCAGCATCCGCTTTTCTCGCCCAGCCCGGTTTTTTGGTGCAAGCGTGCCGCCACGCCCGCCTTGTCGGCCAGGTACTGCTGCAGGCCGCGGCTGCGCAGATCGCAGGCAGGACAGGCACCGCAACCGTCGCCGGCAATGCCGTTGTAGCAGGTGAGCGTCTGCTGGCGCACGGTGTCGAGGTGGCCGTAGTGATCCGCCAGTGCCCAGGTCTCGGCCTTGTCGAGCCACATCAGCGGGGTCTCGAAGCGAATGGCGCGATCCAGCCCCAGCGAGACGGCCTGATTGAGCGCCTTGACGAACTCGTCGCGGCAATCCGGGTAACCGGAGAAATCGGTCTCGCACACCCCGGTGATCACCGCCTCGGCCCCCACCTGGTAGGCGTAGATGGCGGCCAGGGTGAGGAACAGGATGTTGCGGCCCGGTACGAAGGTATTGGGCAGGCCGTTGTCCTGCAGCTCGAAGCTCACCGGGATCTCGTCCCGGGTCAGGGCCGAGATGGCCAGCTCGCCCAGCATGGTCACGTCCATCACCTTGTGGGCAGCGATGCCGAGCCCACTGGCCAGACGGCGTGCCGTCTCGATCTCTTCCCGATGGCGCTGGCCATAATCGAAGGTGATGGCGTGCACCTCGTCATAACGGGACAAGGCCTGGACCAGGCAGGTGGTGCTGTCTTGACCACCACTGAATACCACGACGGCTTTTTTCACGAATAACTCTCCTCTGGGCAGTTCAACTGCGCCGGCCCTGGGCAAAATCGTGCCACTGCCGGTTCAAATGGGTAAAAAGGGTCATCAGCGGGGCGAAGCGATCGGGCGCCCTCTCCCACTGGGACAACAGATGGTAGCCCGCTTCCAGGGTCGACAGCGCCTCTGCAAACGGCTTCTTGCGAATGGAATATTGCCCCGCGACGGCGTCCAGCTTTATCCGCGGCAGCTGCTGCAACTCAGGGTTGCTGTGCAGCATCCGGTAGGCCTTGCGCCAGGTTCCATCGAGCAGCAAAAAACAGACCCGGCGAGCCGGCTCGACCGCCTCCCTCTCCCGTACCCTGGCAAGCGAGATGGCTTTCTCATCCGGCCACAGCAGATAACACTGCAGCGCGGGATCGGCCAGCAAGGCCGCCAGCTCGGGGACGTCGGCCACCTGTTCGCCCACATGCAGGCGGGCCTGCGCCAGCGAGGCGGCCAGCAGGATGGCGGTTCCCTTGGGATGCCCGACTTCGCTCGGATGCTGCAAAATATGGAGAGGGGCGAGATGCGGCACCTGCCGAATATAATCACACAGACAGGCTTTGAGGGCTCTGGTGCAACGTGTACAGTAGCGGCTCTTGTTGTCGTCGGACTGTTTCATGTTGTCAGAAAAATCAGGATTGCTCTGGGTCATCACGCTTTCACTCGCCAGTTTGCTGCTCTTTTTCATCGTGCCGAATCACCAGCTCTCCTTCGATCGCACCCTGATAGCCCAGGGTGAAGGGTGGCGCATCATAACAGGCAATGTGGCCCACACCAATCTGTGGCACCTGCTGCTCAATCTGAGCGGGTTGTGGGTACTTTACAGCCTGTTTCGCGAATACCTGACCGGTTTTAGGCTGCCGCTGCTGCTGTTGCTGCTCGGCGCCGCCGTCGGGCTCGGTATCTGGTGGTGGTGTCCCCAGACCCAGTGGTACATGGGATTGTCGGGTGCGCTGCACGGCCTGTTCGTCTGGGGGGCGCTGCAGGATATCCGCTATCGCCGCTACTCCGGCTGGCTGATGCTGGCAGGGGTGGCGATCAAGCTCGGAGTGGACTTCTACAGTGCGGGAGAGAGCCCGGTGTCCGCCCTCATCGGCGCCAGGGTACACATTGAATCACATCTGATTGGCTCGGGCGCAGGCCTGCTGCTCGGCCTGCTCCCGATCACCCTGCGCGAGCCCGCTCCCAAGGAGTGAGCCGCCCCTGATGCAATGCCGGCCCCATCGGGCCGGCATCCTGTCCATTATCGATTTGCCAGCTCTGCGTTGATGTCTGCCAGCATGGCGGCAGGATCGGCCGCCTGGGTGATGGGGCGGCCAATCACCAGATAGTCGGCCCCCGCCTCCACCGCCGCCAGCGGTGTCATGACCCGGCGTTGATCCCCGGCAGCCGAGCCAGTGGGACGGATCCCCGGCGTCACCAGCTTGAAGTCGGCACCGAGCAGCGCCTTCAATTCACGTGCCTCTTCGGCAGAGCAGACAACTCCATCGAGCCCCGCCTCCTTGGTCAATTTGGCCAGCCGGATCACCTGCTCGGCCGGGCCGACAGTGAGCCCCAGCGGCGCCATATCGGCCTGCTCCATGCTGGTCAGCACGGTCACCCCGATAAGCAGCGGCGCCTTGTCGCCATAAGGCAGCAGCGCCTCCTTGGCGGCCCGCATCATCCGCTCGCCACCGCTGGCGTGCACGTTCACCATCCAGACGCCGAGCTCGGCACTGGCGGCTACCGCCTTGGCAACGGTGTTGGGAATGTCGTGAAACTTCAGATCCAGAAAGACATCAAATCCCTTGGCAACCAGCTGACGCACGAACTGGGGGCCAAACAGGGTAAACATCTCCTTGCCTACCTTGAGACGGCACTGGGCCGGGGAGATACGTTCAATGAAGGCGAAGGCATCGGCCTCGTGCTGATAATCCAGCGCAACCAGTACTTTGGGATCTAGCATCTCACTTCCTATCGATGGTTATTCGCCGCCCGGAGCTTGGCCCCGGCTCGACCTGAAAACACCAGGCCGCAGGGGCCTGGCTCATGATCTTGTGGTGGCTCTTACTCCCCGTCCAGGCCGCGGATCGGCTTGATGGACCCCCACTGGCGGCAGGAGGGACACTGCCAGAACAGGGAGTGGGTGGCAAAACCGCACTGCCGGCACTTGTGGGTGGATTTGATCTTGATCTGCTCGCCGACCAGCTGCTGCAAGAGCTCAAGGCTCTCCTTGGCAGGGCCCTCCTCAGCGCTTGCCAGCTGGAAGCCCACCAGCTGATAGAAGCCCTTCATGGAGGGATGACGGCGCAATTGGCGCAGCACCAGCGCACGGGCCTGACTCAGACCATCGCGCTCTTCTACCAGCTTGGCCAGTGCCAGGGTCACGCTGACGCCGGCATGATCCTCCACCGCCTGCTCCAGCAGAGGAATGAGATCGTGGGCACGACCAAGGCGCTGATAGCACTCATTGAGGGAGGGAATGGCTTCGGAGGCAAAGTCGATATCCTGCTCGAACACCCGCAAGAGATCCTTGCTGGCCTGCTCGTACTCCCCTGCTGCCATGGCCAGTTCCGCCAGACGCAGGCTGGCACGGGCACAGGCGGGGTTGACGCTGAGCGCCCGCTTGAACTTGGCAAGCCCGGTGGGTTTGTCCCCTTCACGCAAGGCGCTCTCTGCCTGCTCGCAGTAAAAATGGGAGATCGGCTCGGCCAGCTTCTTGCCCTGAAACTTCTGCAGCCGTACCGCCACGTCGATAGCCTTGTCCCAATCCCGCAGTTGCTGATGAATGATCAACAGCTGGGCCAGCGCCGTCTCTTCATAGTCGCTGTCATCGCACAGCTCGTTCCACAGCGCCTCGGCCCTGTCCAGTAGACCGGCAGCAAGAAAATCGCGTGCCAGCTCCTGCAACGCCAGCTGGCGCTGTTCCCGGGTCAGCTGGCGGGTGACCAGGTTCTGGTGGATCTTGATGGCGCGGTCCACCTCGCCACGCTGGCGAAACAGGTTGCCGAGGGAGAGGTGAGTTTCGATGGTTTCGCTGTCCACTTCCAGCAGCTGGATAAAGAGATCCACCGCCTTGTCTGACTCATCGGACAACAAATAATTGAGGCCCGCCACGTACTGGCGGGAAAACTGGTTACTCTGTTTCTGGGTGTCCTGGCGAACACTCCTGCGCCCCATGTACCAGCCGTAGCCGGCAGCAATGGGCAACAGCAGGAAAAGCAGTTCAAGCATCGAGGGACATTATTCCTTGGCAGCCGACCGAGCCAGCTCCAACTCGCGGGATTGACGGCGCATGGTGCGATTGAGGGTGCGATTCTGCATCTTCAGACGCAGGAACAAGAGACCGAATACCAGCCAGCCCAGCAGGAAGCCACCACCAAAAAAGAATCCCAGCAACATGGAAAGTGAAAACTCACCCTGGGCAATCAGATAGTTGAACTGCACCAGCTGGCCATTTTGCGAACCGACGGCCAGGGTCAGAATAAACACCAGCACCAGTGGAATGAGGGCCAAGATACGCTTCATAGGAGCTCCCTGTCAGTATCTAATGAAAGGCTGATTATCCTTAAAATCACCGGCAGACTCTAGAGCGAATGGGAAAAGACTTGGAGAAACCGGACAATGGCCACAAGGCAAACCATAAAAACAAAAAAGGCATACCCAAGTATGCCATTTTCTGCATTATTCAGCGATGTTCACACGCTCGCGTAACTCTTTGCCAGGTTTGAAATGGGGAACATATTTCCCGGTCAATTCAACCTTGTCCCCGGTTTTGGGGTTGCGGCCCACGCGGGGGGCACGATAGTGCAGTGAAAAACTTCCAAATCCACGGATTTCAATCCGGTCGCCGTTTTGCAAAGTCGATGCCATCTGCTCAAGGATCTCCTTGATGGCAGCTTCGACATCCTTGGCCGGCATATGCATGCGGCTGGCAGCCAATTGTTCGATGAGATCTGATTTGGTCATAACGTTAAATCTCCTTCCCCGATCACATGCAATATTCATTACGCCAATGATAAAAAAGGGCGGCGTGACACGCCGCCCTTTTCTTGCATCAAGGATTATTCACCCTTGGCGGCTTTGAACGCTTCAGCCATGGCATTGCTGAACACAACTTCTTCTTGTTGGTTCAGGCTGTCGATAGCAACACGCTCATCAGCCTCGTCCTTAGCGCGGACAGACAGGCTTACAGTGCGGTTCTTGCGATCAACGCCCATGAACTTGGCTTCAACTTCGTCACCAACAGACAGCACCAGAGTGGCGTCTTCTACGCGGTCACGAGCAGCGTCGGAGGCACGCAGGTAGCCTTCTACGCCGTCAGCCAGTTCGATCACGGCACCCTTGGCATCAACCTCGGTAACCTTACCCTTCACAATAGCACCTTTCTTGTTGTCAGACAGGTACTTATTGAACGGGTCTTCTTCGATCTGCTTGACGCCCAGGGAGATGCGCTCGCGCTCCGGGTCCACTTGCAGAACAACGGCTTCGATCTCGTCGCCCTTCTTGAATTCACGCACGGCTTCTTCGCCCTGGTTGTTCCAGGAGATGTCAGACAGGTGAACCAGGCCGTCGATGCCGCCATCCAGACCGATGAAGATACCGAAGTCAGTGATGGACTTGATCTTGCCGGAAACACGGTCGCCCTTGGCGTGAGTTTCGGCAAACAGCTGCCACGGGTTGGATTTGCACTGCTTCAGACCCAGGGAGATACGACGACGCTCTTCGTCGATGTCCAGAACCATCACGTCAACCACGTCGCCAACGTTAACAACCTTGGACGGGTGGATGTTCTTGTTGGTCCAATCCATCTCGGATACGTGTACCAGGCCTTCCACGCCTTCTTCGATTTCAACGAAGCAGCCATAGTCGGTCAGGTTGGTCACGCGGCCAGACAGACGGGTGGTCTCCGGGTAACGCTTGGCGATAGCAACCCAGGGATCTTCGCCCAGCTGCTTCAGACCCAGGGATACACGGGTACGCTCGCGGTCGAACTTCAGAACCTTGACTGCGATCTCGTCGCCAACGTTGACGATTTCGGAAGGATGCTTAACGCGCTTCCACGCCATGTCGGTGATGTGCAGCAGGCCGTCAACACCGCCCAGATCTACGAATGCACCGTAGTCAGTCAGGTTCTTGACGATACCCTTAACTTCTTGACCTTCTTGCAGGTTAGCCAGCAGGCTTTCACGCTCGGAGGTGTTCTCGGTCTCGATCACGGCACGACGGGAAACAACAACGTTGTTGCGCTTCTGGTCCAGCTTGATGACTTTGAACTCGAGTTCTTTGTTTTCCAGGTGAGCGGTGTCACGGATCGGACGCACGTCAACCAGAGAACCCGGCAGGAAGGCACGGATGCCGTTCAGTTCAACGGTGAAACCACCCTTGACCTTGCCGTTGATGATACCGATAACGGTAGCTTGCTCTTCGTAAGCTTTTTCAAGCTGCAGCCAGGCTTCGTGGCGCTTGGCTTTTTCGCGGGACAGCTTGGTTTCGCCGAAACCATCTTCGATAGAGTCCAGAGCCACGTCAACGGAGTCGCCTACGTTGATTTCCAGCTCGCCCATGGCGTTCTTGAATTCTTCAGCCGGGATAGCGGACTCGGATTTCAGACCGGCGTCAACCAGTACGAAACCATTTTCGATAGCAACGACAGTACCCTTGACGATGGAACCTTGACGGGTTTCAACGGCGTTCAGGGACTCTTCAAAGAGTTGAGCAAAAGATTCGATCATTGTTTATGTCACAAATGAAACATCCACTTGCAATCCGGCACAAGCGGGGTTGTTTTAAATTATCTGCGCCATCCATGGTGCAGACGACTGACATCAGTTTGTACTGACATCACCAAGTTTTTGCTCTGCATAGGCAAGCACCGTTACCAGCACTTCGTCTATGGACATGGCGGTTGAATCCACCACGAGAGCATCTTCTGCCGGTTTAAGGGGGGCAACGGCGCGATTTCTGTCGCGATCGTCACGTTCCCGAATCTCGGTTAAAAGACGCTCAAAGTTAACATCAAAGCCCTTATCTTGCAACTGCTTATAGCGGCGGGCAGCCCGTTCTTCGGCGCTGGCGTCGAGGAAAATCTTCACCTCGGCTTCCGGGAACACCACGGTGCCCATGTCACGGCCGTCGGCGATGAGGCCGGGGGCTTGGCGAAATGCTCGCTGACGACGCAGCAGGGCTTCGCGCACCCGCGGGAAGGCGGCGATTTTACTGGCGGCATTGCCCACTTCCTCGGTACGGATGGTACGGGAGACATCCTCCCCTTCCAGCACAACCTTCACCTGCTCGGCATCGACCTGGAACTGCACGTCCAGATTGGCAGCCAGGGGAACCAGCGCAGCTTCGGCATCGAGCTCTACATCGTGATGCAGGGCGGCCAGGGCCAGCACCCGATAGATGGCGCCGGAATCGAGCAGGTGCCAACCCAGTTTTTCAGCCAGCAACTGACACAGGGTGCCCTTGCCTGCACCACTCGGGCCATCAATTGTCATCACGGGGGCCATCTGCGGCATAACGTCTCTCCTGCACACTTGTTGCACACATCCCGGGAGGGATGGGGTAATGGGCGCCGATTATACCCAAATGTGCCGAGCCTGGCAGTCGTCGTGGCACACATTTGCGCAAAACCAGTCGCAACTGTCCTCTTTGTGTACCGCCAGGCAAACCATTAAGTTGTGCAAGGTTTTGTTCTTATGGTTGTTCCGCACAAGGCGCGCTAAACTGGCCGCCCTTTTTAAGCAGCTGTAGTAAGGAGCAACCTATGAGCAGCGTTACCCTCGTGGCTAAATCCAAGTTGCCGACCCCCTGGGGCACTTTCACGCTGGTAGGCTTTCAGGAAACCGGCACCGGCAAGGATCACGCCGCACTGGTGATGGGCGATATCACGGGCGATGAGCCGGTGCTGGGTCGCATTCACTCCGAGTGCCTGACCGGCGATGCCCTGTTCAGTCTGCGTTGCGACTGTGGCTTCCAGCTGCAGGCTGCATTGGAAAACATCGCCAAGGCCGGCCGCGGCGTCTTGTTGTACGTCCGCCAAGAAGGCCGTGGCATCGGCCTGCTCAACAAGATCCGGGCCTATCATCTGCAGGATCAAGGCGCCGACACCGTCGAGGCCAACGTGGCGCTCGGCTTTGCCGCCGACATGCGCGATTACACCATCTGCGCCGACATGCTCAAGCAGCTGGAGGTGAAATCCCTCAAGTTGATGACCAACAACCCGCGCAAGATGAAGGCGATGGAATCCTTCGGTATTCCGGTAGCGGAGCGGGTACCCCTGCAGGAAGGGCGCAATCCCCACAACGAGTTCTACCTCTCGACCAAGGCCAACAAGCTGGATCACATGTTCAAGAAGTGATCCCACCTCGCCGCTCGTCGCCATGAAAAACGCCTCCCATCGGGAGGCGTTTTTTGTTGCTCTCATATCGCCGCGGCGCTAGCGGATGGGCAGCTCGATATCGGCAAACATGGCATCCACGTCGTCGCTGGAGCGCAGGGCAATGGCACGCTCCACCACGTCCCGGGTCAGATGCGGGGCAAAACGGGTCATGAAGTCATACATGTAGGTACGCAGGAAGGAGCCCTTGCGAAAGCCGATCTTGGTGGTGCTGTGGGCAAACAGGTGGCTGGCATCGAGCGCCACCAGATCGGTATCGACCTGGGGATCCAGCGCCATGGTCGCCATTACGCCGATCCCCACCCCCAGCCGGACATAGGTCTTGATCACGTCCGCATCGGTGGCGGTAAAGACGATGTTGGGCTCAAAGCCGGCCCGGTTGAAGGCGGTGTCGAGTTCGGAGCGGCCGGTAAAGCCGAACACATAGGTCACCAGCGGGAAGCGGGCGATGTCGGCGATGGAGAGCTTGCCCACCTGGGTCAGCGGGTGGCCCTTGGGCACGATCACGCTGCGGTTCCAGTGGTAGCAGGGCAGCATGATGAGATCTTCGTACAGGTGCAGCGCCTCGGTGGCGATGGCAAAGTCGGCCTGGCCCTTGACCACGGCTTCGCTGATCTGGGTCGGCGTGCCCTGGTGCATGTGCAGGGAGACTTTGGGAAAGCGCTTGATGAAGCCCTTGATCACATCAGGCAGCGCATAACGGGCCTGGGTGTGGGTGGTCGCAATGTGGAGCGTGCCCTGCTCGGGGTGAGTGTGCTGACTCGCCACCGACTTGATGCTCTCCACCTTGCCCAGGATCTCGTTGGCAATCTTGATCACGTCCCGCCCAGCCGGGGTGATCTGGGTCAGATGTTTGCCGCTGCGCTCGAAAATCTGGATCCCCAGCTCATCTTCCAGCATGCGCACCTGTTTGCTGATCCCTGGCTGAGAGGTGTAGAGGCTCTCTGCCGTTGCCGACACGTTCAGTCTGTGGTTGGCAACCTCAACGATATAACGCAATTGTTGGAGTTTCATGATGTTAGGCTCTAAAGGCGACTTGAACTAATACTAACAAACTTTTGCCTGATAGCCTTTCCTTCTTGGCCATTTATGGCTGTGCCTGCGCCAGCAAAAAATCCCGCAAGGCGCGGTTCGCCATGGAGAGCGGATCCCCCCGCCGCCACGCCACGCACAGATCGAGAAAGATCGGGGGAGCAAACGGGATCCCGGTCAGGGCGGGCTCTTCGTCCAGCGCCATCCGCAAGAAGGTGGTCACCGCAAACCCCTGCTTCACCACCGCCTTGAGCAGCGGGATGAGGTTGCTCTCAAAGGCGATATCGGGCTCGCAGCCCAGCTCCTGGGCCAGCGCTTCCATGTGCTCGCGGTGATAGAAGCCGCGGCGAAACATCGCCAGCTCCTGGCTGAAGAACTCGCTCAGCGATACGCTCCGGACCTGACGCAGCGGATGCTCCTCCCCCACCACCATCAACATCTCTTCACGCAGCAGCTGGGCCCCCTCCAGCGCTGGCGGCAGATCGCTGGTGATGAGGATGGCAAGATCCAGCGAGCCGTCCACCATGCGGCTCAACAGCTCGCGGGTGCCCGCCTCCTCCACCCGGATCTTGAGGCCGGGGTAGCGATGCTTGAAGGCCATCAGGAGCGGCGGAAAGTAATAGGAGCCCATCATGTAGGGGATGCCGATGCGCACCTCTCCACGCTCCAGCCCCTTGAGCTCGGCCATCTCGGCCTCGGCCTGATGCATCTGGCGCAGCAGGCGCTCGGCATGGCGGCAGAGCACCTCCCCTTCCGGGGTGAGCCGCACGTTGCGATCCTGACGGTCGAACAAGCGCAGCTCGAGCTGCTGCTCCAGCTTGGCGATGGCCATGCTGATGGCGGGCTGCGCCACGTGCAACCCGTTGGCCGCCTTGGTAAAGGAACCGGCATCCCGTACCGCCAGCAGATAGGTGAGCTGTTTCAGGTCCATATCAATTTGTCTTATCAGATGGATAACTTAAATATATTATATTTATGTTCTGGCGCGCACTAACCTGCAACAAAGCTGTCAGGACAATTGCATATGATCGAAGTCGGTAGTCGTGAATGGATCCGCGCCACCCTGGCCCTCAGCCTGGGCTCCTTCCTGGTGTTTCTCAATCTCTATCAAACCCACCCGCTGCTGCCGCTGCTGGCCGAGGTGTTCTCCGTCAGCTCGCTGTCGGCCGGCTGGACCCTGGCCGGCTGCACCGCTGGGCTCGCCACCTCGCTGCTTGTCTGCGCCCGGCTGGCGGATCGCTTCGGCCGACGCAGGATCATGCTGTGCAGTCTGACCGGCGCCATCCTGCTATCCCTGCTCATCAGCCTGGTCAGTCAATTTGAACAACTGCTGCTGCTACGGATCCTGCAGGGGGTCCTGCTGGCGGGGCTGCCCGCCACCGCCATCGCCTACATGGGGGAAGAGTTCAGCAAGCGGGCCCTGCTCTCCGCCGTCGGCGTCTACATCGCCGCCAACTCGTTGGGGGGCATCGCCGGCCGGGTGGTCGGCGGTCTGCTGGCTGGCTGGTTTGGCGACTGGCAGCACACTTTTCTCGGCATCGGCCTCATCAGCCTGGCGTTGCTGCCTATCGTCATCTGGCTACTGCCGGCCCAGACCCGTTTCGTGCCCGTCATCGCCAAGCCGGGTCAGTTTCGCCAGGCGATCGCCAGCCACCTCGGCAATCCGCTGCTGGTGGGGGCCTACCTCATCGGCGGCCTCAACTTCATGGTGTTTCTGAACCAATACAGCTACCTCACCTTCCTGCTGGCCAGCCCCCCATTCTCCTTGCCTACCCAGTGGCTCGGCATGCTGTTTCTGACCTATCTGTCGGGGACGGTGGCCTCCTCCCTCAGCGGCCGCTGTGCCCATCGCTGGGGCGCGCAGCGCCTGCTGCTGGTCGGCATAGCCCTGATGGCGCTCGGCAGCGCCCTACTGCTGGGCGGCTCGCTCGGCGCCATCCTCTCAGGCCTGCTCATCTCGAGCTTCGGCTTTTTCCTTGCACACGCCTGCGCCAGCGCCTGGGTCGGCCAGCACGTGGAGTGCAACCGGGCGCTCGCCTCGTCGCTCTATCTGGTGGGTTACTATCTGGGGGCCAGTCTGGGGGGGCTCTATCTGCACCCTTTCTGGGAACAGGGAGGGCTTGGGGGATTGGTGCTCGGCATCGAGCTGGTACTGGTCATCACGGCGGGGTTGAGCCTCTGGCTTGGCCACTTGAAGGGGCGCCCCGCCCGCCCCCGCATCTGCCATCCCTGATGCTATCTCGGCTATGAAACGGGGCCGGTCAAGCGGCCCCGTTTCATCAAGGCTGGTCGTAGTAGCCGGCAGGCACCGGCACCACGGCGCCGCTCACCAGCTCTTCCTCGATCACCTCGGCCAAGGTGCGCAGATGAAATTTGATCTGCCCAGAGGCCAGCATCACCACCACGTCAGGATTGCGCTCATCGCGCAGGTTACCGGTTTTGAAGGGCACCTCGGGATGGGCTGCCAACAAGGCGTCCAGCGAAGGCACCACCAGTTCGATATGTTCCAGCCCAGCCTGGTGGTTGCGACCCGGTTTGGGCGCCGCCAGCTCGATGCAGGGCACGATGCCATGGGTGTGGGGCACCGGTTGATGCAGGCGGTAGGTGGCGATGGGCCGTCCGCCAATCATCCCCTCCACCAGCAGGTCACCATGGCTTGCCAATAGAGCCTTCAGAGCCTGGTATTCCGACAGGGTGGCGGCCCGGTAGCAGAGGTGGTCCACCTCGATGGCGGCGGGATGGATGGCGAGGGCTTCCAGCTCGGTCAACAGCTGGCAAACAAATGGGGCCATCGGCCCCAGTGTGGTATCGAGTGAGTGCGACATAATCACCATTTCTTCTTGGGTTGGAACAGGACGTCCAGCTCGTCCGCCTCTTTGTCCTTGATGCTTTGCAGCTCTTTCTCGCTGTGCTCCTGCAGGTGGGCATCGAGTCCGGCCAGGCCCTGCCGCATGTCCTCTTCACGGGCCATCAGGTAGGGATCCTTGTCGGTGACGCTGGCCAGGGCTGAAAGCCCCTTGGTGTAGAGCTGCCGGCAAGTGCCGAACTGCCCCTGGATCTGGGCATCCATGGCCCGCTTCACCAGGTTGGCGATGTTGATCTTGAGCTGCATCAGCTCGAGGCGGCGATCCTCTTGGGCAAAGCCCTGCGGATCTATCTTGCCCTTGTTGTGTTCGACCCGCAGCACGGCCCGCATCTTCTTGACCAGCTGCAGCATCTGGATGGCCTGGCGATCAGACTCCGGGGTCTTGAAGTGCCCCTCATCCTGGCTGCTGTAGTTCTCCTGCACGTTCTTGATCTGGGTCTGCACGTCGGCAATGCGCTGCTTGAGCTGGCCGCTCGGCATCACCAGGGCGATGGCGCGATAGGCATCGAGGATCCGGTGCTGCAACAGCAACACTATGTTCTTGGAGAAGGGCACCAGGTTGACGTTAAGCAGCATCTATTCGGTTTCATCCACCACCGACTTGTGGCGGGCGATGGCGTGACGCTTGTCGGCCTCTGCCTTCTGCTTATATTGCTGCACCACGTTATAGGCGATGACCAGAAACAGGAGTGCGCCAATAGACAGCAATACCAAGGTTAAAATCATAGGAAGTCCAAACTCCTGTCCCAATCCAATTGCGTGATCCTACAACAGCTTACCTAGTTAAGGTAGTCCGCAGCGCGGAGCTTGCCCCCGATTTGTTGTGCCCAGACGGGCAGGAGCACAAGGGAAAGCCAGGATCACGCGGCGCTGGCGACACCGCCATTACCCCTTAGTATCGCCCATCGGGCCCATTACTTGAGGTTGAACCCTCTGGATCGCAGGAAATCCTGCATGAAGGGGCGTGCCTCCTTGCCCAGGATGCCCCGGATCTGGCCGCTCCAGCTCTGCTGCTTGTTGTTGCTGCTGCGGGACTGGTAGTAAGCCTCGATCTGCTGGTCGTAGCCGGCAAGCAGTTCGCGATCCAGTTCGGTCTGATAGCGGTTTTCATGCACCACCAGGGCCCGAGGCAGGCGGGGTTTCTGTTCGGGCGCCTGGGCGGGGTGGCCGAGGCAGAGGCCGAACAGCGGGATCACCTGATGCGGCAGCCCCACCGCCTCGCTCACGGCGGCCGGATTGTTGCGGATCCCACCGATATAGACGCCGCCAAGACCCATGGATTGGGCTGCTAGCAGGGCATTCTGGGCCATCAGGGCGCCGTCGATGGCACCGATCAGCAGTTGCTCCACAAAGCCGGTCTGGGCATCCGGCACCACGTCGCAGTGGCGATGGTAGTCGGCGCAAAACAGCAGGAACTCGGCGGCCTGGGCCACGTAGGCCTGGTGCCCCGCCAGTTCGGCCAGGCGGCTGCGCAGCGCCTTGTCGGTCACCCGGATGATGCTGTTGGCCTGCAGGAAGCTGGAGCTGGAAGCGGCCTGGGCCGCGCTCAGGATCTGGTCGAGCTGAATGTCGGTGATGGGCTCGGCGGTGAATTGACGAATGGAGCGATGGGCGAGAATAAGGTCGAGAGTCGGGTTCATGTTGCCTCCAGAGACGAAGCCCACACTCTACCCAAAAACAGCGAGGGGCCCAAGGCCCCTCGCATTAACACCGCAGCAGAGTAATCCGCTAGCCTGCCAGCGGATAGCGGCCAGCCTTGCAGCTGACCATGAAACAGCTCTCTTCCACCTGCGCCACCGTCATCGGCTTGCTGAACAGGAACCCCTGAAACACGTGGCAGCCCTGGGTGCGCAGGGCGGCGAGCTCGTGCTCATCCTCCACCCCTTCAGCCATGATGCCAAGACCCAGGCTGGTGGCCATGGCGACGGTAGCGCGGATCACCGGCAGGTTGAGGCCCACCAC
The DNA here is from genome assembly GCF_027705405.1 of Aeromonas sp. QDB34. NCBI lineage: Bacteria > Pseudomonadati > Pseudomonadota > Gammaproteobacteria > Aeromonadales > Aeromonadaceae > Aeromonas > Aeromonas sp. QDB34. Next base: position 107,787 of record NZ_JAPDBT010000001.1, on the reverse strand, counting down.
GAAGGAGCGATCCAGCTTGATGGTGTCGATGGGCAGCCGGTTGAGATAGGCCAGCGACGAGTAGCCGGTACCGAAATCGTCGATGGCAATCTTGATCCCCTGCGCACTCAGAGCGTCGAGGATCTCGATGCACCCCTTCATGTCCAGCATCAATACCGTTTCGGTCAGCTCCAGCGTCAGCAGGCTGGCCGCCACCCCGAACTCCTTGAGCTGCTGGGCCACCAGTTCAGGCAGGGCGGAAGAGAGCTGGAAGCCGGAAAGATTGACCGACACCGGCACGTTTACCCGCCACTCCCGTTGCCAGTGGGCCATCTGGGCCAGCGCCGTCGACAGCACCCAGCTGCCTATCTCGCGGATCAGCCCCATCTCTTCCGCCAGCGGGATGAACTCCACCGGCGAGACGTGGCCCAGCACGGGATTGTGCCAGCGCAGCAGCGCCTCGTACCCAAGCAGCTTGCCCTGTGCCACATCCACCTGAGGCTGATAGCAGAGGCTCAGCTCCCCCCGCCCGATGGCCTTGGCCAGGAACTGCTTCAGGGTCAGCTTGCGATGCAGAGTCTGCTGCATGCTGGGGGTGAAGCGCTGCCAGCGCAGCCGGCCCATCTGCTTGGCCTGGTACATGGCCATGTCGGCGCGGGTGATAAGGTTGTCGCCGTCGTCCGCATCGTCCGGATAGATGGCGATGCCGATGCTGCCGCCGATGGTCACCTCGGGCACGCCGCTCAGCTGCAGCGGCTTGGTCATCTGGGAGAGCATGAGGTCGGCTACCTCCTGCGCCCGATCGCTCGAGTGGCTGAGCGGCACCAGGGCAGTGAATTCGTCGCCACCGAGCCGGGCCAGCTCCACATCGCGCGGACAGATCTGCTTGAGCCGGCCGGCAACCCGCTCCAGCAGCCGATCACCGGCCTTGTGGCCGTAGTTGTCGTTGACCAGCTTGAAGTTGTCCAAGTCCATGAACACCAGCGCAAAACGCCCGCCCAGCCCGCAATAGGCCTCCAGCGATTTCATCAAGCCATAGCGGTTGAGCAGGCCGGTCAGCGAGTCGTGCCAGGCCAAGTGACGGTGTTCCAGCTCTTCCAGCTTGCGGTCGGTGATGTCGCGCATGGTGAGCAGGATCTGGGCCCCCTGCTGAATGTGGCGAAACTGGTACTGAAACCAGCGCATCCCCTTGAGGGTGCGGCACTCCCCCTCGGCCACCACTTCATCGAGGCGGGAGAGCTTCTGGTAGAAAGCCTCATCATTGCCGGAGAAGAGCTGGGAGAGGTAGCGGATCTGGTTGCCGAAACACATGTCGAAATGGTGGTTGCCGCTCTCCAGCTGGCCCTGATTGTCAAACAGACAGGCCAGGGTATCGCCGGTGGCGAGCGAGGACTCCTGATAGAGGGTATCGGCGTCGATCACCGCTTCGGTCATCATCATCAGCCGACCCGCCAGCTGGATGCCGGAGAGACGCAGGTAGATCTGCTTTTTCACGCCCTTGGGGGAAAGGGTCCACCACTCGCTGTAGCTGCGCCCCTGCTGGAAATCCCCGAGGTAACGCTGCAGCAGCAGATCGATGGCCTGTGCCATGTCGGCCGAGAAGTCGCGCGATTGCAGTTCGCCCAGCGAGCTTGCTTCCCACACGCTCAAGGCGGCGCGATTGGCCCAATAGATGTGGTGATGCCGGATGTCATAAACCCAGATTGGGGTATGCAGCACATCCATCCCGTTCAATAACCGTTCGTCTAGCGTATTCATCTAATATGGTGATTCATGATGTGTGATCACAGGGAAACCCAGCGACGGAGGACCCTCCCGGGCACCCGGTGCTGGTACAAAATCGGATCCAGCCCATAATGTGAAACAAGCATGCGCAAAGGGCTGACTTCATATGAAAACGCTACATGTGAAACCCATGGTCAGAAAAAACGGACTCACGTTGGTATTGTTGGGCATCATAGTAACCATTACTATGATTTTTATACTTTTTTTATTCGGTGAACAACCACTAATCCCCCTCGTCTCCGGCCTGCTGGCGGGTCTGATGATGATATTTATCGGCTCATTGAAGCTGATTGAACCACATTTCAGTCTCTCGCTCTGTCACGATTGTCTGCAATATCACCATAAATACGGCGGTTGGATCCTGAAATGGAGAAATATTCAGCGAATAGACCAGCCGCGCATTCATCTGGGCTGGGATCTGGTCCCCCTGCCCTATATCGGTTTGAAAATAAAAGATTACGACGATTTTTTGACATTGATCACACCCAGATTGGCAGTACGCCTGCTGACCGAGCAACGCAGCGTCTTGCTACAGGCACTGCGCAGCGAACAACCGGCCTGCAGCAGCGGGGGTTGTGCCTGTGCCTTTCAGGGCGAGGGATTGCTGGAAGAGAGCCATTTTCGCTCTCCCTCCGGCCAGCGCTATGAGGGGGTGATCGCCATGCTGGCCAACCGCATGGCCCGGCTGCGCGAGCTGCTCGGCTACGATCTGCTGGTGCCGGACAACAGCCTTGACCGGGATCCGGTCGAATTTGTCCGGCTGTTGCACCAGTACCAGCGGGAGTCGAATCTAATCCAGATCAATTAAACGCCGGATTGAGCTTGCCAAGGCGGGCGCCTCTTCTTAAGGTCACTGGCTTGTTACACCCAGAACACCGCTTATGAAGTACATCGAAGAGTTCTATCTGTTCGTCAAGGTGGTGCAAGAGGGAGGCTTCTCCCACGCGGCTGCCGCACTTGGCATGCCAACCGGCACCATCAGTCGACGTATTTCTCAGCTGGAAGAGCAGCTCGGCTGCTCCTTGCTACACAGATCCACCCGCAAACTCCGCCTCACCGACGAAGGATTGCGCTACTACGAGCGCCTGTGCACCCCGCTGGCCGCGATCGAGCAGGCCACTGGCGAGATCCAGGGCAAAGAGGCCGACATCAACGGGGTGATCCGTCTGGCGGCCCCCATCGCCCTCTCCAACACCATCCTGGTCGACATGCTGGCGGACTTTGGCCTGCACTACCCCGAGGTGCAGTTCGACATTACCCAGACCAACGACCACCAGCATCTGTTCGACAACGACCGGGATCTGGTGTTCTTCAACGGCGAGCTGCCACAATCCTTGCCCAACGCACTCTGCCTTGGCCACATCGAATACGGCCTGTTTGCCTCCCCGCTCTATCTGGAGAAGATGGGTACTCCGGCGCATCCCGCCCAGCTGGAAGAGCACGCACTGATCTACTGCTGGCCACACCAGCACTGGCAGTTGACCGATAGGGACGAGCAGACGGTACAGATCAAGCGCACCGCCAAACTGACCGTCAACCAGACCCAGGCTGCCGTCCGGGCAGCCAGACGCCACCTGGGGATCGTCAATGCCCCGCTCCACTACGTGCATCCCTTCCTGCAGGATGAGCAGCTGGTCCCGGTACTGCCCGACTGGAAAACCGGCAACCGGCCCTTCTATATGTTGCGCTGCCAGCCTCAGTTTGCCCCGCTGCGTGTTAAGATGTTCGCTGAATTTGTTGAAAAATATTCAGCGCGCTACCGGAATCGCCAATGGGACAATCAATTTTCACCGGCGACCAGCCTGTCCCATTGCATCTGACCGTTGGCGGGCCACACTTATAGCAATCCTCGTTGACCAGGCCAGCCTAACACTATGAATGTATTGATATGTGATGACTCAGGATTCGCCCGTAAACAGCTGGCCCGCGCCCTTCCCGCCGACTGGGACGTGACGCTGCATTACGCCGCCAACGGGCTGGAAGGGATAGAGCAGGTGCTGATGGGTCATGGGGATCTGATCTTTCTCGACCTGACCATGCCGGAAATGGATGGCTACGGCGTGCTGGAGACCCTCCAGCGGGAGGGGCTGCGCAACAAGGTCTTCGTGGTCTCCGGCGATATCCAGCCGGAAGCCTATCAGCGAGTGATGGGGCTGGGAGCGCTGGATTTCATCAAGAAACCCGCCGCACCGGAAACCCTCAGCGCCCTGCTGAAACAGCACGATCTGTGGCAGGCCAAAGGCGCCGCCACTGCCCATGACACCCGGCCCACCGGCCAGAGTGTCAGTGATGTCGGCAGCCTGGATACCGGCATCAAGATCAGTCCCGAGGTGCGCGACGTCTATCAGGAGCTCGCCAACGTCTCCATGGGCCAGGCCGCCGACCTGCTGGCCCGCCTGCTCAACGCCTTCGTGGTGCTGCCCATTCCCAACGTCAACGTGCTGGAAGTGTCCGAGCTGCACATGGCCCTCTCGGCCGCCGCCGACTCGGATACCCTCTCCGCCGTCTGTCAGGGCTTCATCGGCGCCGGTATAGCCGGCGAGGCGCTGATCCTGTTCCACGATTCCAGTTTCAAGGATCTGGCCCGGCTGATGAACCATCAGGGCGTGCTCGATCGCAACGCCGAACTGGAACTCCTGATGGATACTGCCAACGTGCTGATCGGCGCCTTTTTGCGCGGTTATGCCAGCCAGCTCGATACCCCCTTCAGTCAGGGCCACCCAGTGGTACTCGGCCAGCACAGACCCATCAACGAGCTCATCAACACCAACAAGAGCCGCTGGCGCCGCACCCTTGCCATCGAGATCAACTACCGGGTCCAGGATTACGCGGTGCAGTGCGATCTGCTGCTGCTGTTTACCGAAGATTCCATCGCCACCATGAACAACAAAATCATGCACATGCTCTAGGAGTGACCATGGAAATCCGTGAATTTCATTGGCTGATGAACATAGTCCAGAACCTGGATGTGGGGCTGGTGGTGCTCGACAAGGAGTACAAGGTGCAGGTGTGGAACGGCTTCATGGAGAGCCACAGCGGCCGGTTGGCCGGCGAAGTGCGCGATGGCGTGCTGTTCGAACTCTTCCCCGATGTGGATCGGGCCTGGTTCGAGCGCAAGGCCAACATGGTGTTCAAGCTCAACAACCGCGCCTTCAGCACCTGGGAGCAGAAACCCTATCTGCTGCGTTTTTCCAACTACCGCCCGATCACCGGCTCAGCTCCCCACATGTTCCAGAACCTCACGCTGGTGCCGCTGGCCGATTTTGGCGGTCAGGTGACTCACATCGCGGTAATGATCTACGACGCCACCGACGAGGCCATGCTGATGAGCGGCCAGCGCCAGGCGTGACCCGCTTTTTTCTCAACAATCAAACAGGGCGCCTTGGCGCCCTGTTTGATTGAGTGAACCTTAACGTACGACAAGGTACTCGGTGAAGGCATCGATCACCTCGTCGATGTCGTCATCGGTGATCTGCAGGTGGGTCACCAGCCGCATCTCGCCGTAACCGGAGAAGAGGATCCCCCGCTCCTTCATGAACGCGAGCAGCGCCTCGGCGTCCCCTTTCACCAGCCGCAGAAATACCATGTTGGTCTGCACCAGCGCGAGATCCAGCTCGATGCCGGGCAACGCGGCCAACCCTTCGGCCAGCCGTCTGGCACGGCGGTGATCATCCGCCAACCGGGCCACATGCTGATCGAGGGCAAACAGACCGGCCTGCGCCAGGATCCCCGCCTGGCGCATGCCGCCACCCAGCATCTTGCGCAGCCGTCTGGCGCGGGCGATGAAGACGCGAGAGCCCACCAGCAGCGACCCTACCGGTGCTCCCAGCCCCTTGGAGAGGCAGATGGAGATGCTGTCAAAGGGTGCGGCCAGCTCGTGTACCCCATGGCCGCTCGCCACGGCTGCGTTGAACAAACGGGCACCATCCAGATGCAGTTGCAACCCGCGTTCGTCGACGAACTTGCGCATCGCCTGCAGGTAGTGAAGAGGCAGCACCTTGCCGTTATGGGTGTTTTCAAGGCAGACCAGCCGGGTCTGTACAAAATGGGCATCATCAGGGGCGATCGCCGCGGCGACATCGGCCACTGCCAGCGAACCATCGGCCTGCATGGGCACCGCCTGCAGCGCGACCGAGCCCAGCACGGCGCTCCCCTGCGCCTCATAGCGATAGATGTGGGCCGCCTGACCCACGATGGCTCCCTCACCCCGCTGACAGTGGCTCATCACCGCCAGCAGGTTGGACATGGTGCCCGAGGGGACAAACAGTGCGGCCTCCTTGCCAAGCAGCTCGGCCCCGCGGGCCTCCAGTGCATTGACGCCGGGATCTTCCCCGTAGACATCATCCCCCACCTCGGCATGCAGCATGCTCTGACGCATGGCATCCGTGGGCTGGGTGACCGTATCACTTCGTAAATCGATATAGCGCATGACATCCCTCCTGAAGCAGGAGGATGACGTTAGCCAGCAGGAGCTGGCTTGGCAAGCGGGCCGTTTCCGGAATGTGAAGCCGGTGACGGCTTACCAGGGCAGCGGCTGGCCCTGCAGGTCGAGGAAGCCGCCGGACTGGGCCGGCGACAACTGGTTGATGAGATCAAGCAGACGCGGCGCCACCAGCGCCGGATCCTGCAAGGTCTCGGCCGCCAGTTCATCGAGAAAGGGTTGACTCATGGGGGTGGCCATCAGCCCCGGGTGCACGGTGACAACCCCGGCGGCGGGGAAGCGCTCCCGCCACTCGTGGGCCAACGTTCTTGCCCCCATGTTGAGCGCAGCCTTGCTCATCCGGTAGCTGTAACGGCTGCCCGTCTCGTTGGCGCCAAGACTGCCGGCCAGATCGGAAAGAGAGCAAAGCCAGAGGCGGGCATCCGGCGTCATTCGGCGGCTCAGGCAGGCGGCCAGAGCCAGCTGCGGCCAGGCGTTGGCAAGCAGGCTGTCGCACAGCCACCTGGGGTTGACCTCCTCCACCCGCCGCTCCGGCATGAAGTTGATGTCGTGCAGCAGGCCGATGGTGTTGATCACCACGCTCGGCAGCGGCGCCGTGTCATAGAGGGTGAACAAGGCATCGAAGGAGAGCACATCCACCTCCTGCAACGGGAAATAGCAGGCGGGATCCACGCCCTTGGGCAACTGCCTGCCGGCCAGCACCAGCTCCTCGCCACGGGCGGATAGCTCATGTGCCAGCGCCGCGCCCAATCCGCCGCTGCCCAAGATCAGATAGCCCATCACCCTCTCCCCGCTGCCCTCATCTGCTTTAGAGGGTATCAGAATAATCCCCGGCCGTTGCCCGGCCATCCCCATCCAGGCTCACGCCTCATGCAGGTGTTTGCCAAACTCCCGCGCCCGCGCCAGATCCAGAAATCCGTCAGCCTGCTTGTGACTGCGCAAGAACTGGTAGTAGGCGAGCAGGGTAACCAGCTCGCCTTCTGCGGGCAGGCGCTGCTGCGGCAACTGTTCCTGCAACAAGGTACCGGCGGCGCTCAGCGCTTCTCTGTCCACCACTTCCGCCTGCCGATAAAGGTAGCCGCAGCCGGTGGCAAGCCACTCCAGCGAGCAGTTGGCGGCCATGGCAATCTGGTTGGCCTTGCCAAGGCCGGGTTCGGCTCCTTTCAGATATTTACGGATCAGGGCCTCACTCAACCCCACCTTGCGGGCAAAGGCACTGATGCTGCCCGTCCCGATCAGGCTGTGCAAGCGCTCGGCAAAACCGTCCATTTCCTTCCCCTTCAGAACCAAAGTTCGAATTAACAAAAGCCGCATTATTGCCTTGCCAGCCAGAAGAGACCAAGATGCTGGCAGCATTTTTTCCCTTATCCGCCAAGGAGCCACCATGTCCGTATCCCGCCTCTCTCTGCATCCACAGGGCCCGACCTTTTCTCGCCTCATCATGGGTTACTGGCGTCTGATGGAGTGGCAACTCTCCCCGAACGCCCTGCTGGATCTGATGAAGTACCACCTGGATCTGGGGGTCACCACCATCGATCACGCCGATATCTATGGTGGCTACCAGTGCGAAGAGGCCTTCGGCAACGCCCTGCGCCTTGAACCCTCTCTGCGCAGCCGGATGGAGATCGTCAGCAAGTGTGGCATCGCCCTCACCGCCAAACCGGAACACGCGCTGAATCACTACAACACCGGCAAGGCGCACATCATCGCCAGTGCCGAGGCCTCCTTGCAAAAGCTGGCCACCGACCATCTGGATCTGCTGCTGATCCACCGCCCGGATCCCCTGATGGATGCCGACGAAGTGGCCGATGCCTTCATTACCCTCAAGCAGGCAGGCAAGATCAAGCATGCCGGGGTCTCCAACTTCACCCCTCGCCAGTTCGAGCTGCTGCAGTCGCGTCTGCCCTTCCCGCTGGTGACCAACCAGCTGGAGATCTCGCCGCTCAACCAGAGCACCACCCTGGACGGTACCCTGGACCAATGCCAGCAACTGCGCATCAAGCCGATGGCCTGGTCCTGCCTCGGTGGCGGGCGCCTGTTCCAGGCTCCCGAATATGCCCCGCTGCGTGCCGAACTCGAGCAGATCCGCCAGGAAGTGGGCGCCGAACAGATAGAACAGGTGGTCTACGCCTGGGTCATGATGCTGCCAAGCCAGCCGCTGCCGCTGATTGGCTCCGGCAAGCGGGAGCGAATTGCCGCCGCCGTGGCCGCTGAATCCATCGTCCTCAATCGCCAGCAGTGGTTCCGCATCCGCAAGGCGGCGCTCGGTTACGACGTACCCTGATTCGCCTGGCAAACGCCAGAAACAAAAACGGCATGGGGAAACCCATGCCGTTTTGCGTTATCGAGGCAGCTCAGCGATGACGCTGGGGGCGACCACGTGGTGCATCTGTCTTCGGCTTGGCCTGGTTGACTGTGATGGTACGGCCACCGATTTCGGTGCCATGCAAACCGGCGATGGCCTTTTCAGCCTCGCCATTGACAGGCATTTCAATGAAGCCAAACCCCTTGGACTGACCGGTATCGCGATCGATGATGATATCGACCTTGTCTACCTGCCCAAATTGGCTGAACACGGTTGTCAGTTCGTCGGCCGTCATCCGGTACGACAGATTACCTACGTAAATCTTCATGCCATCCACTCTCGATTCAAGGTGCCTTCTCTATCCAATCACCAACACAAAGGTAAGGGCACAACCCCCATGCCGGACCTGCCAGGGCATCATGCCTGGGCACTCCCCCGTACGGTTCACTCAAGTCATTGATCTCTTGGGTGAACAGAACGGGCAAGATCAATTCGAGTCACTGGCAGTATCTGAGCTTTGGGGAAGATTGTCGAGAAAATAGTCAGCTCATATGGGGAGCAGGGTATCCAGCAGCCCCTGCAGCGTGCGTCGACCATGCCAGGCGCGCTTAAAGCCAAAGCGATAGATGCCGGGCGCCACGACATGGGCGCCTTCCCGACTCAACCCCATCAGCGCAGTGGCGGCCGCCAACTGCTCATCGTTCAGCGCCAGATCCAGGCTGAAGGCCAGCCACTGACCATCGTGGCCCACCTTGCGATCCCGCTCGATCCCGACCAGTACCGATCTTGGCAAGGCCTGTGCCCGATCACTGCTGCCATTGAGCAGATAAAGATGCGTCTCGTCCCAGGCCAGCTCCGCCAGCCGCCAGCGCTGCCAGCTGCGAGGCAGTATCATCATCAGCAGCACTATGCCGCCAAACACCAGCCCCACCCAGGGCAGCAAGCCCATTTGCGGATAACCCAGACCGACGGCGGCCAGCACGGTGACCAGGCTCGCCAGCAACAGCACCACCATCACCGGATAGAAACGGCGAGCAGGGGGCATCAGCCAGACCAGTCCCTCTTTGTTCACCAGCTCACTGACCTTCATTCTCTTCTCCTCTTGCCTGTGCGTTCACACGCCCTGGATGCACCAATTTTGTCGCGCATTGTGCGCGAGCCCGACACCGGGATGCAACCGGGCTCGCTCATCGGGTGACGGCCTCACCGGACTCTTGGTATCATTCTCTTCATCTGAGCCCATTCGCATGCTTGTCGGGAGTCTCATGCTTGCCACCACCCTGCTCTTCATGGCCAGTACCTTTCTTGCCGAACCTCATCCCCACCAGGCTGAAGCGATTGGCGGCTACTCCGCCGGCTGCCTCAAGAACGGGGTAGCGCTGCCGCTGACCGGCCCCGGCTATCAGGTGATCCGCACCAAGCGACTGCGCTACTACGGCCACCCCGAGCTCATCGCCTACCTGACCACCCTGGCCAACCAGACCCGCATGGCCGGCATGCCGGATCTCTATATCGCCGATCTCGCCATGGCCCACGGCGGCCCCTTCACCTCCGGTCACCGCAGCCACCAAACCGGCCTTGACGCCGACATCTGGTTTCGCATGGCCAACCAGCCCATCTCAACATGGGAGCAGGATGCCCCCAAAGAGTGGGCGCTGATCGATGAGCCCAGCTACCGGGTGCTGCCCGGGCGCTTCGGCCCCCAGCAGCTAAACCTGCTGCGTTTGGCGGCAAGCAAGCCCGAGGTCGCCCGCATCTTCATCAACCCGGTGCTCAAGGCCGAGGTATGCAAACGGGCGCCTGATGAACCCTGGGTCGCCAAATTGCGCCCCTGGGTCGGCCACTTCAGCCACTTTCATGTGCGTCTGCGCTGCCCGGCCGGCAGCCCTGATTGCCAGCCTCAGGCGCCGATCCCGCCCGGCAACGGCTGCGGCGCCGAACTGGCCTCCTGGCTCAAAGACAAGCCGCAACTGCCCAAGGTTTCGATGGCTTATCACAAACCCAGGCTGCCCGCCCGTTGTGGCGGTTGACCACAAGCTGGTATGGTGAGCCGTTATCTGCAAAAAATGTCAATGGAGAACAACAAGATGGCCACTTCACTCTGGCAGAGGGCAACCCAGTCCCTGTTGGTTATGAGCCTGCTGCTGGGCCTGACCGGTTGCGGCATGAACAATATTCCGACCCTGGATGAGCAGGTCAAGGCGAGCTGGGGCCAGGTCGAAAACCAGTATCAGCGCCGTGCCGATCTGGTCCCCAATCTGGTGGCCACCGTCAAGGGTTACGCCAGCCACGAGCAGGAGACCCTCAAGGCAGTGACCGATGCCAGAGCCCGGGTGGGCAGCCTGCAGGTCAGCGATCCCGCCCAGCTCAAGGAGTTTGAAGCGGCCCAGAACCAGCTCTCCGGCGCCCTCTCCCGGCTGATGGTGGTGGTCGAGCGCTACCCGGAACTCAAAGCGGATCAGCAATTCCTCACTCTGCAGGCCCAGCTGGAAGGCACCGAAAACCGTATCTCGGTGGCCCGGCGCGACTACATAGAAGCGGTTCGTCAGTTCAATACCGAGATCCGCACCTTCCCCGGCGTTATCTGGTCCAAGCTGCTCTACTCGGATCTGGAGGCCAAACCCACGTTCAGCGCCAAGCCCGGTGCCGATGAGGCGCCCAAGGTCAGCTTCCAATGAAGCGCGTGATCCATGCCTTGTTGTCCTGCCTGCTGTTGTGGACGGCGGTGGTGTCCGCCGCCCCCACCTTTCCCGCCTTGAGCGGGCGAGTGGTGGACGAGGCCAACCTGATGTCCCGCAAGCAGGCACACCAGCTCACCCAGCAGCTGGCGGCATTCGAGAAGCGCAGCGGCATCCAGCTGGTGGTGGTCTCCATCGACACGCTGGCGGGCGACACCATCGAGGAGTACGGCTATCAGCTCGGCCGTCACTGGGGCATCGGCCAGAAGGGAAAAGATAACGGGGTGCTGCTGCTGATCGCCCAGGATGAACGCAAGGTACGCATCGAGGTGGGTTACGGGCTGGAAGGTGCCCTGCCCGATGCCATCGCCGCCAACATCATCCAAACCCGGATCCTGCCCGCGTTCAAACGCGGCGACATGGTGGCCGGGGTAGTCGCCGGCAGCCAGGCGATCATGCAGGCGCTGGCGGGCGAGTACAAACCGGTAGAGAACGCCAGCAAGGATAAGCTGGGCGGGCCCTGGCTGTTCATTCTGATGGTGATTGTGATGATCGTGCTGCACAACCTGCGTGGCGGTGGTGGCGGCGGCAGAGGTGGCCGGCGCCGCGCCGCTTACCTTGCCGGTGGCTTCGGTGCCGGTCGCTCCGGTGGTGGCTTTGGTGGCGGCGGCGGTTTCAGTGGAGGGGGCGGCAGTTTCGGCGGCGGCGGTGCCTCCGGTGGTTGGTAACAGGGATTAAGAGACAACACATGATTTCGAAACAGTTCTTTCACACGCTGCAGGCCAAGGTCAAACAGGCGGAGCAGGCAACCGATGCCGAGCTGGTGACCGTACTGGCCCCCGCCAGCGACGGCTATCGCTACATCCCCACCCTGTGGGCGGCGCTGCTGGCCATGCTCACCCCGCTGCTGGTATTCGAGCTCGGTTTCTGGCTCGGCTGGTACGAAATCCTGCTGGTGCAGTGGTCGGTCTGGCTGGTGCTGAGCATCCTGTTCCACTGGACCCCCATCAAGATGTACCTGATCCCCAAACAGGTTCGCCAGCACAGGGCTGCCCTGATGGCACGCCTGCAGTTTGTCGAACAGGGGTTGCATCGTACCCGGGACAGGCTGGGGGTGCTGATCTTCGTCTCGGTGGCCGAGCACTACGTGGAGATTCTGGTGGATGACGGCATCGCCCAGCACATCGACAATGGCCAGTGGCAGGAGATCATCGATGACTTCACCCGCCGGGTGCGCAACAAGGAGGTGGAGCAGGGTTTCCTCGAGTGCATCGAGCGGACCAGCGCCATTCTCACCGACGCCTTCCCCGCTACCCGTGACCAGAACGAGCTGCCGGACAGCCTGATCATCCTCCCCAAGCCCTGATCGGGTTTAAAAAACCGGCATTCTGTTCAAGGGATAGGCGTTCGATAAAGATTATGAAAAATAAGGGGAAAAGTGGTTGACCCAGGCAGCCCTTTCCCCTAAATTACGCCCCGTTCCAGCGCAACGGCGCTGCGAGCGAAAATTTGGTGAGGTGTCCGAGTGGCTGAAGGAGCACGCCTGGAAAGTGTGTATACGGCAACGTATCGAGGGTTCGAATCCCTCCCTCACCGCCAAATTTAAAGAACCGACCTGATGGTCGGTTTTTTGCTTTTTGGGTTTTCAGATGCGTAACTCCCGTTAGAAAAAGCAACCCCCCACAGGGGCAAGCAACGTTACCTGTGGCGAACGGCTGGCTTCCACCCCGAAAGGATCACGCAGAGTGACGCATCTCTCCCCATCACCCAATCTAAAAAAACTGGCTCAGGTGCCGGTTTTTACCTTTCAGCATTTGCAGTCTGATACGCCAGACCCCATTCTCGTCAAAATCCCGCGACAGCCCCCTCTTTTTCGGTAAAACGCCCTTCGTGGCCCGGCTCCTTGCCACCCGGGAAAGAAATCTGTCCATCAAGGTCAAGGCTCTGACTTTATTGCTCATCGATTGGATATCATTTTGAAAAACTGATACTTAAATAGCTACACTAGCCATTATCAATATTCAGGGATGTATAAAAAATGAGTTTAATCGGCTTGGTCCTGGCATTGATCGCCATCCTGGGCGGCAACATGATCGAGGGTGGACATCCCAGCGCCCTGCTCGATCTGCCCGCCTTCCTCATCGTGATCGGAGGTACCATAGGTGCCGCCTTGACCCAGTTCCCCTTCTCCGTTGTCGGCAGCACTCTCAAGCGTTTCAAGTGGCTGCTGGCCCCCCTCAAACTCGACATGCAGCAGCAGGCCGAACTGCTGGAAAACCTGGCCGGTAACGCCAGACGCAGCGGCATGCTGGCTCTTGAAGGCATGATCGACGAGATCAAGGATCCCTTCCTGCAAAAAGGGGTGCAGATGATGGTCGATGGCTACGAGAAGACCAAGATCCACGAGGTGCTGGAGAACGAGATCGAGTTCGAGCAAGAAGATCTCGAGCAGACCGTCAAATTCTATGAAGCCATGGGCGGCTACTGCCCGACCATGGGGATCGTCGGCGCCGTGTTCGGCCTGATCCACGCCATGGGCCTGCTGGATGCCCCTGACAAACTGGGTGGCGCCATCGCGGTGGCCTTTATCGCCACCATCTATGGGGTATCGGCCGCCAACCTCATCTTTTTACCATTTGGCAACCGCTACAAAGGGTTTGCCCATCAGATCCGCCACTACAAGGAGATGACCCTGACCGGTATCCTCTGCATCGTGGATGGCGAATCCCAGCAACGCCTGCAAGTCACCCTCGAACCCTATCTCGGAGGCCACGGTGGCAAAAAAGAAAAAGGCTGAAGCGCCGGAGAACCACGAACGCTGGCTGGTCTCCTATGCCGACTTCATGACACTGCTGTTCGCCCTGTTCGTGGTGCTCTACTCCTTTGCCATGGCCAAGCAGTCTGAAACCCGGGTGCTGATCCAGGGCTTCATCGAATCGCTGGGCAAAATTGGCCTCATCTCCCCTGCCGCGGGCTCCCCCGTGATGCAGGGCGGTACCGGGATCCTGGAACCCGAGTCCAAAACCACTCCCAGCAGCCCGAAGAAGGAGACGGTATTGGAGAAGGATGCCCCCATGGCCGCCTCGGACCCCTTCAACGAGACCATAGGTGCCTCGGAAAAGCCGAGCGCAACGGAATCATGGCCTCACAAGACCAAGGAGCAGGAGTGGGTGCAGGTCACCAAGAAGAAGCTGGAGCAACAGCTCAAGGCACAGATTGAATCCAAGGATCTGGAGGTGGAACAACTGGGCAGCCAGCTGGTGATCCGCATCGGCGAGAAGGCGCTGTTCCCGGCCGACTCCGCCTTCCTGCAGCCCCAGTTCATCCCGCTGGTCAACAAGATCTCCGGCATTCTGGCTGACATTCCGGGCAAGGTGGTGGTCACCGGCCACACCGACAACTCCCAGGCCCCGGTAGAGCTCTATCGCAGCAACTGGGAACTGTCGGTATTGCGCTCCGCCTCCATCGTGCACACATTGCTGACCAACCCCAAACTCGATGCCACCCGGGTCATCGCCCAGGGGGTAGCAGATGCCCAGCCACGCTATCCCAATGACACACCCGAGCATCGTCAGGCCAACCGTCGGGTCGAGATCACCCTCTCCCAGGGCAAGGCAGCCGAAGAGGCGCTACCCATCCTCAAACCCTGATCGAGCAGACCCCGCCTTGCGGGGTCTCTCATTTCACGATTAGTTTATTTTTCACACGATCCCGCCATTTCCGTCACATCCTAAAAGCGATTGAAAATGATTCTCAAATAGGAACATTGACTCCGCTAGCAAAATACGATTTTCCTCCCGATGATTAATAATTAATCCTTTGAAATGACATGTAAATCAGTACGAAAGTGGCATAATACGTAACATCCTTGTTAAGTCGCGTGATTAATTCGGTTAGGGAAAACTCCTATGTTTGCTGATATTGCTGTCCAGCATTGGGCTTTTGCTGTCTATGTAGTTGGGGCCATCTGCATCTGCCTGACCATGATCGGCCTTGCCGCCCTGCTGGGTGGTAGAGCCTATGGTCGTGCCAAGAACAAACCCTTCGAATCTGGCGTCGATTCGGTGGGCAATGCCCGTCTACGCTTCTCCGCCAAGTTCTATCTGGTTGCCATGTTCTTCGTCATCTTCGACGTCGAGGCACTCTACCTCTTCGCCTGGTCCGTCTCCGTTCGAGAAAGCGGCTGGGTCGGTTTCATCGAAGCCACCATCTTTATCTCCCTGCTGCTGGTAGGACTCGTCTACCTGTGGCGCATTGGCGCCCTCGACTGGGCACCGAAAAAGCGCGTCCTGACCGACAAGAAGCCAGACTGAATTACTGATTATCCCTTTGAGGTTGCACCATGAAGTACACCCTGACCCGGATCGACCCAGATGCGCCCGTTGAGCGCTACCCCCAGGAACAGCGCCAGACCGTCGAGGATCCCCTGGCTCAAGAGGCCTCACGCGGCATCATGATCGGGCGCCTCGAAGAGGTGCTGCAAGACACTGTCAACTGGGGCCGCAAGAACTCCCTCTGGCCTTACAACTTCGGCATCTCCTGCTGCTACGTAGAGATGTGTACCGCCTTCACCTCCCCCCATGATGTGGCCCGCTTCGGTGCCGAAGTCATTCGTGCCTCACCGCGCCAGGCCGATTTCATGGTGATCGCCGGCACCCCCTTCATCAAGATGGCCCCCGTCATCCAGCGTCTGTATGAACAGCTGCTCGAACCCAAGTGGGTCATCTCCATGGGTGCCTGCGCCAACTCCGGCGGCATGTACGACATCTACTCGGTTGTTCAGGGCGTCGACAAGTTCCTGCCGGTCGACGTCTATATTCCGGGTTGTCCACCCCGTCCCGAGGCATTCCTGCAAGCGCTGATGCTGCTGCAAGACTCCATCGGCAAGGAGCGCCGTCCGCTCTCCTGGGTGGTTGGCGATCAGGGCATCTATCGCCCTCAAATGCCTGCCGAGAAAGACCGCAAGCGTGGCGAGCGGATCAACGTCACCAACCTGCGCACGCCGGATGAGATCTGACCATGAAACTGACTCGAGAATTCCCCAGCAACTACGCCATGGCCCAGTGGCAACCGAGTGATCACAAAGACGCTCAGGTGATCGGCGAGCTGTTCGCCCATTTCGGTGCCGAACGTTTCACCATCCAGAATACCCGTACCGGCGTGCCGGTGGTCTGGCTCTCCCGCGAGCTGCTGCTGGATGTCATGGGCTTTCTGCGCAAGCTCCCCTCCCCGTTCGTGATGCTGTTCGATCTCAGCGCCACCGACGAGCGGATGCGCAGCCATCGCCACGATCTGCCCGACAGCGACTTCACCGTCTTCTATCACCTCATTTCCATCGATCGCAACGCCGACCTGATGCTGAAGGTGCCGCTCAAGGAAGGTGATCTGACGCTGCCCACCGTCAGCCGCCACTTCCCCAACGCCAACTGGTATGAACGGGAAGTGTGGGATCTGATGGGCATCAATTTCGATGGTCACCCCCACCTGACCCGCATCATGATGCCCAAGAGCTGGCAGGGTCACCCGCTGCGCAAGGATTATCCGGCGCGCGCCACCGAATTCGATCCCTTCATGCTCGATGCGGTCAAACAGGATCAGGAGCAGGACAACCTGCTGTTCAAACCGGAAGAGTGGGGCATGGCCCGTGGCAACGAGAACGAGGACTACATGTTCTTGAACCTCGGCCCCAACCACCCCTCCGCCCACGGCGCCTTCCGCCTGGTGCTGCAGCTCGATGGCGAGGAGATCCGCGACTGCGTGCCCGACATCGGCTATCACCACCGCGGGGCCGAGAAGATGGGCGAGCGCCAGTCCTGGCACAGCTACATCCCCTACACCGACCGGGTCGAGTACTTAGGGGGCGTCATGAACAACCTGCCTTACGTGCTGGCGGTCGAGAAGCTGGCGGGCATCAAGGTGCCACAGCGGGTCGACATGATCCGGGTGATGCTGGCGGAACTGTTCCGCATCCAGAGTCACCTGCTGTTCATCGGTACCTATATTCAGGACGTAGGTGCCATGACCCCGGTCTTCTTCACCTTCACCGACCGGCAGCGGATTTACACCATCATCGAAGCCATCACCGGCGCCCGTATGCATCCGGCCTGGTTCCGCATCGGCGGCGTGGCCCACGATCTGCCCGTCGGCTGGCAGCGACTGGTGCAGGACAACCTGTTGAGCTGGCTGCCCAAGCGGCTGATGGACTATGAGAAGGCCGCCATGCGCAACAGCATCCTGCGTGGCCGTACCATCGGTGTCGCCGCCTACAACACAGAGCAGGCGCTGGCCTGGGGCACCACGGGCGGCGGTCTGCGCGCCACCGGCCTCAACTTCGACGTGCGCAAGTGGCGCCCCTACTCCGGCTACGATCAGTTCGAATTCGAGGTGCCGGTCGGTGCCAACGGCGATGCCTACGATCGCGCCCTGGTGCGCATCGAGGAGGTGCGCCAGAGCATGCGCATCATAGAGCAGTGCATGAAGAACATGCCGGAGGGGCCGTTCAAGGCGGATCACCCGCTCACCACGCCGCCGCCCAAAGAGCGCACCCTGCAGGACATCGAGACCCTGATCACCCACTTCCTGCAAGTGTCGTGGGGCCCGGTCATGCCGGCCGCCGAGTCCTTCCAGATGATCGAGGCGACCAAGGGGATCAACAGTTATTACCTGACCAGCGATGGCTCCACCATGAGCTACCGGACCCGGATCCGCACCCCGAGCTTTGCTCACCTGCAACAGATCCCCTCGGTGATCCGTGGCCAGATGGTGTCGGACCTCATCGTCTATCTGGGCAGTATCGATTTCGTTATGTCGGATGTGGACCGTTGAGTAACGGCTGTTACCAAGACCCGTTACACGACAAAAAGGACAAGCCACAAAAGGTTAAGCCATGAGCCAGCAATGTCAGTGCCAACACAATCAGTCCCCGCAGGGACAGAGTTCATGCCAGAGCAAGGGGAACGATTTCGTCCTGAGCCAGGCAGAACGCGATGCCATCGAGCATGAGAAACACCACTACGAAGATCCCCGTGCCGCCAGCATTGAAGCGCTCAAGATAGTGCAGCAGGCCCGCGGCTGGGTACCTGACGGTGCCATCCACGCCATCGCCGCCGAGCTCGGCATCCCCGCCAGCGACGTGGAGGGAGTCGCCACCTTCTACAGCCAGATCTTCCGCCAGCCGGTCGGTCGCCACATCATCCGCGTCTGCGACAGCATGGTGTGCTACATCAACGGCCACGAACAACTGCTGGCCGGCCTGAAAGAGGTGATGGACCTGGCCCCCGGCCAGACCTCTGCCGACGGCCGCTTCACCCTGCTGCCGGTCTGCTGCCTCGGCAACTGCGACAAGGGGCCGGCGCTGATGATCGACGATGACACCTACGGTGGGCTCGACGCCGTCAGCCTGCTCAAGACCCTGGAGGCTTACCCATGAGTCTGGCATCCCTTGGTACCGCCAATCGCATCGCCCGTGCGGCCGAGACCCATCCCCTCACCTGGCGGCTGCGCGACGACGGCCAGCCGGTCTGGCTGGATGAATACCAGAGCAAGCAGGGTTACGATGCGGCCCGCAAGGCACTGGGCCAGATGAGCCCGGACGAGATCGTCGGCACCGTCAAGGATGCCGGCCTCAAGGGTCGCGGCGGCGCCGGTTTCTCCACCGGCGTGAAGTGGGGCCTGATGCCCAAAGACGAGAGCATGAACATCCGTTACCTGCTCTGCAACGCCGACGAGATGGAGCCGAACACCTACAAGGATCGGCTGTTGATGGAGCAGCTGCCCCACCTGCTGATTGAAGGGATGATCATCTCGGCCAAGGCCCTCAAGGCCTACCGTGGCTACATCTTTTTGCGCGGTGAGTACGTCGATGCCGCAGCCAACCTGCGCCGCGCGGTGGAGGAGGCCAAGGCTGCCGGTCTGCTCGGCAAGAACATCCTGGGCTCGGGCTTTGACTTCGAGCTGTTCGTCCACACCGGCGCGGGTCGTTACATCTGCGGCGAAGAGACGGCGCTCATCAACTCCCTGGAAGGGCGCCGCGCCAACCCGCGCGCCAAGCCCCCCTTCCCCGCCGTTTCCGGCGTCTGGGGAAAGCCCACCTGCGTCAACAACGTCGAGACCCTGTGCAACGTGCCCGCCATCATCGGCAACGGTGTGGCCTGGTATCAGGGGCTGTCGCTGCCAGGTTCGGAAGATCACGGCACCAAGCTGATGGGCTTCTCCGGCAAGGTCAACAACCCCGGCCTGTGGGAGCTGCCGTTTGGCATCACCGCCCGCGAGCTGTTCGAAAACTATGCCGGCGGCATGAAGCCCGGCTATCGCCTGAAAGCCTGGCAACCCGGCGGTGCCGGTACCGGCTTCCTGCTGCCCGAGCACCTGGATGCCCAGATGTACGCCGGCGGCATCGGCAAGGTCGGCACCCGGATGGGCACGGGCCTTGCCATGGCGGTGGATGACAGCATCAACATGGTCTCCCTGCTGCGCAACATGGAAGAGTTCTTCGCCCGCGAGTCTTGCGGCTGGTGCACTCCCTGCCGCGACGGCCTGCCCTGGAGCGTCAAGCTGCTGCGTGCGCTGGAGCGGGGCGAGGGTCAGCCAGGGGATCTCGCCACCCTGGAGCAGCTGGTCAGCTTCCTCGGCCCAGGCAAGACCTTCTGCGCCCATGCCCCTGGCGCCATCGAGCCGCTGGGCAGTGCGATGAAGTATTTCCGGTCGGAATTCGAGGCCGGCGTCAAGGCGCCGCAGGATAATCGCAAGCAGCTCAAGGGTATCCAGCCCAACCTGCTGGGCGAGCGCTGGTAAGGCACGCAGGGCGCCCGCCGCGGGCCCGCTGAACCGGCGCGAGCCAAAGAATTTATCTCATTGAAGTCAGGGAAGTTGTATGGCCACCATTCATGTAGACGGTAAAGAGTACGAGGTAGACGGGGCAGATAACCTGCTGCAAGCCTGTCTGTCCCTTGGTCTGGACGTCCCCTATTTTTGCTGGCACCCGGCGCTCGGTAGCGTCGGCGCCTGCCGCCAGTGTGCGGTGAAACAGTATCAGAATGCCGACGACAAGCGCGGCCGCCTGGTCATGTCCTGCATGACCCCCTCCACCGATGGCACCTATATCTCCATCGAAGATGAAGAGGCGAAGGAGTTCCGCAAGACGGTGGTGGAGTGGCAGATGACCAACCACCCCCACGACTGCCCGGTGTGCGAAGAGGGTGGCTCCTGCCACCTGCAGGACATGACGGTGATGACCGGCCACAACAGCCGCCGCTACCGTTTCACCAAACGCACCCACCAGAATCAGGATCTGGGCCCCTTCATCAACCACGAGATGAACCGCTGCATCGCCTGCTATCGCTGCGTCCGTTACTACAAGGACTACGCCGGCGGCGAGGACCTCGGGGTCTACGGCGCCCACGACAACGTCTACTTCGGCCGGGTCGAGGACGGCACCCTGGAGAGCGAGTTCTCCGGCAACCTGGTGGAGGTCTGCCCTACCGGCGTGTTCACCGACAAGACCCACTCCGAGCGCTACAACCGCAAGTGGGACATGCAGTTCGCCCCCAGCATCTGCCAAGGCTGCTCGGTCGGCTGCAACATCAGCCCGGGTGAGCGTTATGGCGAACTGCGCCGCATCGAGAACCGTTATCACGGCGCACTGAACCACTACTTCCTGTGTGACCGCGGCCGCTTCGGCTACGGTCACGTCAATCTGACCGACCGCCCGCGCCAGCCCCTGCTGCAGGATGGCAGTGACAAGCTGGCCATCACGGTGGACGGTGCCCTGAACCGTGCTGCCGATGCCCTGCGCACCGCCGCCGGCGTCATCGGCATCGGCTCGCCCCGCGCGTCGCTTGAGAGCAACTTCGCTCTGCGCGAACTGGTGGGGGCCGCCAACTTCTACAGCGGCGTCGAGCAAAGCGAATGGGAATGCCTGCAGAAGATGCTGCAGATCCTGCAGCACGGCGGCGTGCGCACCCCCAGCCTGCGTGACATGGAAGAGGCCGATGCCGTGCTGGTGCTCGGCGAGGATGTCACCCAGACCGCCGCCCGCATCGCCCTGGCTCTGCGTCAGGCCGTCAAGGGCAAGGGCCGCGAAATCGCCCGTAAGCTGAAGGTGGATCTGTGGCAGGTCGCCGCGGTGCAGACCCTGGCCCAGAACGAGCGCTACCCGCTGCTGATCACCAGCCTGGACAGCACCCGACTGGACGACGTGGCGAGCGGCACCCTGCACGCTCCCCACGCGGATCAGGCGCGCCTCGGCTTTGCCATCGCCCATCTGCTCGATGGCAGCGCCCCTGCCCTGACCGATCTCGCCCCCGAGCAGCAGACCCTGGCCGCCAGCTGGGCCGCGCTGCTCGGCAACGCCAAGAAGCCGCTCATCATCGCCGGCACCGGTGCCCGCAGCCAGGCGCTGCTTGAGGCAGCCAGCAACATCGCCCGCGCCCTCAAGGGCCGTGGCCAGGCCGTGGAGCTCGCTCTGGTCGCTCAGGAGACCAACAGCCTGGGGCTGGCCATGCTGGCCGGCAATGCCGCCCCGCTGGAAGCCGCCCTCGAGCGTATCGAAAGAGAAGAGAAGCTCGCGCTGGTGATGCTCGAGAACGATCTCTACCGCCGCGCACCGCGCAGCCGTGTCGATGCCGCCATCGACCGTCTGCAGCACCTGCTGGTGGTCGACCATCAGGACACCGGCACAGCCCAGAAGGCGAACCTGGTGCTGCCTGCCGCCAGCTTCGCCGAGGCCGACGGTACCCTCATCAACATGGAAGGCCGCGCCCAGCGTTTCTTCCAGGTTTATGCCCCCGCCTTCTACGACGCCGACATCCAGGTGCGTGAGAGCTGGCGCTGGCTGGCCGCCCTGCAAGGCGTGCTGGATCGCAAACCGCTGCGCTGGAACACCTTCGACGAGGTGAGCAGTGCCTGCGCCGCCAGCGCCCCGCTGCTGACCAGCATGCGCGAGGCCGCACCCAACGCGGGTCTGCGCATCCGTGGCATGAAGCTCGCCCGCGAGCCGCACCGCTACAGTGGCCGTACCTCCATGCTGGCGGATCAGAACGTGAGCGAGCCCAGAGTCGCCCAGGATCCCGACTCGCCCTTCAACTTCTCCATGGAAGGCTACGCCGGTGCCCGCCAGCCGCTGCAACAGGTGCCGTTCGCCTGGGCGCCGGGCTGGAACTCCCCGTCCGCCTGGAACAAGTTCCAGGATGAAGTGGGTGGCAACCTGCGCGCCGGGGATCCCGGTCGCCGTCTGCTGGAAGCGGGCGAGGACAGCCTCGGCTGGTTCGACACCGTCCCCGCCCCGTTCAGCGCCAAAGAGGCGCTGCAGGTGGTGAGCTATGACCAGCTGTTTGGCGGCGAAGAGCTGTCTGCCAGAAGCCCGGTCATCCAGGCCCGCATGAGCGAGCCCGTGCTGGTGCTGAACCCGGCCGACGCCAACCGTCTCGCCCTCAGTGCCGGCAGCCAGGTCGCCTTCTCCTGGGGTGGCCACCACTGGCGGCTGACCCTGCGTCTGAGCGAGCATCTGACCGCAGGTCTGGTGGGTCTGCCGCTCGGTGTCAACGGTCTGCCGACCGCCCTGCACCAGCAATATCTCGCTAACCTGCAGGAGGCCATCGCATGAGTGACTCTCTGATCGATCTGTTGCTGGAAATCGGCAAGGCATTGATCGTGCTGGTGGGGATCGTGGGGGCCGGCGCCTTCATGAGCTTCATCGAACGCCGTCTGCTGGCGCTGTGGCAGGATCGTTACGGCCCCAACCGGGTAGGCCCCTTCGGCCTGCTGCAGCTGGCGGCCGACATGATCAAGATGTTCTTCAAAGAGGACTGGATCCCGCCATTCGCCGATCGCCGGATCTTCGTGCTGGCCCCCATCATCGCCTTTACCGCCTTCATTCTGGCGTTTGCGGTGGTGCCGATCACCCCCACCTGGGGCGTGGCGGACCTCAACGTGGGGCTGCTCTACATCCTGGCCATCGCAGGGCTGGCGGTCTACGCCGTGCTGTTCGCCGGCTGGTCGAGCAACAACAAGTACTCATTGCTCGGCAGCCTGCGCGCCTCGGCTCAGACCCTCTCCTACGAGGTGTTCCTGGGCCTCTCCTTGATGGGTATCGTCATCCAGACCGGCAGCTTCAACCTGCGGGATATCGTGGAAGCCCAGGCAGGACTGTGGAACGTGATCCCCCAGATCCTGGGCTTCATCACCTTCCTGTTTGCCGGCGTCGCCGTCACCCACCGCCATCCGTTTGACCAGCCGGAGGCCGAGCAGGAGCTCGCCGACGGTTATCACATCGAGTATGCGGGCATGAAATGGGGTCTGTTCTTCGTGGGCGAGTACATCGGCATCGTGCTGATCTCTTCGCTCATCGTAACCCTGTTCTTCGGTGGCTGGCACGGCCCCTGGCTGCCGCCTTTCATCTGGTTTGCCCTGAAGACCGCCTGTTTCATGGTGTTCTTCATCCTGCTGCGGGCCTCCCTGCCCCGCCCCCGCTTTGACCAGGTGATGTCGTTTGGCTGGAAAGTCTGCCTGCCGCTGACCCTGCTCAACATGCTGGTCACCGGCGCCGTGGTGCTGATGAATGCGCAGTGAGGCCGCAATGGACAGAAAAATTGTGATGCCGTTTGGCTGGAACGTCTGCTTGCCCGCCGCCCTGCATCCCGCTCGGGATGCAGCCGGGACGGGCTGTGGTGCTGATGAATGTGCAGTGAGGCACGACTATGAAAATTATTAACATCATCAAGGGTGTCGGCACCCAATTGCGTAGCCTGGGGATGGTGTTCTCCCATGCCTGGAGCCCCCGCGAGACCCTCAACTATCCGGAACAAGCCGTCTATGCGGCGCCCCGCTATCGCGGCCGCATCGTGCTGACCCGCGATCCGGATGGCGACGAGCGCTGCGTGGCCTGCAACCTGTGTGCGGTGGCCTGCCCGGTCGGCTGCATCTCGCTGCAGAAATCCGAGCGGGAAGATGGTCGCTGGTATCCGGAGTTCTTTCGCATCAACTTCTCCCGCTGCATCTTCTGCGGCCTGTGCGAAGAGGCCTGCCCCACCACCGCCATCCAGCTGACGCCGGATTTCGAGATGGGTGAGTACCGCCGCCAGGATCTGGTGTACGAGAAGGAAGATCTGCTGATAAGCGGCCCCGGCAAGTATCCGGATTACAACTTCTACCGCATGAGCGGGATGGCCATCGACGGCAAGCCGAAAGGGGATGCCGAGAACGAAGCCAAGCCCATCGATGTCAAGAGCCTGCTGCCCTGAGGAGTCAATCATGGAACTGGCATTCTATGCCGCGGCCCTGGTCGCCATTTACAGCACGCTGCGGGTGATCAGCACCAGCAATCCGATGCACGCGCTGCTCAATCTCATTATCTCCCTCATCGCCGTGGCCATGATCTTCTTCTGCCTGGGCGCCTCCTTCGCGGGCGCCCTGCAAGTGATCGTCTATGCGGGCGCCATCATGGTGCTGTTCGTGTTCGTGGTGATGATGCTGAACCTGGGCTCGGCTCAGGATCAGGAAAAGAACTGGCTCACCCCCACCACTTGGGTAGGCCCCGGCCTGCTTTCGCTCATTCTGCTGGGTTTTCTGGCCTACGGCATTCTCGGGGTCACCGGCGGTGAACTCGGTCTGACCGACGTCAGTGCCAAAGCGGTCGGCATCGCCCTGTTCGGTCCTTACGTGCTGGCGGTGGAGCTTGCCTCCATCCTGCTGCTGGCGGGTCTGGTCACCGCCTATCACCTGGGCCGTGAAGACAAGAGCGGGGAAGTGCTCTCCGTGCCAAAAGCCTCGGCACATCCGTCTCAAGAAGGAGGTCAATGATGAACGGAATCCCGATGGAACACGGTCTGCTGCTGGCTGCCGTGCTGTTCTGTATCGGCCTGTGTGGCCTGCTGATACGTCGCAACTTGCTGTTTATCCTCATGAGTATCGAGATCATGATGAACGCGTCGGCACTGGCATTCGTGGTGGCGGGCAGCCGCTGGGCCCAGGCTGATGGCCAGATCATGTACATACTGGTGATTTCTCTGGCGGCAGCGGAGGCCAGTATCGGCCTCGCCCTGTTACTGCTGCTCTATCGTCGTTACCACACCCTCAACGTGGACACTGTGAGCGAGATGCGCGGATGAGCCTCCTATACCTGACTTTTCTGTTTCCGCTGCTGGGATGGCTGGTGCTGGCCTTCTCCATCGGTCGTTTCGGCGAGCGCACTGCTGCGCTCATCGGCGTCGGCAGCATAGGGCTGTCGGCCCTCACTACGCTGTGGGTCGGCATCGATTTCCTCAACACCATGCCAACGGGCGGCGTCTATACCCAGACCCTGTGGCAGTGGATCTCGGTGGGTAAATTCACCCCCACCTTCCGCCTGGCGCTGGACGGTCTGTCGCTGACCATGCTCGGCGTGGTCACCGGGGTGGGTTTCTTCATCCACCTGTTTGCCTCCTGGTACATGCGCGGGGAAGAGGGCTATTCGCGCTTCTTCACCTACACCAACCTGTTCATCACCAGCATGGTGTTTCTGGTGCTGGCCGATGACCTGCTGTTCGTCTACCTCGGCTGGGAAGGGGTGGGGCTATGCAGCTACCTGCTGATCGGCTTCTACTACCGCAATCCGGCCAACGGCGCCGCCGCTCTCAAGGCGTTCGTGGTGACCCGGGTCGGCGACGTGTTCCTCGCCATCGGTCTGTTCGTCCTCTACCGGGAGCTGGGTACCCTCAACATTCACGAGTTGCTGGTACGCGCACCGCTGATGTTTGCCGAGGGTTCCCCTGCCCTGTCGTTTGCCTGTCTGATGCTGCTCGGTGGCGCCGTCGGCAAGTCGGCCCAGCTGCCGCTGCAAACCTGGCTGGCGGATGCCATGGCGGGCCCGACCCCGGTCTCGGCGCTGATCCACGCGGCCACCATGGTGACCGCCGGTGTCTATCTCATCGCCCGTACCCACGGTCTGTTCCTGCTGGCCCCCGAGATCCTGCATCTGGTGGCGCTGGTCGGTGCCATCACCCTGGTGCTGGCAGGCTTTGCCGCCCTGGTGCAAACCGACATCAAGCGGATCCTGGCTTACTCCACCATGAGCCAGATCGGCTACATGTTCCTGGCCCTCGGTGTTGGCGCCTGGGAAGGGGCCATCTTCCACCTGATGACCCACGCCTTCTTCAAGGCGCTCTTGTTCCTCTCCGCCGGTGCCGTGCTCGTCGCGACCCACCACGAGCAGAACATCTTCAAGATGGGGGGCCTGCGCAAGAGCCTGCCGCTGGTCTATGCCTGCTTCCTGGTGGGGGGCTCGGCCCTGGCCGCGCTGCCGCTGGTGACCGCCGGTTTCTACAGTAAAGACGCCATTTTGTGGCAGGTGCAGGCCAGTGGCCAGAGCGCCCTGCTGTGGGCCGGTCTGGGCGGTGCCTTCCTCACCTCCCTCTACACCTTCCGCCTGATCTTCATCGCCTTCCACGGCAAGGAGCAGACCCAGGCTCACGCCGGTCACGGCCTGGCCCATCAGCTGCCGCTGCTGGTCCTGCTGGTGCTCTCCACCGGTATCGGTGCCTTGATCGTACCGCCGCTGGCGGGGGTACTGCCGGCAGGGCCGGGGGATCACATCGAAGAGGGGCGCCATGGGCTGGAGATCACCTCCGCCGTCATCGCCATCGCCGGCATTGCCCTGGCCGCCTTCCTGTTCCTGGGCGAGCGCCGCCTGGCCAGCAGCGTGGCCAACAGCGCGCCGGGCAAGTTGCTCAGCACTCTCTGGTTCAATGCCTGGGGCTTTGACTGGCTTTACGATCAGCTGTGGGTCAAGCCGTATCTGCTGGCGACCCGGCTGCTCGGCAAGGATCCGCTGGACTGGATGATGAACCTGCCGGCCTGGCTGGCACAGAGTGGCCACCAGCTGTTGGCCTGGACCGTTTCCGGCAAGTTGCGCTGGTATGCAGCCTCCATGGGGATGGGCGCCGCCCTGATCCTGGCCCTGCTGCTGCTCGGCTGATCCCGTGATGCAGCCCCTGAACTCGCAGCAGGCCCACGGGCCTGCACAGTGACTAGAACATAGACGAGAGCTGATATCGTGACCTTACTCTGGATCTTGTTAATACCCTTCATCGGCGGTCTGCTCTGTTGGCAGACCGAGCGATTCGGCGAGTACTTCGTACGCTGGGTCGCCCTGCTGTCGATGAGCGCCTGCCTGCTGCTCTCCTGCGCCATCTGGTGGAGCGGTGACTTCACCTTGGCTGCCCAGGGCGGCGTGCCCGTCTGGGCCGCCGAACTGCAACTGCCCTGGATCCCCCGCTTCGGCATCTCATTGCACCTGGCAGTGGATGGTTTGTCGCTGTTGATGGTGATCCTCACCTGCTTCATCGGCGTGCTGGCCATCCTCTGTTCCTGGAAGGAAATCGTGCAGCGCATCGGCTTCTTCCACCTCAACCTGTTGTGGATTTTGGGTGGCGTACTCGGCGTCTTCATGGCGCTGGATCTGTTCCTCTTCTTCTTCTTCTGGGAGATGATGCTGGTACCGATGTACTTCCTGATTGCGCTGTGGGGCCACTCGGTCACCGACGGCAAATCCCGGATCAACGCCGCCACCAAGTTCTTCATCTACACCCAGGTCAGCGGCCTCATCATGCTGGTCGCCATCCTGGGCCTGGTGCTGACTCACCATGCCGCCACCGGCGTGTTCACCTTTGACTATCAGGACTTGCTGAACACCCCGATGAGCAAGGGCGTGCAGTGGCTGCTGATGCTGGGCTTCTTCATCGCCTTCGCGGTCAAGATGCCGCTGGTACCGCTGCATGGCTGGCTGCCGGATGCCCACAGCCAGGCACCGACCGCGGGTTCCGTGGACTTGGCGGGGATCCTGCTGAAAACCGCCGCCTACGGTCTGCTGCGCTTCGCCCTGCCGCTGTTCCCCGAGGCGTCCGCCGAATTTGCCCCCTACGCCATGGTGCTGGGTCTCATCGGCATCGTCTACGGCGCCATCGTGGCGTTCGCCCAGACCGACATCAAGCGGCTGGTGGCCTACACCAGCATCTCCCACATGGGCTTCGTGATGATCGCCATCTACTCCGGCAGCGAGCTGGCCCTGCAGGGCGCCGTGGTACAGATGATCGCCCACGGCCTCTCCGCCGCCGGCCTCTTCATCCTGTGCGGTCAGCTCTACGAGCGTCTGCACACCCGCGACCTGCGTCTGATGGGCGGGCTGTGGGGCCGTCTGCGCTACCTGCCCGGCGTGATGCTGTTCTTCTCGGTCGCCTCTCTGGGGATGCCGGGCACCGGCAACTTCGTCGGCGAGTTCCTGATCCTCATCGGCAGCTTCCAGGTTGCCCCCGTGCTCACCATCATCGCCACCTTCGGGCTGGTGCTGGCCTCGGTCTATTCCCTCATCATGCTGCAGCGCGCCTGCTTCGGTACCCCCAAGGACGAGAGCGTCCTCAAGGGGCTCGACAGCCGCGAACTGGTGATGATGATGACCATTGCCGGTCTCTTGGTGCTGCTCGGTGTCTATCCCCAACCTGTGCTCGACACCGCGGGCAACAGCCTGCTGAGCGTGCTGCACTGGTACGCCCTGCCCTTCGCAGGAGCATTGCAATGAGAGTGACCGCTGTTAAACCGCTGGCCCTGTTGCCTTCCTTGTCCATTACAGGAGCACTGCAATGACCTTCACCGCTTCGCAACTGCTGGCCCTGCTGCCCCTGTTGCTGACAACCGGGGCCATGGTGGCCCTGATGCTGGCCATCGCCTGGAAACGGTGCGATGACACCGCCTTCGTGGTCACCATCGCTGGCCTCAACCTGGCGCTCTTCTCCCTACCCATCGTGATGGCACAGGGAGATCAGGGGGTCACCCCGCTGCTGCAGATCGATGGCTACGCCGTCTTCTACATGGGCTTGGTGCTCATCGGTGCCCTGGCGACCTGTACCTTCGGCCGCTCCTGGCTCAAGGGTTATCCGGACAACCGGGAAGAGTTCTACCTGCTGCTGCTGATCGCCACCGCCGGTGGCCTGGTGCTGGCCGGCTCCCGTCACCTCGCCTCCCTGTTCATCGGGATCGAGATGCTGACCCTGCCGATGTTCGGTCTGGTGGGCTACGCCTATCGCGAGCGCCACTCGCTGGAGGCCAGCATCAAGTACATGGTGCTCTCCGCCGCCGCCACCGCCTTCCTGCTGTTCGGCATGGCGCTGCTCTATGCCCAGGCCGGCAGCCTGAGCTTCAGCGATCTGGGGCTGACCCTGGCCACCACCCCGGCCCACCACCCGCTGCTGATGGGCGGTCTGGGTCTGATGCTGGTCGGCTTTGCCTTCAAGCTCTCCCTGGCGCCATTCCACCTCTGGACCCCGGACGTGTACGAAGGGGCGCCGGCCCCGGTGGCCACCTTCCTCGCCACCGTCAGCAAGATCGCGGTGTTCTGCGTGCTGCTGCGCTTCTACCTGGCGGTGCCCGCCGCCGCGGATCCCATGATCCACTGGCTGCTGGCCGCCATGGCGGTGGTCTCCATCGTCATCGGCAACCTGCTGGCTCTGCTGCAGACCAACATCAAGCGGATGATGGGTTACTCCTCCATCTCCCACTTCGGTTACCTGCTGGCGGTGATCGTGGCGAGCCGTCTCGGCCAGATGCCGGTGGAAGCGGCCGGCGTCTATCTGCTGATGTATCTGTTCACCAGCCTGGGGGCCTTCGGCGTCATCAGCATGATGTCCAGCCCCTATCGCGGCAAGGATGCAGACTCCCTGCACAGCTACCGCGGCCTGTTCTGGCGTCGTCCCTACCTGACCGCCGTGCTGACCGTGATGATGCTCTCGCTGGCCGGTATCCCCATGACGCTCGGCTTCATCGGCAAGTTCTACCTGATCGGGGTAACCGTCGATGCGAAGCTGTGGTGGCTCTCCGGCGCCATCGTGCTTGGCAGTGCGCTGGGTCTTTACTACTACCTGCGGGTCATGGTCACCCTCTATCTGCGCGAGCCCGGCATGCAACTGCGCGACGCCAAGGGGGACTGGGCCATCACCTCCGGTGGTCTGGTGGTACTGCTCTCCGCAGCGCTGGTGGTGGCACTGGGTCTCTATCCCCAGCCGGTCATCAGCCTGGTGCAGGGCTTCCAGCACGTGGTGCTGCACTGATTTCACGCCCCCCAAAAAACCGGCCCAAGTGGCCGGTTTTTTTATCAGCCCAGCGCGCCTCGCCGAGTCCCCACCTCGCCTCTCGGAAGCCTGAGCAGGACGAAACGTTATCTTTCTCGACCGTCGGCCCACAGCCCCATGCCCCGCTACAACTACCGCCCCCCCCTCTCATCTTCGAAGTGGCGGCACCATGAAGCAGCAGCGCGCTGTCTGCCTCGCCCTTTTCCCCCGCTTCCCTTCCGTCCTGCAACGCCCTTTACTTGTCTCACTCCCATAAAAAAACCGGCCACAGGGGCCGGTTTTTTGTTTTCGTTGCGCGCTTAACCCAGACGTACCCGGGCGTTGCGGAACATCCGCATCCAGGCGCCGTCCTCGCCCCAGTTGTCCGGGTGCCAGGAGTTGGCCACGGTGCGGAACACCCGCTCCGGGTGCGGCATCATGATGGTGGCGCGACCGTCGGTGGTGGTCACTGCGGTGATACCCGCCGGTGCGCCGTTCGGGTTGGCCGGGTACTGCTCGGTCACCTGACCGCGGTTGTCGACGAAACGCAGCCCCACCAGCCCGCTCTGTTGCAGCGCGGCCAGGTGAGCGGCATCGCGCACTTCCACTCGCCCTTCCCCGTGGGAGACGGCAATCGGCATCACCGAGCCCGCCATGCCGGCGAAGAAGGCCGACGGGGAGTCCTGCACTTCCACCAGGCTGAAGCGGGCCTCAAAGCGCTCGGAGCGGTTGCGCACGAAGCGCGGCCACAGATCGGCACCCGGGATCAGTTCGCGCAGGTTGGACATCATCTGGCAACCGTTGCACACACCCAGGGAGAGGGTATCGCCACGCTCGAAGAAGCGCTGGAACTGATCGCGGGCACCGTCGTTGAACAGGATGGACTTGGCCCAGCCTTCCCCCGCCCCCAGCACGTCGCCGTAGGAGAAGCCGCCACAGGCTACCAGGCTCTGGAACGCGTCCAGCTTGATGCGCCCCTCGAGGATGTCGCTCATGTGCACGTCTACCGCCGCAAAGCCGGCGCGGTCAAACGCCGCCGCCATCTCCACGTGGGAGTTGACCCCCTGCTCGCGCAGCACCGCCAGACGGGGGGAGACCCCGCGGGCAATGTAGGGTGCCGCCACGTCCTCGGCCGGGTTGTAGCTGAGCTTGGCCTGCAGGCCAGGATCGGCTGCGTCCTGACGGGCGGCATGCTCCTGATCCGCGCACTCCGGGTTGTCGCGCAGGCGCTGCATCTGCCAGCTGGTCTCGCCCCAGATGGTACGCAGGGCGGTGCGGCTGGCGCGGTAAACCTCCTGACCAGCCCGCCGCAGGGTAATGAGATCCCCCTCGCGCACCGTGCCGAGCACGTGGGAGCAAGCGGCCAGGCCGTGACCGGCCAGCAGGGTCATCACCGCTTCCTTGTCTTCACGGCGCACCTGGATGACGGCGCCCAGCTCTTCGTTGAACAGGGCCGGCAGCAGTTCGCCGCCAATGCGATCCAGCTGCAGGTCGAGGCCGCAGTGACCGGCGAAGGCCATCTCCACCAGGGTGACGAACAGGCCGCCGTCGGAGCGGTCGTGGTAGGCGACGAGTTTGCGATCGCTCACCAGCGCCTGGATGGCGTTGAAGAAGCCCTTGAGCTGGACCGGGTTGTCCAGATCCGGCGCCTTGTCACCCAGCTGGCGATAGACCTGGGCCAGGGCGGAGGCGCCGAGGCGCTGCTTGCCATTGCCAAGGTCGATGAGGATAAGGTCGGTCTCACCGAGATCGGTACGCAGTTGCGGCGTGACGGTATTGCGCACGTCCTCCACCCGGGCAAAGGCCGAGATGAGCAGGGAGAGCGGCGAGGTGACGCTGTGCTCCTTGCCATCCTGCTGCCAGCGGGTCTTCATGGACATGGAGTCCTTGCCCACCGGGATGGTAATGCCAAGGGCCGGGCAGAGCTCCTCGCCCACCGCTTTGACCGCCTCGTAGAGGCCGGCATCTTCGCCCGGGTGACTGGCGGCGGCCATCCAGTTGGCGGAGAGCTTGACCCGCTTGAGCGAGCCGATGTGGGCCGGCGCCAGGTTGGTGAGCGCTTCCGCCACCGCCATGCGAGCGGAGGCGGCGTGGGAGAGCAGCGCCACCGGGGTGCGCTCGCCCATGGACATGGCTTCACCGTGGTAGCTGTCGTAGGTGGCGGCGGTGACGGCGCAGTCAGCCACCGGGATCTGCCAGGGGCCGACCATCTGGTCGCGGTTGACCAGACCGGTCACGCTGCGATCGCCGATGGTGATGAGGAAGGACTTCTCCGCCACGGTAGGCAGACGCAGCACCCGCTCGGCAGCCTCGCCCAGGGTGATGCCATCGAGCGCCAGCGGCTTGCCCTGCGCCGGCAGGCTTGCAACCTCGCGGTGCATCTTGGGAGTCTTGCCCAGCAGCACGTCCAGCGGCAGGTCGATGGGGTGGTTGTCAAAGTGCTCATCCGAGAGAGTGAGATGCTTCTCTTCGGTGGCGGTGCCGATGACGGCATAGGGGGCGCGCTCGCGCTCGCACAGCGCCTTGAACAGCGGCAGCTTCTCCTTGGCCACCGCCAGTACGTAGCGCTCCTGGGATTCGTTGCACCAGATCTCGAGCGGGCTCATGCCCGGCTCGTCGTTCGGAATGGCGCGCAAGGAGAAACGACCACCGCGATCGCCGTCGCTCACCAGCTCCGGCATGGCATTGGAGAGGCCCCCGGCGCCCACGTCATGGATGAAGACGATGGGGTTGTCGTCACCCAGCTGCCAGCAGCGGTCGATCACCTCCTGGCAACGGCGCTCCATCTCGGGGTTATCGCGCTGCACCGAGGCAAAGTCGAGATCTTCTGCCGACTGGCCGGAGGCCATGCTTGATGCGGCGCCGCCACCCAGACCGATGTTCATGGCCGGGCCACCCAGCACGATGAGGGCTGCCCCCACCGGGATCTCCCCTTTCTGGACGTGCTCGCTGCGGATGTTGCCGATACCGCCTGCCAGCATGATGGGCTTGTGGTAACCGCGCACCTCGACGCCGTTGTGGCTCGGCACCTGCTCTTCGAAGGTACGGAAGTAGCCGAGAATGGCCGGACGGCCGAACTCGTTGTTGAAGGCGGCGCCGCCGAGCGGCCCCTCCTGCATGATGTCAAACGCGCTGACGATGCGGCTCGGCTTGCCGAAATCCTGCTCCCAGGGCTGCTCGAAGCCGGGGATGCGCAGGTTGGAGACCGAGAAGCCCACCAGACCCGCCTTGGGCTTGGCACCGCGACCGGTGGCACCCTCATCGCGAATTTCGCCGCCGGAGCCGGTGGCGGCGCCCGGGAACGGGGAGATGGCGGTCGGGTGGTTGTGGGTCTCCACCTTCATCAGGATGTCGACGCGCTCCTGATGATAGTGATACTCGCCGCTGGCGGGGCTTGGGAAGAAGCGGCCACCCTGGCTCCCTTCCATCACGGCGGCGTTGTCTTTATAGGCAGACAGGACATGATCCGGTGTCTGCTCGAAGGTGTTCTTGATCATCTTGAACAGCGACTTGGGCTGCTGCTCACCGTCGATGGTCCAGTCGGCGTTGAAGATCTTGTGGCGGCAGTGCTCGGAGTTCGCCTGGGCAAACATGTAGAGCTCGATGTCGTTGGGGTTGCGACCCAGCCTGGTGAAGTTCTCCACCAGGTAGTCTATCTCGTCATCGGCCAGTGCCAGACCGAGCGCCACGTTGGCCTCGGCCAGCGCGGCGCGACCACCGCCCAGCACATCCACCTGGGTGAAGGGGCGCGGCTCGTGATGGGCAAACAGGGCGGCGGCCTCGTTCATCTCGCCAAACACCGTCTCCATCATGCGGTCGTGCAGCACGGCGGCCACGTCGGCACGCTGGGCGGCGCTCAGCTCACCCTTGGCCTGCACGTAATAGGCGATACCGCGTTCGAGCCGCTTGACCTGATTCAGGCCGCAGTTGTGGGCGATGTCGGTTGCTTTGGAAGACCAGGGGGAGATAGTGCCGGGGCGGGGGGTAACGAGAAACAGCTGACCGCTGGGGGTGTGTTCGGGGATGGTCGGGCCGTAGCGCAGGAGCTGGCCCAAGGTCGCTCGCTCCGGGGGCGACAGCGGGCTCGAGAGCTCGGCAAAGTGCACGTATTCGGCATAGACATCCTCTATCTCTACTCCTCTCTCCTGTTTCATCTGCGCGAAGCGTTGCAGCAGTTTTTGGACACGAAACTCAGACAGTGCGGGGGCACCACGCAAGATATCCATATGACCTTTCTCACCAAGTGTTGAAGTGGGGGGGAATTGAGACGCGCGTATTATAGGGATCAGGCCCATGCCGGACAAACGTTTTTCTTGTTTTGCCCAGTGTGACTCGGTGCACACTCTCTGGTATAAAGGTGCCTCTTTTTTGACAAATGCCGATTTTTTCAACAAGGGTACTCACCTACTTGCGCTGCATTTTTCGACTGTTTATCGGGCTGACGTTGCTGCTGACCCTGGTCGGTTGCGACTTCTACACCCCCTCCAGCCAGCTGGAGCAGATCCGCCAGCGAGGCGAGATCCGGGTTGGTACCATCTACGGCCCCACCTCTTATTACCAGCGTGACGACACCGCCCAGGGGTTCGATTACGAGCTGGCGCAGAGTTATGCCGACTGGCTGGGGGTCAAGCTGACCATAGTGCCGGTCTACTCCACCGCCGAGCTGGTGGAACTGCTGAGAAAGGGCAAGCTGGATCTGGCTGCCGCCGCCATCGTGGTCACCCCGGAGCGGCGCCAGCTGTTTCGCTTCGGCCCCGGCTTCTACCAGGTCTCCCCCAAGCTGGTCTATCGCAACGGTTCTCCCAAGCCCAAGGACATCGGCGATCTCAAGGGCAACATAGTGGTGCCGGCCGGTTCCACCGGCGAAGATCTGCTCAAGGAGCTCGCCAAGCAGTACCCCAACCTGAAGTGGAGCACCAATCGGGATGCCGATGTGGAGGAGCTGCTCAAGCAGGTGGCCGACGGCAAGATTGACTACACGGTGGTGCAGGATACCGTGCTGGCCCGCACCCAGCGCTACTACCCCGAGCTCACCGAGGGGATGACCCTGGCCAAGAACCAGACCGTGGCCTGGGCCATGACCAAGCTGCCGGACGACAGCCTCTACGCCAGCATCATCGACTTCTTCGGCCAGCGCTTCATGGACGGCGCCATCGCCAAGCTCGACGAGAAGTACTTCGGCCACGTGCAGAATTTCGACTTCGTCGACACCCGCACCTTCCTGCAGCGGGCCAAGAGCCTGCTGCCCAAGTATCAGGATCTGTTCAAGACCCACGCCAACGTGGTGGACTGGCGCCTGCTGGCCGCCATCAGCTATCAGGAATCCCACTGGGATCCGGAGGCGCGCTCCTACACCGGGGTGCGCGGCATGATGATGCTGACCGAGCCCACCGCCAAGGCGATGGGGGTCAACAACCGGCTGCACCCGGAGGAGAGCATCAAGGGCGGCGCCCGTTATCTGGAGCAGATGATGGAGAAGGTGCCCGCCTCGGTGCCCGATGACGAAAAGGTGTGGTTTGCCCTCACCGCCTACAACATCGGTTACGGTCACATGATGGATGCCCGCCGCCTGACCAAGGAGCTCGGCAAGAATCCCGATGCCTGGAGCGACGTGAAAGAGGTGCTGCCGCTGCTGCAGCAGTCGCGCTGGCATCGCAAGGTACGCTACGGTTATGCCCGTGGCGGCGAGGCGCGCAACTACGTCAACAACGTGCGCCAGTACTACCAGAGCCTGCTCTGGCTCGACAACGAGCAGCAGAAAGCCCACCGCCGTGAAGAGCTGGACGATGATGACAGCAGCGAGCCGCCCAGTGCCGAACGCCCCACCGTCATCGCCGAAGTGGTCAAGCAGATCACCCTGCGCTGATCCCTTGTTGACAGGTTTGTTTTTCGGGTGGTTTCTCTGTTACCATCCGACCATACCGGAGCCTATCCGAAATTGTTTTTATCGCGCTATTTCATCCACTTGCACTCGGGATGACAGCACTTTCAGATAGGCTCCCATCATCACCCAAGGCCGGGATGGCCACCCAATGGGAGGAGACCAAGATGCGAGCTCGCAGAAGAACGACACTGGTCAGAAAAGCAAAGTGCGGCTGGAGCCCCAGACGCAAACTCAAGCTCAATGACATCAAACGCAAGATATGGCGCCGAAACCGCTCCTTCACCTTGCTGATAGCAGAACACACAGCATAAACCCGGCAATCGCCGGGTTTTTTATCGCCTCAATTCCCCGCCAGCGGGCTCACCTCAAACACCACTGCCCGCTTCGATACCAGGCTGTTGCAGTGATTGCAGAAGTAATCCACCGCGCCGCAGGCCTTGAGCCGCTCCAGCTCCTGCCGGCAGGTCGGGCAGAGGGCCCGGATCTGGAAACGGGCCTGGCACTGGCTGCAGGTGGTCTCGCGGCTGCGACTGTCCAGCTCGCCCTGACAGGCAGGGCAGTGAAGGTGACTCATGGTTGGCTCCTCGCAAAGTGAATGTGCAGTGGGCCCACCCACTGCACATTCCCCTCCCCTGGTCCTAGAAAAAACGGCTGCCGGTGAGGGCAGCCGCTGGGCCTTATTTCTTGGCTTTGGCCTTGAGCAGGCGCTTGCGTTGACGCTCCTGGCTCAGGGTCAGGGTATTTTTCTTGCCCTCGAACGGGTTGGCAGACTCCTGGAACTCGACCCGGACCGGCGTCCCCATGATCTTCAGCGACTTGCGGAAGTAGTTGATCAGGTAGCGCTTGTAGGAATCCGGCAAGTCGTTGAGCTGGTTGCCGTGGATCACGATGCGCGGCGGGTTGTAGCCACCGGCGTGGGCATATTTGAGCTTGACCCGGCGACCGTTCACCATCGGCGGCTGGTGGTCTTCCTGCGCCATCTGCATGATGCGGGTCAGCATGGCGGTGCTGGTACGACGGGTGGCGGACTGGTAGGCCTCCTGAATGGATTCGAACAGGTGGCCAACCCCGCTGCCGTGCAGGGCGGAGATGAAGTGTACGCGGGCGAAGTCGATGAAGCCCAGACGACGATCAAGCTCGTTCTTGACGTCCTCTTTCACCTTCTGATCCAGCCCATCCCACTTGTTCACCACCAGTACCACGGAACGGCCGGTGTTGAGCACGAAACCGAGGATGCTCAAGTCCTGATCGGTGATGGTCTCCTGGGCGTCGATCACCAGCAGGCAGACGTTGGCATCTTCAATCGCCTTGAGGGTCTTGATGACGGAAAACTTCTCCACCGTCTCGTGCACCTTGCCGCGACGACGCACGCCAGCGGTGTCGATGATGACGTACTTCTGCTCGTCACGCTCCATCGGGATGTAGACGGAGTCGCGGGTGGTCCCCGGCATGTCATAGACGATGACCCGATCTTCACCCAGCATGCGGTTGGTCAGGGTGGACTTGCCGACGTTGGGGCGACCGACGATGGCAAACTTGATGGGCAGATCGGCGAACGGCGTCTCCTTGGTGTCTTCCTTGGTGTCGAGTTCACCGGCAGCCACCATGCGCAGCAGGGCTTCTTCATCGAAGTCCTCTTCTTCCTCATCCTGCGCGGTTTCTTGTGTGGCGGCGTCGACCAGGGTCTCCAGATGGGGTGCCAGCGCCAGCTCCAGAAGGCTCAGTACGCCACGACCGTGGGCGGCCGCCATCTGGTAGACCTCGCCCAGGGCCAGACCGTAGAACTCGGACACGGCGGAGTCACCGTCGATGCCGTCGGTCTTGTTGGCCACCAGAAACACCTTCTTGTGGGTCTTGCGCAGGTGCTCGGCGATGGCCTGATCCGCCGCGGTCAAACCGGCACGGGCATCCACCATGAACAGCACCACGTCGGCCTCTTCGATGGCCAGCAGGGACTGTTCGGCCATCTTCAGCTCGATCCCCTCTTCGGTGCCATCGATACCGCCGGTATCCACCACGATAAATTCCAGCTCGCCCAACTTCGCCTGGCCGTACTTGCGGTCCCGGGTCAGACCGGGGAAGTCAGCCACCAGGGCATCCCGGGTACGGGTCAGGCGGTTAAACAGGGTGGATTTCCCCACGTTGGGGCGGCCCACCAGGGCTACTACAGGAGTCATAAAAGCCTCATTCTCAAGACGACAAAGGCTCCGGGTCCGAAGACCAGGAGCCGGATATTCAGATTGACGGGCGATCAGGGACGCTTGATAGCGTACAACTTGCCGCCACGGCTCTGCACATACAGGGTGTCACCGTCCACCAGGGGGGCGGCGTACAGACCACTGCTGTCGAGCTGCTGCATGGCCTTGATGGTACCGTCGGTACGATCCAACCAATACAGGTAACCTTCCACATCGCCGACCACCACATAGTCACCCAGGATGACGGGGGCAGTCACGGTGCGGTTTTCCAGCTGGGTATTGGACCACAGCTCGAGACCATTGCGACGGTCAACCGCAAACAGGTGGCTGCGGCTGTCGGTCAGCACGATGGCATTGCCGGTCACCGCCATGTCGCGGTAGCCGGAATACTTGCGCTTCCATACCTCGTCACCGGTCATCAGCTTGCGCGCCATCAGCTGGCCATTATAGGCGATGGCATAGAGCTCATCGCCGGCGATCAGCGGGGTGGCGTCCACATCGACCATCCGATCCAGCTCGGTGGCACCGCGCGGGTCGGCGACCTTGGACTGGCGCACCGGCTGACCATTGCTGAGCAGGGCGATGCCCACCTTGCCATCGGCGCGGCCGTACAGCACGGCGCCGTTGGTGATGATGGGGGCGCCGGCGCTGCGCAGGGTCAACGGCGGCTGTTCTTCCGCCAGCGTCCACTGCAGCTTGCCTTCATCGGTATCGAGCGCCACCAGGCGGCCCGAGGTGGTCAGCACCACCACCCGGCCATCTTCGACGGCAGGGCTCGCCACCACTTCACCCGGCACCGAAGTCTGCCACAGCACTTCGCCGTTCTCCTGGTTCAGGGCGTAGACCACCCCGTTCTCGGAACCCAGGAACAGCTTGCCGTAACGGGATACCAGGCCACCGGAGAGACGGGCGCTGCGCTTGTCGGCGTTGATCGGCAAGTCAGCCAGATCCACGCTCCACAGCTCCTTGCCGCTTTCGCGGTCAAAGGCGGTCACATCGCCATCGCGAGCGGCGGCATAGATGCGCTCCTCTTCCACCACCGGCTTGAGCTGGGAGTAGAAGTCGCCGATGCCGTCACCCACCGAGGAGGACCAGCTGGTATCGGCCGTGAAGGCGGACTCGACCTTGGGCAACGGCGCCATCGGGTTGAGATCCTCTTCCGAACTGAACAGGGAGCACCCCTGCAGGGCGAAGGAGACCGCAGCCCCCAACACCACCATCTTGAACAGATTACGCATCCGGAGCCTCACCCGTGGTCACCGCTGGCAACGCCAGATCGTCCATTTTCAGCCTGAGCTCGGCGCTGCCCTGCAGGCCGCCGGCATCGGCCGCCGCCTGATAGGCATCGCGCGCCTCTTCGGCCTTGCCCTGCTTGAGCAGCACGTCGCCGCGCACTTCCGCGACCTGGGCCTTGAAGGCATCGTTGTTGATCTTGCCAAGCTGGGCCAGCGCCTCGTCAGCCTTGCCCTGATCGTTCAGAACCCGGGCCAGACGCAGGGCAGCGATGGGACGGATGCTCTCGTCACCGCTGGTGGCCACCTGAGTCAGCTGCTCGGCAACCAGATCCAGCTTGCCGGCCTTGACAGCGGCGGCGGCCAGCTGCAGGGCAGCCAGTTCGGCATAGGAGTCACCCTTGTGGGCGCTGATGAAGCTTTGCGCCTGCTCGAAGCCGGCGGCATCACCCTTGGCCAGCTGGGCAGCCATTTCGTTGTAAGCCTGGGAGGCGGCCTCCTGGCTGGTCTGCTGATGCTCGTTGTAGTAGCGCCAGCCAAAGAGTCCAACCAGACCGATAACAGTTCCTGCGATCACCGAGGTTCCGTTCTCTTTCCACCAGCTCTTGATGACCTCAACCTGTTGTTCTTCGGTGGTATAAACTTCCACAGCTTACTCTCCTTTGGCTGCCAGCAGGGCAATGGCGGCGTCGACCGTGACGGTCTGTTGCTCGGCCTGGCCACGCAGATATTTGATGGTGATCTCCCCGTTTTGCACCTCGGTCTCGCCAAGGATCAGGGCAATGGCCGCGCCGCTCTTGTCGGCACGCTTGAGTTGTTTCTTGAAGTTGCCGCCGCCGCAGTGGCTCATCAGGCGCAAGTCAGGCAGGGCATCGCGCAGCCGCTCGGCCAGCTGGAAACCGGCCTGTTCAGTGCCCTCGCCCACCATGGCCAGGTAGACATCCACCGCCGGGCGGATATCACCGTTGAGTTCGAGGGTCTCGAGCATCAGCACCAGTCGCTCCATGCCCATGGCGAAACCCACCGCCGGCGTCGGTTGACCACCCAGCTGCTCCACCAGACCATCGTAACGACCACCGGCACAGACGGTGCCCTGAGCCCCCAGGCTGTTGGTGACCCACTCGAACACGGTGAGGTTGTAGTAGTCGAGGCCACGTACCAGCCGCTCGTTCACTTCATACTGGATGCCGGCGGATTCGAGCAGGCGCTTGAGCCCCTCGAAGTGGGCCAGGCTCTCTTCGCCCAGGTGATCGAACAGACGCGGGGCACCGACCAGAATGGCTTGTACCTTCTCGTCCTTGGAGTCGAGCACCCGCAGCGGGTTGCTGTACATGCGGCGCTGGCTCTCTTCGTCCAGCTGATCCTTGTACTGCTCCAGGTAGGCCACCAGCGCATCGCGGTAGGCGGCGCGCTCGCTGCTCTGACCGAGGGTGTTGAGCTGCAGGGTCACGTGTTCGCTGATGCCGAACAGACGCCACAGGCGGTGGGTCAGCATGATCAACTCGGCATCGATGTCCGGCCCGTTGATGCCGAACAGTTCGACCCCGAACTGGTGGAACTGGCGATAGCGGCCCTTCTGGGGACGCTCGTGACGGAACATGGGGCCCATGTACCACATCCGGCGTTCCTGGTTGTAAAGCAGACCGTGCTCGATGCCGGCCCGCACGCAGCTGGCGGTGCCTTCCGGGCGCAGGCTCAGGCTATCGCCGTTGCGGTCTTCAAAGGTGTACATCTCTTTTTCGACCACGTCGGTCACTTCACCGATGGCGCGCTTGAACAGATGGGTCTGCTCGACAATCGGCATGCGCACTTCGCTGTAGCCATAGCTGGCCACGACCTGGCGCAGGATCTGTTCTACTTTCTGCCATACCGGGCTCTGCTCCGGCAGGCAATCATTCATACCGCGAATAGCTTGGATCTGTTTTGCCACGTTGATACTCGAGAAAAAGAGGTAAAATTTGGCCGCATTATAGGGATTTTCGACCCCGAGGTAAAATCAGGGTATTCCAATGCGGGATGTAAAATCAGCAACCTAAAGACAGGGCCACCCTGAGTGGCCCTTGGTTGCTCAACCCTCGTCCACCTGGATCTGGTTGGCCGGATCCAGCATGGCGGCCCGGGCGCGAATGCGGCGCTCCAGGGTCGGGATGAGATCCTTGTTGTCGAGCCGGTCCACCCGCTGACCACCCTCGTAGAAGGCGCTCTTGTTGGCCGCCCCCGCCAGACCCAGATCCGAGACCAGCGCCTCGCCAGGGCCGTTCACCACGCAACCGATGATGGAGACATCCATCGGGGTGATGATGTCTTCCAGCCGCTCTTCCAGTGCGTTGACCGTGCCGATGACGTCGAACTCCTGGCGAGAGCAGGAGGGACAGGCGATGAAGTTGATGCCGCGAGAGCGGATGCGCAGGGATTTCAAAATGTCGAAACCCACCTTGATCTCTTCCACCGGATCGGCGGCCAGCGAGATGCGCAGGGTGTCGCCGATGCCTTCGCTCAGCAGCATGCCAAGGCCGATGGCGGACTTCACCGCGCCAGCGCGAAAACCGCCCGCCTCGGTGATGCCCAAATGCAGCGGCTGTTCAATCTGCTTGGCCAGCAGGCGATAGGCGCCGACGGCCAGGAAGACGTCGGACGCCTTGACGCTCACCTTGAAGTTGTCGAAGTTCAGGCGATCCAGATAGTCCACGTGGCGCATAGCTGACTCGAGCAACGCCTCCGGGGTCGGTTCACCGTACTTCTCCTGAATGTCTTTCTCCAGCGAG
Organism: Aeromonas sp. QDB34; assembly: GCF_027705405.1. NCBI lineage: Bacteria > Pseudomonadati > Pseudomonadota > Gammaproteobacteria > Aeromonadales > Aeromonadaceae > Aeromonas > Aeromonas sp. QDB34. The sequence continues at coordinate 65,447 of NZ_JAPDBT010000001.1, read as the reverse complement.
CCGCCGTTGACGCCGATGCGGATCGGGATGTTGTAGTGACGGGCACAGTCGACCACGGCGCGTACCCGCTCCTCGTTGCCGATGTTGCCCGGGTTGATGCGCAGGCAATCGGCACCGTACTCGGCCACTTTCAGGGCGATACGGTAGTCGAAGTGGATATCGGCGACGATGGGAATACGGGTCTGCTGCTTGATGAGCTTGAAGGCTTCCGCCGCTTCCATGGTGGGCACCGAGACCCGCACGATGTCGGCGCCAACCCGCTCGATCCGCTGGATCTGCTCGACGGTGGCGGCCACGTCCGTGGTCTTGGTGTTGGTCATGGTCTGCACCGTGATGGGGGCATCGCCCCCAACCGGTACATTACCGACCATGATCTGCCTGGATTTACGACGAATGATGGGAGATTCGTGAGCGGACATGGCGGACAGATTACTCCTGCGGCAGTGAGAGGCGAGCAGTCCGGCCGTTGTTGTAACGGCTCATGTCGATGGACTTGCCCTGATATTCGATATTGACGGCCATGGGCGCACCAATGATGAATTTGAGCGGCTCGGGTCCTTCCAGTACCAGTTCGTCATTGGCCTTCTTGAGGCCGCTGAACAGGGTCTTGCCCTTGGCATCCTTGACATCCAGCCAGCAGTCGGCGGTGAAGCTCATCTTCAGCTGGGGCACCTTGGCCGGCTCGCTCGCGGCGGTGTCGGCAGCCGGTTGCGTGGCAGTGGCGGCAGAGGTCGCAACAGCCGTGGTCGCCACGGCGCTGCTGGCATCGACCGGCATCGTGGTCACGGCGGCGCTCGCCACGGGGTCAACCGAGGTCGCGGCCGCAGCGGAAGTTGCCGGAGCAACCACAGGGTCAGCCACGTCCACCGCCGGCGGCACGGTGGCGCTCGGGGTGTTGCTGGTTGCGCCCATTTCAGTCGCGGCCAGGGCCTCGTCACCGGCGGAGCGACGCGCCGTGCTCTGCCACCACCAAGCGACGGAGAGCGCGATCAGCACCAGGATCACCAGCCAGGTGACAACCTTGAGGCGGCTGTCGTTGGCCTGCTGACGGGAGCGACGAGAGAAGCTCTGCATGTCGATGTTGTCGGGGGGCGTCAGCCCCAGCTTGTCATAAGCCGCGAGGATGGTCTCTTCCGGGATACCGACCAGCTTGGCATAAGTACGCAGATAGCCGCGAATGAAGGTATGGGACGTATGCTTGTCATACGTATCCGATTCGATCGCGGCAATCAGGGTCAGACGAAGGTGAATGCGAGACGCAACCTGTTCTCGCGTCCAGCCGAGCTGTTCACGGGCGTTGCGCAGCAGCTGGCCTGGGCCAACTGCCTGGGAGTCGTCTTGAAAATCGTGTGGCTGTTCAGTAGTCATTGGCTAAGTAACGCTTGGCTTGTTGCGAAGTGGGATATTGCCTTACCAGCTCAGTCCCGAATTGGTGAAGTAATGCTGGTTTGTCCATGGCCTGCGCCAGCCGCAATCTCAACCAGAGACTGTTCTCGTTCTCGTCTGACACATCAGCAAAACGGGCGAGATAGGCCTGCACATCAGGCAGCTTGCCATCTTTCATGGAAAGCTCAGCCATGTCCAGCAATAACCTTGGATTGCGGGGATTATACCCCAAGGCCAAGCGATAATACTCGCTTGCTTTATCATTTCTGCGATTTTGCGCGGCGCAAAGTGCCGCGTTTTCATAGGTATCGGCAATCTTGATGTAGTTGGGCTGGCTGACGGCCTGCAGGAAGGCCTTTTCCGCCTCGTCGAAGCGACCACGATTGCAAAGGAAGGCGCCATAGTTGTTCATCGCGTCAGCATTGGACGGATCCATGGCAAGGGCTTTCTTGTAGCTCTCTTCGGCCGCCTTGAAATCCTCCACCTGCTGGTAGAAGTAGGCAAAACCGATGTAAACCTGAGGGTTGGCAGGGTCATACTGCAGCGCGCGGTCAAGATTGAACTTGGCCTGCTCGGCGTTGCCCTGTTGCAGATATTGAATACCCAAATCCAGACGGGTCTGGGCTGCCGCCTTGAGATCGGGCCCCACTTCACGCTGGGTGGAATTCTGGCCAGCGTAAGTGGTCTCGGTAACACAGCCGGGCAGCGCGCAGAGCGCTGCCACTACGATCAATGTACGTGTATCCATTCCCTGACTATACAATGGCTTAGCAAGTTAAACCATTTTGACGGAAATCCCATCCTGTTGCATCCGATTTTTCATGGTGCGCTTGGTGCGATCGATCACCTCCCCCACCAGCTGGCCACAGGCCGCATCGATGTCGTCGCCACGGGTCTTGCGCACGATGACGGTGAAGCCGTACTCCATCAAGACCTTGGAAAAACGGTCGATACGGCTGTTGCTCGGCTTGCCGTAGGGGTTGCCCGGGAAGGGGTTGAACGGGATCAGGTTGATCTTGCTCGGGGTATCCTTGAGCACCTTGGCCAGCTCGTGGGCGTGCTGCATGTCGTCATTGATATGATCGAGCAGCACATATTCCACGGTCACCCGGCCGCCGTTGGCGTTGGACTTGCCGAGGTAGCGACGAACACCGGCGAGGAACTCCTCGATGTTGTACTTGTCGTTGATCGGCATGATCTCGGAGCGCAGCTTGTCGTTAGGAGCGTGCAGAGAGATGGCCAGGGCCACGTCAATCTGGTCGCCCAGCATGTCCAGCGCCGGCACCACGCCGGAGGTGGAGATGGTCACCCGGCGCTTGGAGATGCCGTAGCCGAAGTCGTCCATCATCAGGCGCATGGCCGGTACCACGTTGGCGAGGTTGAGCAGCGGCTCGCCCATCCCCATCATCACCACGTTGGTGATGGGACGCTTGCCGCCGACGATCTTGGCGGCGCGCCATACCTGGCCGATGATCTCGGAGACTTTCAGGTTGCGGTTGAAGCCTTGCTGGGCGGTAGAGCAGAACTTGCACTCCAGGGCGCAGCCTACCTGGGAGGAGACGCACAGGGTCGCCCGATCCTCTTCCGGAATGTAGACGGTCTCCACCTCCTGACCGCCAACCTGCAGCGCCCACTTGATGGTGCCGTCGGAGGAGCGCTGTTCGCGGCTCACTTCCGGCGCCCGGATCTCGGCGATCGCCTTGAGGCGCTCGCGCAGCACCTTGTTGACGTTGTTCATCTGATCGAAATCATCACAACCAAAGTGATAGATCCACTTCATCACCTGATCTGCCCGAAACGGCTTCTCGCCCAGTTCGACGAAGAAGGCACGCATGGCATCCCGATCAAGATCCAGCAGGTTGGTTTTTGTTTCGCTCATCAAGGGCCTCAGCTCACACACTTCATAAATTATCGGCTGACCTACGTCAGGGGGCGGCATTGTACAAATTATGGGTCCGCCTTTCCACCTGGAGAATAAGTGGATATTGACTGAATGACCAAAAAACAAAAGGGAGCCGAGGCTCCCTTGGGGTTCTTTCGACAGAAATCAGCCGCGCGGGCAGATCTCGGCGTCGGAGAAGAAATAGGCGATTTCACGGGCAGCGGAGGCCGGTGCATCGGAGCCGTGCACGGCGTTGCGGTCGATGCTCTCGGCGAAGCAGGCGCGCAGGGTACCGGCCAGGGCCTCTTTCGGGTTGGTGGCGCCCATGATTTCACGGTGACGACGGATGGCCTCTTCGCCTTCCAGCACCTGGATCATGACGGGGCCGGAGGTCATGAAGCTGACCAGACCGTCATAGAAAGGCTTGCCCTGGTGCTCGGCATAGAAACCGGCGGCTTGCTCGCTGCTCATGTGCAGCATTTTTGCGGCGATGACTTTCAGGCCAGCGCTCTCGAAACGGTTGTAGATGGCACCGATCAGGTTCTTGCTGACGGCATCCGGCTTGATGATGGAGAAGGTACGTTCGATGGCCATTGAGATCTTTCCTTAACTACAGAGATTTATTGTTAGAATCCATGTTCGGCGGCGATTATACGTAAACAAAAAGCGAAACAACACACAGAAAAGCAACTTTTTATTAAACAAATTCTTCCCTAAAACAACATCACCACTCATCTTGGCCCAGGCTGGCAGGAAAAAATGTGCGCTTGTGCACGATAGTCGTGTTAACCCCCTGAAACCCAGGCTATTGCTCACCCTCCCCCTGTCGAAAGGGCACCCGCAGGTGCCCTTGTCGTTGTCGGTCAGCGGACCTCCGCCATCAGGGTGTGGGCGATGGTGCGCATCCCCAGGGTGTTGGCCCCCGGTGCCCACAGGTTGTCGCCGTTCTCGCTGAAACAGGCGGCGAGATCGACGTGCAGCCAGCCCTGCCCCTCATTGGCGACGAAGCGGGAGAGGAAGCCCGCCGCGTTGGAGGCACCACCCGGACCGCCACCAGGCACGGGCCGGCTGTTGGCGGTGTCGGCATAGTGGGACGGGCACTGCTGGCGATGCCAGGGTTCCAGCGGCAGCGGCCAGGCGGGTTCCTGTTCGGCATCCGCATAACCCATGGCGCGGCTCACCAGCCCCTTGTCCAGCCCGAACAGGGCGTTGTAACGCCCCCCCAGCGCCATCACCGCCGCCCCGGTGAGGGTCGCGGCGTCGATGACCAGCGGGGCGCCGGAATCCCCGGCCAGCTGCAGGCCGTCGGCCAGCACCAGTCGCCCCTCGGCGTCGGTGTTGACGATCTCCACCGTGGTGCCGTTCTTGTAGGTGAGGATGTCACCCAGCTTGTAGGCGTGGCCGGAGACCAGGTTCTCGGCGCAGCAGAGGATGAGCTTCACCCGCTTGTCGAGGCCACGCAGAATGGCCAGCGCCAGGGCGCCGGTGACGATGGCGGCACCGCCCATGTCGTGCTTCATGGTCAGCATGCCCTGAGAGGTCTTCATGGAGTAGCCGCCAGAGTCGAAGGTGATGCCCTTGCCCACCAGCGCTGCCGCCACCGGGGCTTTGGGATCCTTGCTCGGGTTGAAGTCCAGCTCCAACAGCACGGGCTCGCGCTCGCTGCCACGGCCGACCTGGTAGAGACCGACCCAGCCCGCCTGCTGCAAGGCTTCGCCCTTGAGGATGCGATGACTGATCCGGTCCGGCGCCAGCTCGGTGATGAAGGCGGCAGCTTCAACCGCCAGCTCCAGCGGCCCCAGCTGTTCCGGCGTGGCATTGGTCATCTCCCGCACCCAGCGCCCGCACAGCCAGCGCGCCTCCAGCTCCTCTCGATCCTCCTCGGATGAAGTGGCCCACTGCAGTTCGACCTCCACCTTGGGGGTCTGCAGCCCTTGGGCAAAGGCCCACTGCTGCTCGCGCTCCCAGTGACCGGCCAGCACCACCTGCTGGATCCCCTGACTGCACAGACGCCGTGCCGCCTGCTGGATATCCAGCAAGGGGCTGGCGGTCACCAGATGGATCACCATGCCGTCGGCGCGGTGGGAGAGCAGCGCCCCCTCCCCCCACTCGGCCGGTGCAAACTCTCGGCTCAACCAGACGTTCATGCGCTCACCTCCTGCAACCAACGAGCGATGGTACGCAGACCGTGACCCTTGGCACCGGTCGCCCACAGATCATTGCCCGATTTTTGATAGGAAGCAGCCAGGTCCAGGTGCACCCAGCCCTTGCCTTCGTCACGCACAAAGCGCGACAGGAAGGCCGCCGCGGTGGTGGCACCGGCGGTGCCTTCGGCGGACGCCACGTTGCCCAACTCGGCAAAGGCGGAGGTGAGCTGACCCGCGTGCCAGGGCTCCAGCGGCAGCACCCAGGCTTGCTCGTTTTCGGCTTTGGCGGCTGCCAGCGCGCGGGCCTGCTCGGCCTCATCGAGGGCAAACACGGCGTTGTAGTCGCGGCCCAGCGCGGTCTTGGCAGCACCGGTCAGGGTAGCGGCGTCGAGGATGTAGGCAGCCCCGCTTTCGCTCGCGGCCAGCAGGCCGTCAGCCAGTACCAGGCGGCCTTCCGCGTCGGTGTTCTGGATCTCGACCGAGATGCCGTTGCGATAGGTGAGGATGTCGCCGAGCTTGAAGGCATGGCCGGAGACCAGGTTCTCGGCACAGCATAGGATCAGTTTCACCCGCTTGTTCAGGCCGCGGCTGATGGCCAGCGCCAGCGCACCGGTCACCATGGCGGCGCCGCCCATATCGGACTTCATCGGCAGCATGTTGTCGGAAGACTTCATGGAGTAGCCGCCGGAATCGAAAGTGATCCCCTTGCCCACCAGCGCCGCCAGCACGGGGGCATTGGCATCCCCGGTCGGGTTGTAGTCGAGCTCCAGCAGCACCGGCTCGCGCTCGCTGCCGCGGCCCACCGACCAGATCCCGATGTGACCGGCCTCCTGCAGCGCCTCCCCGGCGGTAATGCGGGCAGTCACCTTGTCACCGGCGAGACTGCGGATGAGCAGCAGGGCGGATTCCGCCAGGCTCATGGGGTAGATCTCCTGCGGGCACCCGTTGGTCACCTCGCGCACCCAGCGGGTCGCTTTGAGCAAAGTCGCCAGCTCGGCAGCCTCCTGATCGCTTTGCTCGCCGAAATCGAGCTCGCGAACCCCCTTGGCGGCATAGAAGCCTTGGGCAAAGGCGTAGCGACGCTCCCCATTCCAGCCCTCACCCACCAGCTTGACGCGCTTGATGCCGCTCGCCTCGAGGCGTCTGGCAGCGCGCTGGATGGCGCGCAGCGCCTCCTTCTCCTGGCCGCAGCCCAGATGGAGATGGGCTTCGTCTCCGTTGAAACTGAGCAGGGCACCCTCGCCCCAGTGGGCGGCAGCAGCCTGGGAAGACAACCGTACGTTCATCATGTCAGCCATGTTCTCTTGCTTCCTTTTTATTGGCACTTTCATCAACGAATAGGGAAATCACGGGCACAAAAAAGGCCGCTCCCTCAAGGGTCACGGCCTTCACCATATCATTACTGCACCACGAGATGCTGCACGCGCAATTCACTCATGTGTAATTAAGGGGTCATCAGTGGCGCTCAGACGCCAGATTCAGGGTGTACTTGGGCAGTTCCACCACCAGATCCTCGTCCGCCAGTCTGGCCTGGCAGCTGAGACGGGATTCCGGCTCCAGCCCCCACGCCTTGTCCAGCATGTCGTCTTCCAGCTCGTCGCTCGGCTCGAGGGAGTCGAAGCCTTCACGCACCACGCAGTGGCAGGTGGTACAGGCACAGGACTTCTCGCAGGCATGCTCGATCTCGATGCCGTTGCGCAGCGCGATGTCCAGAATGGTTTCACCGGTCGCGCCTTCGAGGGCCGCGCCGTCCGGACAAAGCTCGGGATGGGGCAGAATAATCAGTTTTGGCATATTACACCTTGTTGACGTTTTGTCCGGTCAGCACCTTGCGGATGGAGGCATCCATCCGGCGGGCTGCAAATTCGCCACTGGCAGCATCCGCCGCCTCGATGGCCTCTTTGATCTGGTTGGTGGTGCCCGTGCTGCGCATGGTCAGCAGATGGGCGATGGCGGCATCCAGCTCGGCCCGCTCGGCGGGGCTCAATAAAGCCTCGCCATCGGCAGCCAGCGCGGCGTTGAGACTCTCGACCACCCGGTCGGCCTCGACCTGCTGCTCCGCCAGCATGCGGGCGTCCATGTCCTGCTGGGCATTGGCGATGGAGGCGCTCAGCATGTTGAGGATGTCATCCTCACCCAGTCCATAGGAGGGCTTGACCTGGATCTCGGCCTGCACGCCGGAGGATTTCTCCATGGCGCTGACCGACAGCAGACCGTCCGCATCCACCTGGAAGGTGACGCGAATGTGGGCGGCGCCGGCCGCCATGGGCGGAATGCCGGTCAGGGTGAAGCGGGCCAGGGAGCGGCAATCGGCCACCAGCTCGCGCTCGCCCTGCACCACGTGGATCGCCATCGCGGTCTGGCCATCCTTGAAGGTGGTGAACTCCTGGGCACGGGCCACCGGAATGGTGGTATTGCGCGGGATCACCTTCTCGGCGAGACCGCCCATGGTCTCAAGACCCAGGGAGAGCGGGATCACGTCCAGCAGCAGCATCTCGGCGTCGGGCTTGTTGCCCACCAGGATGTCGGCCTGGATGGCGGCACCAATGGCCACCACCTTGTCGGGATCGATGCTGGTCAAGGGCGGACGCTGGAAGAACTCGCCCACCAGCTCGCGCACCAGCGGCACCCGGGTCGAACCACCGACCATCACCACTTCCAGTACCTCCTCCTGCTCGAGCCCCGCATCGCGCAGGGCGCGGCGGCAAGCCAGCAGGGTGCGCTTGACCAGCGGCTGGATCAGCTGGTCAAACTGGCGGCGGGTGACGGTGCCTTGCCAGCCGGCAAAGGTGCAGGGAACGGCGTCGGCGTCGGTCAGACCGTGTTTGACGGCGGCGGCCACATCTAGCAGCTCGCGCTGCAGACGGGCATCCAGCTCGCCGGTCAAACCGGCTTGTTCTTTCAACCAGTCTGCCAGCAGGTGATCGAAGTCATCGCCGCCCAGGGCCGAATCGCCACCGGTGGCCATCACTTCAAACACCCCGCGATGCAGGCGCAGGATGGAGATATCGAAGGTGCCGCCACCCAGGTCATAAACGGCGATCACCCCTTCCTGACCGGAGTCGAGGCCATAGGCGATGGCGGCGGCGGTCGGTTCGTTGAGCAGGCGCAGCACGTGCAGACCGGCCAGCCGGGCCGCATCCTTGGTGCCCTGGCGCTGGGCGTCATCGAAATAGGCGGGCACGGTAATGACCACGCCGTCGAGATCGCCACCGAGGGCGGCAGCGCCCCGCTCGGCCAGTTTCTTGAGGATCTCGGCCGAGACCTGAACCGGGTTGACCAGCCCTTGACGGGTCTGCAGCTGCGGCATGCCGTTGTCGGCCGCCACGAATTGATAGGGTTGCTGGCGGGTATCGATGTCAACCAGCGCCTTGCCCATCATCCGCTTGGCGGAAACGATGGTGTTGTGCGGGTCGAGGGCGGCCTCGCGCTTGGCATCGACGCCGACCCGGATGGTGTCAGCCTGGTAATGCACGACGGAGGGCAGCAGATCACGCCCCTGCTCGTCGCAGAGGGTATCGGCCTGACCGCTGCGCACGGCGGCGACCAGCGAGTTGGTAGTGCCAAGATCGATGCCAACGGCACGTTTGTGCTGATGAGGTGCGGCGCTCTGGCCGGGCTCGGCGATTTGCAGTAATGCCATGGGTAATCAAACTTCCAGCGTTAAAGGATCAAGACTCGAACAGCGAGTCTTCGAATCGTTCCAGCTCCTCGAGGAGCTTGTCGACAAACTTGAGTTTGCGAACACAATCAGCCGCTCGCGGATCCTCGCCTGTGGCGAGGGCCTGGGTCAGCTGCTGCATCAACAACTGGTGATCATGCCTGATCTCCTGGCGAAAATCCTTGATGGCACGCTCAGGGTCAGTCTCCCCTTTCAGGTCGGCCAGCCGCTCGCGCCACTCCAGTTGCTGCATCAGAAACGCGGTATCTTGCAACGTTTGTTGCTCGCCACGAAGTTCGGTGCCACGCAGGGAGAGCAGGTACTCGGCTCGGCGCAGGGGCGCCTTGAGGGTAGTGAAGGCATCGTTGATCTGGGCGGCACGTTGCACCGCAGCCAGCTGCTCCCGCTCGGGGGCGGTGGCAAAACGATCGGGATGAAACTGGGTTTGCAACTGGCGGTAGGTCTCTGCCAGCTGACGGGTATCGAGCTCGAAGCCTTCAACCAGCCCAAACAGCTCGAAATAATTCATGCAGACCTCTTAGACACTGATGCTGCCCCCATGCCGCTCGCGCTCAGGTGGGCGAAGCGGCATGGTTGAACCGGCCGTGGCCGACCAGTTCAACGGACAAGCGATCATGTGTTGCACACATCTCAGACACTGAAGCTTTCGCCGCAACCACACTCGCCCTTGGCGTTGGGGTTGTTGAACTGGAAGCCCTCGTTGAGGCCCTCCTTGACGAAATCCAGTTCGGTGCCATCCAGGTGGATCAGACTCTTGGCATCGACGATGATCTTGACCCCGTCCTGCTCGAATACCTGATCTTCATCTGCCAGCTCATCGACGAACTCGAGCACATAGGCAAGACCCGAGCAGCCGGTGGTCTTGACGCCGAGGCGCAGGCCGATGCCCTTGCCCCGGTTGGTCAGAAACGAGGAAACCCGTGCCGCGGCGGCATCTGTCATGGTAATGGCCATACTGCGCTCCTGACCTTAGAGACCTTTCTTCTGCTTGTAATCGGCGATGGCGGCCTTGATGGCATCCTCGGCCAGAATGGAGCAGTGGATCTTCACCGGTGGCAGCGCCAGCTCTTCGGCGATGTCGGTGTTCTTGATACCGGCCGCTTCATCCAGGGTCTTGCCCTTGACCCACTCGGTCACCAGGGAGCTGGAGGCAATGGCGGAACCACAACCGTAGGTCTTGAACTTGGCATCTTCGATGATGCCATCGTCGCTGATCTTGAGTTGCAGCTTCATCACGTCACCACAGGCCGGTGCACCGACCATGCCGGTAGCGATGCTGGGATCGTTCTTGTCGAAGCCGCCTACGTTACGGGGGTTCTCGTAGTGGTCGATTACTTTTTCACTGTAAGCCATATCTAACTCCTGCTAATTCCGTTGAACACCGATCCCGCGGATCAGTGATGAGCCCATTCGACCGTGTTCAGATCGACGCCGTCCTTGTACATCTCCCACAGGGGAGACATCTCGCGCAGACGACCGATGGAGTCACGGATAAGCTTGATTGCGTAATCAATCTCTTCCTCGGTGGTGAAGCGACCCATGCTGAAACGGATGGAGCTGTGCGCCAGCTCGTCGTTCAGGCCCAGTGCGCGCAGCACGTAGGATGGCTCCAGGCTGGCCGAGGTACAGGCAGAACCGGAAGAGACAGCCAGATCCTTCAGCGCCATGATGAGGGATTCCCCTTCCACATAGGCGAAGCTGACGTTGAGGTTGCCCGGCACACGCTGTTCCAGGTCACCGTTGATGTAGACCTCTTCGATATCCTTGATGCCGTCCCACAGACGCTGACGCAGGGCCATGATGCGCTGACCTTCGCTCACCATATCTTCCTTGGCGATGCGGAAGGCTTCGCCCATGCCGACAATCTGGTGAGTCGGCAGGGTGCCGGAACGCATGCCGCGCTCGTGGCCACCACCGTGCATCTGGGCTTCCAGGCGCACACGCGGCTTGCGACGCACGTAGAGGGCACCAATGCCTTTCGGGCCGTATACCTTGTGGGCGGACATGGAGAGCAAGTCAACCTTGAGCGCTTCCACGTCGACCGGGATCTTGCCCACGCTCTGTACCGCATCCACGTGCAGCAGGATCTTGCGGGAGCGGCACAGCTCGCCAATGGCGGCAATGTTCTGCACCACGCCGATCTCGTTGTTGACGTGCATGATGCTGACCAGGATGGTGTCATCACGCAGGGCGCCTTCGATCTGTTCCAGGGTGAACAGGCCATTGGGCATCGGCTCGAGGTAGGTTACCTCATAGCCTTCGCGCTCCAGCTGGCGACAGGTATCCAGTACCGCCTTGTGTTCGGTCTTGGAGGTAACGATGTGCTTGCCCTTGCCGGCGTAGAAATGGGCGACGCCCTTGATGGCGAGGTTGTTGGATTCAGTCGCACCGGAGGTGAAGACGATCTCGCGCGGGTCGGCACCGATCAGCTCTGCCACTTGATTACGGGCCAGATCGACCGCCTCTTCGGCTTGCCAGCCAAAGCGGTGGGAACGGGAAGCTGGATTGCCGAACAGGCCATCCATGGTGAGACACTGCATCATTTTTTCTGCGACACGCGGGTCCACCGGACAGGTTGCCGAATAATCAAGGTAAATAGGCAGTTTCATGTTTTTCTCCGTTACAGCCAGGGTCATACATCGACCAGCTGTGGAAAGCACGTTTGTTTATAGTTGGACTTTCAAGCTCACATCGCCGCGTTCTGCCCGATCTACCAGGGACAACACGGTTTTCATTTGTTCATCTTGCTTGCCGGCAATCCGGCGCACATCGGCCTGATCAACCAGCTCGGCCAGGGTGATGTCCCCCAGGAAGCTGGAGATCCGCTCGCTCAGGTCACGCCACAGGGAGTGAGTGAGGCACTGGGTGCCGCCGTGGCAGCCGCCCTTGCCGAGGCACTTGGTGGCATCCACCGATTCGTCGACCGCGGTGATCACCTGACCGACCGAGATGGCATTCGGCGCCAGGCCGAGGCGATAACCGCCGCCCGGGCCACGCACGCTGCTCACCAGGCCATGCTTGCGCAGGCGGGCAAACAGCTGCTCCAGATAGGACAAGGAGATGCCCTGGCGCTCCGAAATATCAGCCAGGGGCACGGGCCCCTGCTCAGCATGCAACGCCACGTCGAGCATGGCAGTCACAGCGTAACGTCCTTTTGAGGTCAGTCTCATATGCCTTACCGTTTTGCGAACCAATCAATATGGGCATATGGTCACATACCCGACTAAATCAGTCAAGTATATGGTTGAGTAATCCAGTCGGGTTTAATCCTGCGGTCTCGGTTTTTGCACCGAGGTCAAAATGCCGCGCAAGATATTGAGTTCCACCGCTTCCGGACGAGCCCGGTTGAACAGACGGCGCAGCTTGCTCATGACCTGTCCCGGATGATCGTCGGCGATGAAGCCGGTCTTGAGCAGCGTCTGCTCCAGGTGCTGATAGAAGCCTTCCAGCTGCTCGGCGCTGGGATAGTCCACCGCCATGTCGCTCTCGCCGACCTGTTCCTGCTGCAGCCAGTGCATTCGCACCTCATAGCAGAGGGTCTGCACCGCCATGGCCAGGTTGAGGGAGCTGTACTCCGGATTGGCCGGAATGGCCACATGGTAATGGCACTTTTGCAGCTCGTCGTTGGTCAGGCCGGTGCGTTCACGGCCAAATACCAGCGCCACCGGATGCTGCATCCCCTCGGTTACCAGCTTCTCGCCCGCTTCGCGGGGGTCCAGCATGGGCCAGCTCAGGGTTCGGGAGCGGGCACTGGTACCGATGACCAGACCACAATCCGCTATGGCTTCATCCAGGGTCGACACGATACGGGCATTGGCCAGCAGATCGCTGGCACCGGCGGCCAGCGCATAGGCGTTGTCATCGGGCTGTGCTTGCGGATCAACCAGTACCATCTGGCTCAAGCCCATGGTCTTCATGGCGCGCGCCGCAGAGCCCATGTTGCCGGTGTGAGAAGTGTTTACCAACACGATACGAATCTGATCCAACATGCCCAGTCAATCTTCAGTCAAAAATGGCGCGCAATTGTAACATAGCCAATCGCTATTTTGGCACCGTAAATGGCGCGCCAATTCACAACAATGACGCCGTTTTGCAGAACAAAGCGGTATGAGGCGGGTGTGCTGACTGGCTAGACTTGAAGGATGGGAAGGTGAAAAGTGGAGGCAACATGTGCCCACGCTGGCTTTATGAGAGGTTGCCGGTCTGCTATCTGCTGGTGGCGGTCGGCATCATCCTGCTCAGCTACTCCCCGCTGCTCTGGCTGGCGGGTACCTTGCTGTTTGTCGCTGGCGCCACCGTCTGGATGATGCGATCCAGCTATCGGCGCACCGATCTGGTCATCTTCCCGACCAAACGCTGGTTCCAGCCGGAGTGGCTCTACGAAGCCCAGCCGTTCATCTGGCTGGCGCTGGGTCTGCTGCTCTCGCGCCTTCCCAACGCCGGCGCCCTGCTGGCACTGCTTCCCTGTCTGTGGGCCTGTCGCTGCCTGTGGGCTCGCAATCACTACCGCCACCATGCCGATGGGCTGGTCTCACAACTGAGGCGCAACCCCACCCGCCGGCGCAGAGTGCGCCTCTTGCGCTGATCCCGCCTTCGCCCGTTCGATGAAGGTGGCGAGATCCAGCAAGGGATAACGCACCAGGCTTGGCAAACCGTCCAGATCCAGGCTGTCCATCAGGTTTTTCACCTCCAGCCCCAGCTCGGTGTTCCCTTCAATCTTCAGCTTGCGCTGGAAGAAGAGAGAGTCGGGATCTTCCTTGCGTCCGGCAATCAGGATGAGGTCGTTGGTGGTGCCGCTGAAACAGACATCGGCCTGCTCGCAGTGACGAGCCACCACCAGCTTGCCATCCTGCTCGCTGATGAACCAGCAGAGCTCCAGATCCGAGACTTCTACCTTAAGCCACTTGCCCGCCAGAAATTCAAAGTCGCCATCTGCGATGGCCTCTTTGAACACGCTGGCCAGCAGGCGCTCCATCAGGCTCTGCTGCAAGGAAAATGGCACCAGTTTGAGAGGATGGCGCAGAATGCGGGGAGCCTGTTCGACCAGGCGACGTTGCAGTTGTTGAAACACGATAAACTCCCAGTTTTTTGCGCATTCAAGCACAGGGCCGCAGCCATGATCCTGTTGGAAATCAAACTTGTGCCCACTTACCTCAAGAAGGGTAAAGCCACACAAAGCTGCCTCAGGTCAAAAAGTGGAAGGACGCCGGTGAATACAATCGGGCCACTTTTGGATTTTTGCCCTCTCGGAGCGTACCCGATGGAATTACTCTGTCCGGCAGGCAGTTTGCCGGCACTGAAAACAGCCGTGGATAACGGGGCCGATGCGGTCTATATCGGCTTCAAGGATGACACCAACGCCCGCCATTTCGCCGGGCTCAACTTCACCGACAGCAAGCTGGAGAAAGCGGCCGACTATGTGCACCAGCATGGCCGCAAACTCCACATCGCCATCAACACCTTCGCCCACCCGGGCTCCGATGCCCGCTGGCAGCAGGCGGTGGACAAGGGCGCCGCACTGGGTGCCGATGCCCTGATCATCGCCGACCTCGCCGTGCTCGACTATGCCAGCCGCCGCTACCCGGATCTGGAACTGCACGTCTCGGTGCAGGCCAGTGCCACCAACGCCGCCGCCATCCGTTTCTACCAACAGCACTTCAACGTCGGTCGGGTGGTGTTGCCGCGCGTCCTCTCCATGCATCAGGTGAGGCAGCTGGCCCGCGAGACTGACGTCGGCCTCGAGGTGTTCGCCTTCGGCAGCCTCTGCATCATGGCGGAGGGGCGCTGCTACCTCTCCTCCTACATGACCGGCGAGAGCCCCAATACCGTCGGCGCCTGCTCACCGGCCAAGTTCGTGCGCTGGGAGGAGACCCCGAGCGGCCTCGAGTCTCGCCTCAACGAGGTGCTGATCGACCGTTACGGCCCCGGGGAAAACGCCGGCTACCCGACCCTGTGCAAGGGCCGCTTCGAGGTGGATGGCCAGACCTACCACGCGCTGGAGGAGCCCACCAGCCTCAATACCCTTGGCCTGTTGCCCGAGCTGTTCCAGACCGGTATCCAGTCGGTCAAGATTGAAGGACGCCAACGCAGCCCCGCCTATGTGGAGCAGGTCACCCGGGTCTGGCGCGCCGCCATCGACGCCTATCAGGCCAATCCGGAAGCCTATCAGGTCAAGGCCGAGTGGGATGCCCAGCTCGCCCGCGTCTCCGAGGGGAGTCAGACCACCCTCGGTGCCTATCATCGCCAGTGGCAATAAGGAGCCCTGTTCATGAAATTCTCTCTCGGCCCCCTGCTCTTCTACTGGCCCAAGGCCGACATCCAGAGCTTCTATCAGGCGGCCGCAGCCAGCCAGGCCGACATCGTCTATCTGGGGGAAACCGTCTGCAGCAAGCGCCGTGAACTGAAAGTGGACGACTGGATTGCCCTCGCCCGTCAGGTGGCCGGCTCGGGCAAGCAGGCGGTGCTCTCCACGCTGGCGCTCATCTCCGCCCCCTCCGAGCTCAAGGAGGTCAAGCGGCTGGTCGACAACGGCGAGCTGATGATCGAGGCCAACGATCTGGGAGCGGTCCAGCTCGCCAGTGAAGCCGGGCTGCCGTTCGTCTGCGGCCCCGCCATCAACGCCTACAACGCCGACGTGCTGCGCATGCTGCTCAAACAGGGGATGCAGCGCTGGGTGATGCCGGTGGAGCTATCCCGCGACTGGCTGGTGCAGCTCAATCAGGATCTGGGCAGTGCCCGCCAGCAGTTCGAGGTGGAGGTGTTCGCCTACGGCCACCTGCCGCTCGCCTACTCGGCGCGCTGCTTCACCGCCCGCTCCCTCGACCGGCCCAAGGACAACTGCGAACTGGCCTGCATCGACTACCCCACCGGCCGGCTCGCCAGCAGCCGCGAGGGGCAGAAGGTGTTCAACCTCAACGGCATCCAGACCCAGTCCGGTTATTGCTATAACCTGGGCAACGATCTGGCCGGGATGGAAGGTCTGGTGGATGTGGTGCGCCTCTCCCCCGAGGGGCTGGACACCCTGATGATGCTGGAGCGCTTCAAGGCCAATGAACAAGGGCAGGCTCCCCTGCCCCTGCAGCAGGAGCGCGACTGCAACGGCTACTGGCGCCAGATCCCCGGCATGATGCTGGCCCAATGAGCCGGCGGTGTACCATCTGACGGGGGTAACTCACACCCTAGCATCACACCCGGACAGCAAAAAGGCCTCGCAATGAGGCCTTTTCTACATCATTCAAACCGGCAACAGGGCAAGCTCAGGATGCCTGCTTGCTGCTCTTGCCCTGGGCACTCTGGGCACCGGGCGGCAGGGGTTTGCGCGCCATCAGCTCCAGTTCGAGCAGGGCATATCTGTGCTCGATGAAGTCATACACGTTGTTGGCGAGCGCCAGCTTGAAGTAGCTGATGGCTTCCTTGCGGTTGCCCTTGGCCAGTTCAAACTTGCCGAGGTAGAAGTAGGTTTCGCACAGGCGCTCGGCGAGCTCCCGGTTGTCCTTCACCCCTTTCACCACATTGCCCATCAACTGGGTGGCATTGAGTTCGCCGGTATAGAGGCGCACCAGATCCCAGTTCCAGGCATCGTCATCGTACTTGTTGAGCCGCTCGCGCATCCGGCTCATGGCGGCCGGTGCATTGAGCTTCTGTTCGGCCAGATAGAGCCAGATCACCCGGTAGGGATCTTCCGGCTGCGCCTCGTAGAAGCGCTTCATATCGGCCGCGGCCAGCTCGGGACGATTGCCGTAATAGAGCGCAATGCCACGGTTCAGGTAGGCATAGTCATAATCGGGAGCCAGCTCGAGGGCGGAATCAAATGCCTCGTAGGCCTCGTCATAATTCTGCTGCTGCACCAGATAGACACCGATGAAGTTATAGGCTTCGGCGAAATCCGGCTTCTCCCGCAGAGCGCGGTTGAAATCCAGCCGCGCCAGGGAGCGCAAGCCTACCCGGTCAAACACGACAGCACGCTCATAAAACAGTTCAGCCCGTTGCTCCGTGGTCAATTCCATCTCGCTGAGCATCTGCCCGAGTCGCGCCAACGCCAACTCGCTCTGGTAAGAGACCTGCAGGGGGGTCGCCAATACCAGTGAAGCGGGTTGCGGCTTGGGAACTTGAGGCGCTTCAACCTGACTGCTACTGCTGCAACCCCACATGGGGAGCAGCAACAGGATACCAAGGAGGTATCCAATCCCTTTCCTGACGTTCAATGAACACTCCGACGCTTACGCTTGACCCGGCATATGGTAAAGGTCAGCCGACACTTTGTCATGTGGCTGAGCCTCTCTCCCTCAAATAAATCAGGATTCGACAGGGTATCCGGCATCACACCAGCCCCGAAAGCCACCATCGACGCTGACCACCCGACCGTAGCCCATCTTCTGCAAGTTCTCCGCCACCAGAATGGAGCGAAATCCCCCACCACAATAGAGGTAGAGCTCGGTGTCGGGATCCGGATAACGGGTCTCGATGTCCCGCTCGATCACGCCACGACCGAGGTAGGTCGCCCCCGGCAGATGGCCCCTGGCCCACTCGCTCTCTTCCCGCACGTCGACCAGGTGAAAGGTGCGCCCCTCATCCTGCCAGCGTTTGATCTGGTGCACATCGGTCTCCTGCACATGGGGACGAATGGCCTCTACCAGTGCCAGAAAACGAGGATTGTGTTGCATGGCTTGCTCCTTGCCTGTTGGCCAACAGCCGTGGGTGAAACCGTCATAATGACTCACCCGGACGATAAGAGAAAGGGCGCCTCGCGGCGCCCTTGTCATTTACGGCAGGATCTCTTGCTGATCCGCCCCCTCTTTTTCCACCTGGGTCGGCAGCATGTGCTCCCGCTTGACCCCGAAGAACATGGCGAACGAGCTCGCCACATAGATGGAGGAGTAGGTACCGAAGGCGACACCGATCACCATGGCCACCGAGAAACCGTGGATCAGCGGACCGCCCTTGAGCAGCAGCGCCAGCACCACCACGAAGGTCAACCCCGAGGTGATGATGGTCCGGCTCAGGGTCTCGGTCATGGAGAGATCCAGGATGTACTCGGTATCCCCCTTGCGCACCTTGCGAAAGTTCTCCCGCAACCGGTCGAACACCACAATAGTGTCGTTCAGGGAGTAACCCACCAGGGTCATCAATGCCGCCAGCACGGTCAGGTCGAACTCGTACTGGAAGTAGGCAAAGACGCCGAGGGTGATCACCACGTCGTGCACCAGGGAGAGAATGCCCCCCATGGCCAGACGCCATTCGAAGCGCACCGCCACGTAGATCAGGATACAGATGATGGAGGCCAGCATGGCCAGCGCACCGTCGGTCGCCAGCTCGTCGCCCACGGAGGGACCGACGAACTCGACGCGCTTGAGCACGGCCGCAGGATCGATCAGCTTGGCCGCCGCCAGCACCTCGTTACCCTGCTGCTCCACCTTGACCCCCTCTTTCGGGGTCAGGCGGAACAGGACGTCACGGCTGGAGCCGAAGTGTTGCAGGGTCGCCCCTTCTATCTTCTGCTCGTCCAGCACCTGGTGCACCTTGTCCAGGCTCACCGACTGCTGGAAACCCACCTCGATGGTGGTACCACCGGTGAAGTCCAGACCCCAGTTCAGGCCCCGATCGAACAGGAAGAACAGGGAGATCACCATCAGCAGGGTAGAGAAGACCACACCCGGCCTAGCATAGCGCATGAAGGGAATGGGCTTTTCAAAATGTAGAATCTGAAACATGTCTCTTCCTTAGATCGGCAGCTTGTCGAGGCGCCGTCCACCCCAGGCCAGGTTGATGATGGCGCGGGAGACCGTGATGGCGGTAAACATGGAAGCACTCAGACCAATCCCCAGCGTCAGGGCGAAGCCCTTGATGGCGCCGGTACCGATACCGAACAGGATCACACAGGTGATGAGCGAGGTGACGTTGGAGTCGGCGATGGTCGAGAATGCCCGATCAAAGCCCAGATGGATGGCCTGCTGCACCCCACGACCATTGCGGATCTCTTCACGAATACGCTCGTAGATCAGCACGTTGGCATCCACCGCCATGCCCAGTGTCAAGACGATACCGGCAATGCCCGGCAGGGTCATGGTGGCCCCCGGGATCATCGACATGATACCGACGATCAGCACCAGGTTCATGGTGAGGGCGATGTTGGCCACCCAGCCGAACGCACGGTAGTAGATCCCCATGAACAGCACGATCACCAGCATGGCCCAGCCGATGGCTTCCATACCGCTGTCGATGTTCTGCTGACCCAGGCTCGGGCCTATGGTGCGCTCTTCCACGATCTGGATCGGGGCGATCAATGCACCGGCACGCAGCAGCAGCGCCAGGTTGTGGGCTTCGTTGGCGTTGTCGATGCCGGTGATGCGGAACTGGCTGCCAAGGCGCGACTGGATGGTGGCGACGTTGATCACCTCCTCCTGCTTGCGGAACTTGCGCTTGCCGTCCGGACCCGGCTGACCGACCGGCTTGTATTCGATGAACACGGTCGCCATGCCCTTACCAACGTTGTCCTTGGTAAAGTTGGCCATCTTGTTGCCACCCTGGCCATCAAGCTTGATGTTGACCTGGGGACGGCTGTATTCGTCGAAACCGGACTGGGCACCCACGATGTGGTCACCGGTCAGGATGATGCGCTTTTGCAGCACCACCGGACGTCCGTTGCGATCGTTGTAGACCTTGGAGCTCGGCGGCACCCGACCATCGGCCGCGGCCTGGATGTCGGCAGTCTCATCGACCATGTGGAATTCCAGGGTCGCGGTCGCGCCCAGGATCTCCTTGGCACGGGCGGTGTCCTGAATACCGGGCAGTTCCACCACGATGCGCTCGGCACCCTGCTGTTGTACCAGCGGCTCGGCCACGCCCAGCTCGTTCACCCGGTTGCGGATGATGGTGATGTTCTGCTCGAGGGCGTACTTCTTCACTTCCTTGATCTTGGCTTCACTCAGACCGGCCAGCAGGACGAACTCGTCCCCCTTCTGCTCGGTGGTGAAGGTGAGATCCGGGTTCTGACGACGCAGGTGAGAGATGGCCTTGGCCTGATCGGCCTCGTCACGGAACAGCACCTGTACCTGATCACCGGCCCGGCGCACGCCGGAATAACGGATCTTCTGGGTACGCAGCTCGGAACGGAAATCCTGCACCATCTGCTCTTGCTGCTTGGTCAGCGCCTCGGCCATGTCCACTTCCATCAGGAAGTGCACACCGCCGCGCAGGTCTAGACCCAGCTTGAGCGGATTGGCGCCGATGGCTTCGAGCCAAGCAGGCGTGGAGGGAGCCAGGTTGAGAGCGGTAATGAAGTTGTCGCCCAGCTTGTTGGCGACGATGTCGCGCGCCTTGAGCTGCTCTTCGGTATTTTTGAAACGAACCAGGATGAAGCCGTGCTCGAACGCCGCATGCTTGACCGGGATCTGAGCCGCATCGAGCGTCTCCTTCACCAGGTCAAGGGTGTCCAGCTTGACTTCGGCCCCCCGGCTGGCAGAGATCTGCAAGGCCGGGTCTTCGCCGTAAAGATTGGGGGCTGCATATAGAAAACCGATGGCGATCACCACGACCACCATCAGGTATTTCCACAGCGGATAGCGATTTAACACGCTGTGCTCCTCGGGAGATTAGAGGGACTGGATAGAACCCTTGGGCAGAACGGCAGAGACGAAGTCACGTTTGATGGTGACCTGGGTCTGATCGTTCAGGGCCAGCACGAGGTATTCGCTGTCGGCGGATACTTTGGCGATCTTGCCGACCAGGCCACCGGAAGTGAGTACTTCGTCACCCTTGGAGAGGGAGCTCATCAGGTTGCGGTGATCTTTGGCGCGCTTGGCCTGGGGGCGATAGATCATGAAGTAGAAGATGAGGCCGAATACAGCCAGCATGATGATCATTTCCATGCCACCACCCTGTGCACCCGGAACTGCGCCTTCTGCATACGCCTTGGAGATAATGCTCATTTAACAACCTCTTATTGATGTAGATTTGAAAACTAGCTTATATATCGTTGTTATTTCACGTCATTTTCAGCTAACGGAGGCACGGGCTTCCCTTGCCGACGGTAAAACTCAGTTACAAAGTCGTCTAATTTACCCTGCTCGATCGCGTCCCGCAAACCCTGCATCACACGCTGGTAATAACGCAGGTTGTGAATGGTGTTCAGACGGGCACCGAGGATCTCGTTGCACTTGTCCAGATGGTACAAATAACTGCGGGTGTAGTTCTTGCAGGTGTAGCAATCGCAGTCGGCATCCAGGGTGCTGGTGTCCTCGCGATACTTGGCGTTGCGGATCTTGACCACCCCGTCGGTGGTGAACAGGTGGCCGTTGCGGGCGTTGCGGGTCGGCATCACGCAGTCGAACATGTCGATGCCGCGGCGCACCCCTTCCACCAGATCTTCCGGCTTGCCCACGCCCATCAGGTAACGCGGTTTGTCGGCCGGGATTTTCGGGCAGACGTGCTCGAGGATGCGATGCATGTCCTCTTTCGGTTCACCCACCGCCAGACCACCGACCGCGTAGCCGTCGAAGCCGATCTCCAAGAGACCGTCCAGCGACACATCCCGCAGATCTTCGTACACGGAACCCTGGATGATGCCGAACAGGGCATTCTTGTTGCCGAGTGCATCGAACTTGTCGCGCGAACGCTTGCCCCAGCGCAGGGACATCTCCATGGACTTGCGGGCCTCTTCGTAAGTGGCCGGGTACGGCGTGCACTCATCGAAGATCATCACGATGTCGGAGCCCAGATCGTACTGGATCTCCATGGATTTCTCGGGGTCGAGGAAGATCTTCTCGCCATTGATGGGGTGACGGAAGTGCACGCCCGCCTCGGTGATCTTGCGGATGTGGCCCAGGCTGAACACCTGGAAACCGCCGGAGTCGGTCAGGATCGGGCCCTGCCAGTTCATGAAGTCATGCAGATCGCCGTGGGCGCGCATCACTTCCTGCCCCGGCCGCAGCCAGAGGTGGAAGGTGTTGCCGAGCAGGATCTGGGCACCGGTCTCACGCACCTCTTCCGGGGTCATCCCCTTGACGGTGCCGTAGGTGCCGACCGGCATGAAGGCCGGGGTCTGCACGGTGCCGCGCTCGAATACCAGCTGGCCGCGACGGGCACGGCCGTCAGTGGTTTTCAGTTCAAATTTCATTGCTACCTCGTTGCGTCAGAGAAACAGTCTGACAGTAGGGGGCCCGAGGGCCCGGTATAAAGGACGTGGCTTATGCCTGCGCCCGGCGACGGGTGACGAACATGGCGTCCCCGTAGCTGAAGAAACGGTACTGCTCGGCCACAGCCGCCTGGTAGGCCGCCATAACGTTGTCGTAGCCGGCAAAGGCGCTGACCAGCATGATCAGGGTCGACTCCGGCAGATGGAAGTTGGTGACCATGGCATCGACCACCTGGAACTGGTAACCGGGGAAGATGAAGATGTCGGTGTCGCTGAAGAACGGCGCCAGCGGCTTGCCCTGAGCCAGGGTCACCTTGGCCGCGCTCTCCAGTGATCGCACCGAGGTGGTTCCCACCGCAATCACCCGGCCACCGCGGGCGCGAGTCGCCGCGATGGCGTCCACCACCTCCTGCGGCACTTCGGCATACTCCGAGTGCATGTGGTGATCTTCAATCTTGTCCACCCGCACCGGCTGGAAGGTGCCCGCCCCGACGTGCAGGGTGACGAACGCCGTTTCTACCCCCTTGGCACGGATCTTCTCGAGCAGCGGCTCGTCGAAGTGCAGGCCGGCAGTCGGCGCCGCCACGGCACCCGGCTTCTGGTTGTAGACGGTCTGGTAGCGCTCCTTGTCGGCATCCTCGTCGGGACGATCGATGTAAGGGGGCAGCGGCATGTGGCCGATGGCTTCCAGGATCTCCAGCACGGGGCGCGGATCGAGGAAGTGGATCTCGAACAGGGCATCGTGACGGGCGCGCATCTCGGCTTCGACTTTCTCGCCGTCGGCCCCGCCATCCAGAATGAGCCGGGTACCGGGCTTGGGCGATTTGGAAGAGCGCACATGGGCCAGCACGCTGTGCTCGTCCAGCATCCGCTCCACCAGCACCTCCAGCTTGCCGCCGCTGGCCTTCTGGCCAAACATGCGCGCCGGAATGACACGGGTGTTGTTGAACACCAGCAGATCGCCGGGGTTGAGCTGGTCCAGCACATCCACAAATTGACCGTGGCGCAGGGCGCCAGTTTGACCATCGAGCTGCAACAGACGACTGGCGGTACGTTCCGTCATGGGATAGCGGGCAATCAGCTCGTCTGGCAGATCAAAATGAAAATCGGATACTTGCATCTTTCACCTCGGGGGGAATCGGCGGCTAGTCTAGTTATCCCCTTCTTCCAAGGCAACCCAAAAGACCAAAAACCCAAGGGAGACAAGGGATAGCGAGCAATTATGTGAAGCAGGGCCAGTTAAAAAACCTTTAAGGTTTTGTATTGACCCTGATCATGTTTTGCCGAGGGGGGCTGGGCTAGGGTGAAAGTAGATACACAAGGAGGCCCACCATGATGACCCTATCCGAGATCATGACTGAACACCCCTTCACCCTGGGTCCGGAAAACAGCGTCAAACAGGCGATGGATCTGATGCAGCAGGAGTGGATCCGCCACATCCCCATCGTTGACGAACAGCATCATCTGCTGGGCCTGGTCACCCTCTCCGACATCCTGGCCACCCGCGAGTCCAAACTGCTGCTGATCAATCCGGAGCGGGAGGCGGAGTTCACCGACAGCGTGCAGCTCGACGAGATCATGACCCGCCAGGTGGCCAGCGTAGATCCCCACGCCGGCATCAAGGAGGCGGCGCTCTACCTGCAACGGCACAGATACGGCTGCCTGCCGGTACTCAAAGGACGCAAGTTGATCGGCATCGTCACCGAGTCGGACTTCATTGCCGTCGCCATCAACCTGCTGGAACTGATGGAGGAGCAGGAGCCGCCTGGCGACTTTTGATCTCAATTTAATGTAATAAAATTACAATAAAAGCGTTTTCAGCGTACTTGATCGGCAATAAAGCTGAAACTCTTTCATTTTGATTGAAAAATTACACCACAACCTTGCTTTGTGATCTGCATCACACTATCATAATCGTCATGCAATAGTTGCCGAGCGGAAGACGAGGGATTGTGCACCCGTCCTCTTCCTCTCATATGTCTGCAAGTTTGCACACCCCGTAGTTAGTCTTTGCTGTAAAGCTTTTGTTTATATAGCCATTCCTTGTTTGATGACCCGGCCTTGTCCTTGCGACGACGCCGGGATTTTTTTATCTGCGCGTTTCCCCTCCCCTCGCCCAGTGCGTACTGGCGCCTGCATATTGCAAGGTGGCAGAAGCACCACCTCTCTGCGGTTGGCAGACTGCCACCCGCCCCCTTGAAAAGCCGAAGCCGCGCACAGATGTTGAATCTCGACAAGGAGTTATCCCGGCATGCCGGCGATATTCATGTTAGGTACAGCAGCCATGGTTTATCTAATAAGTAGATTTAAGTGATTCAAAATTGCGGCTTTGATCGATTAGGAAAAGTCCCTATGATGAATCCATCGAAAGTTAAACGCCTCGTCCGGCACGACTCTTCAAACCCAGACAGGCATATGTACATCACCAAGGAGCAAATACATGTCTACCTACATCAACACTGAAATCAAGCCGTTCAACGCCACCGCCTACCACAATGGCAAATTCGTTCAGGTGTCTGACGCTGACCTGAAAGGCAAGTGGTCCGTGGTGTTCTTCTACCCGGCTGACTTCACCTTCGTCTGCCCGACCGAGCTGGGTGACCTGGCTGACAACTACGCCGAATTCCAGAAGCTGGGCGTCGAGATCTACTCCGTCTCCACCGACACCCACTTCACCCACAAGGCCTGGCACGACACTTCTGACACCATCCAGAAGATCCAGTACCCGATGATCGGCGACCCGACCGGCACCATCACCCGCAACTTCGGCGTGATGATCGAAGAAGCCGGTCTGGCTGACCGCGGTACCTTCGTCATCGACCCGCAAGGCATCATCCAGATCGTTGAAATCAACGCCGGCGGCATCGGCCGTGACGCCCTGGAACTGCTGCGCAAGGTCAAGGCTGCCCAGTACGTTGCCGCTCACCCGGGTGAAGTGTGCCCGGCCAAGTGGAAAGAAGGCGACGCCACCCTGGCCCCGTCCCTGGATCTGGTAGGCAAAATCTAAGCCTCCCCGCTCTGAAGACCGGCCCACTCAAGGGCCGGTCTGCTTTCTGGCCTGACAAAACGCCGACCCGCAATCAAAAGAAGGAATTCGAAGATGTTGGATACCAACCTCAAACAACAGCTGAACACCTATCTGCAGTACATCGTCAATCCCATCGAGATCAGCGTGTCCGGCAACGACAGTGACAAATCCGCCGAACTGCTGGCCTTGGCTGGCGAGATCGCCGAGATGTCCCCCAAGATTGCCATGACCGATGGCACTGCCGCCCGCAAGCCTTCCATGAGCGTCGCACCGAAGGGCCAGGCCCCGCGCGTTCATTTTGCCGGCATCCCCATGGGTCATGAATTTACCTCCCTGGTGCTTGCCCTGCTGCAAAGCGGCGGTCACCCCTCCAAGGCCGATGCGGCCGTGCAGGAGCAGATCCGCAACCTCAAGGGCGAGTTCCACTTCGAGACTTACATTTCGCTCTCCTGCCATAACTGCCCGGACGTGGTGCAGGCCCTCAACCTGATGGCCACCCTGAACCCCGGCATCACCCACACCATGATCGACGGTGCCCTGTTCCAGGACGAGGTCAACGAGCGTCAGATCATGGCGGTACCGAACGTCTACCTGAACGGTCAGCCGTTCAGCCAGGGCCGCATTTCGCTCGAAGAGATCGTCGCCAAGCTCGACACTGGCGCCGCCGAACGCAAAGCTGAAGAGCTGAGCGCAAAAGCCCCTTACGACGTACTGGTCGTCGGTGGTGGCCCGGCTGGCGCAGCCGCCGCCATCTATGCCGCTCGCAAAGGCATTCGCACCGCCATCGTCGCCGAGCGTTTCGGTGGCCAGGTGATGGACACTGTCGGCATCGAGAACTTCATCTCCGTGCCCTACACCGAAGGCCCCAAGCTGGCCGCGAGCCTGGAGCAGCACGTCAAGCAGTACGGCGTGGAAGTGATCACCGAACAGCGCGCCGCCGCCATCAGCAAGGATGGCTACGTCAACGTGGATCTGGCCTCTGGCGCTACCTTGAAGAGCCGCGCCGTGATCCTGGCGACCGGTGCACGCTGGCGCGACCTGAACGTGCCGGGCGAGCTCGAGTACCGCACCAAGGGCGTGGCCTACTGCCCGCACTGTGACGGCCCCTTCTTCAAGGGCAAGCGGGTTGCGGTGATCGGGGGCGGCAACTCCGGCATCGAGGCGGCCATCGACTTGGCAGGCATCGTCGAGCACGTCACCGTAGTGGAGTTTGCCGACACCCTGCGTGCCGACGAGGTATTGCAGAAGAAGGCCCGCTCCATGGGCAACATCGACATCATCATGAGCGCCCGGACCACCGAAGTGATCGGTGATGGCAGCAAAGTGGTGGGCATGGATTACGAAGATCGCACCACCGGTGAGATCAAGCATCTGGCAGTGGCCGGCATCTTCGTCCAGATCGGTCTGGTGCCGAACACCGAGTTCCTCAAGGGGAGCGACGTGGCCCTGACCCGCTTTGGCGAGATCGAGATCGACACCAAGGGCGCCACCTCCCTGCCCGGCGTCTACGCCGCAGGGGACGCCACCACGGTGCCGTTCAAACAGATCATCATCTCCATGGGCGCCGGGGCGACTGCCGCACTGGGAGCGTTTGATTACCTCATTCGCAATCCGGCGCCGGAAGCGACCAAAGCTGACGCCGTCACCGCCTGATAGCGACCAGATGAACAAAAAGCCGACTCACTGAGTCGGCTTTTTTTGTTGCTACGCACCCGCGACTCAGCCGGCCTTCGTCTGCTGGCCCTCATCCGATCCGGGGGTGGCATAGCTGGCGGGTACCGCCTCCCCCGCCAGATCCGTTCTCGGCTCCAGCTCCGCCGTCATGGGGGTATTGGGCGGCACCGGGATGAACACCTGATGATCGGCCAGCGGAATAGGCGCTCGTTGCCGCTTGCGCCAGCCAAGATACCCTGTCAGCAGCAGGCCACAGAGGGCGAAGTAGACGAACAGCCCCTCTGGCCCGAACTGCGCCATGACAAAAGGCGCCAGCAGTGGCCCGGTCATGGCGCCCAGGCTGTAGGCGAGCAGCAACCCCTGATTGGCCCCCAGCACCTGATCCGGGCGCAGCTCGTCGCAGGCGTGGCTGAGGCTCAAGGGGTAGATGGAGAACGCCATGCCGCCCAGCAGGAACACCAGGCCCCCCATCAGCGGCTCGCGCCAGCCGGCGGGCAGCAGCACCATCAACAGGGCCAGCAGCGCCAGCACGGCACCAAGCAGCAGGATCACCAGCCGCCGGTCGTAGCGATCGGAGAGACGGCCGATGGGGTACTGCAGGCACATGCCCCCCAGGATCACCAGCGCCATCATGTCCGCCACCTTGGAGAGCGACGAACCGCTGTCGGTAAAATAGAGCGGCAGCAGGCCGTAGATGGCCCCAAGGATGAGGCCGGAGGTAAAGCTGCTGCCCATCCCCGCCGGGGTGAGCCGCACCAGCTCCAGCACGCCGACCGGCTGGGGCGCCACCATGGCCGGGGTCGCCACCCGGGAAATCGCCAGCGGGATCACCGACAGGGTCGCCGCCATGGCGCACAGGGCGAACGGGGTCAACACCATGGGATCCACCCACTTGAGCAGCAACTGCCCCATGGCCAGGGATCCGTAGAGCAGGATCATGTAGAGGGACATCAGCCGGCCCCGGTTGGCCGGCGTGCTGGAGACCAGCATCC
The DNA here is from genome assembly GCF_027705405.1 of Aeromonas sp. QDB34. NCBI lineage: Bacteria > Pseudomonadati > Pseudomonadota > Gammaproteobacteria > Aeromonadales > Aeromonadaceae > Aeromonas > Aeromonas sp. QDB34. Next base: position 37,524 of record NZ_JAPDBT010000001.1, on the reverse strand, counting down.
AGGACTCCAGCACCACGAACAGGCCGCCGGTGGCAAAGCCCCCCACCAGCCGCAGCGCCGCCCAGCTCAGCGGCTCCACCACCATGCCGTGCAGCAGAAACAGAAAGCAGAGCAGGGAGGCATAGGCCGCATAAGCCCGGATGTGACCCACCCGGATGATGAGGCGGGCATTGACGAAGGCCCCCAGCACCAGACCGCCGAAGTAGGCGGCCGATACCAGGCCGATGGCCTGGGCCGATACCTGCTCGGCAGACAGGCGCACCGTCAGCAGGGTGTTGAACATGCCGTGGCCCAGAATGAAGATCACCAGACTGGTCAGGGGTGAGAGGAACCTTGCGAGTATCATGGGGTCTCCCTGATTGGCTCAATCGTGAGCAAAACAACCATGGTACCGTCTGCTTCCCGCCCACTTCAACCCGAGCACCCCGCCAGGGCGCGGACCGCGGGCTATGCTTGCTGGGTATCCCATGATGGAGCGTCCCATCATGGTCATCACAGTGGAGACAGCCGACATGAAACCAGCCCTGCTTTTGGCCAGCCTGCTCTTTACCGGCAGCGCCCTCGCCTTTCACTGCCCCGCCGACATGAAGAAGATCGATGATGCCCTCGCCGCCAAACCCGCCCTCAGCGCCGACAAGCTGGCCGAGGTGAAGAAGCTGCGCGCCGAGGGGGAAGTCCTGCACAAGGCGGGCAAGCATCAGGAGTCCGTCGATACCCTGGCCAAGGCAATGGCCATGCTGGGGTTGAACAAGAGTTAGCGCAGGCACCACAGCCCACCGCTGCGAACAGCATCAGCCATGCCCTTGCGGGCCCTCGCCACCGGTGGCAAGGGCCCGCTGTTTATCTGGGCCCCTTGCTATCCCCGACTGCTACACCCGGCCGCTGTAGAGCAGGGTGTCGTAATTGAAGGCAATTACGCCATCGACTGCATGGCGGGCAAATTCCCGGGCGATCAGTGCCGTCAGCTCGGCATGGGCTTGCGAGCCGGCCACCGGGGCATAAGAAGAGGAGTTGAGCCGCCCCAATACTCCGTCAAGATCGAATAGCTGGCGGTTGGCGAAACGATCGAGCCGGTACTCCCCCTCGAAGAAGGCCTGAAAGTCCCCTTCGCCCAGATTGCGGTGATTGACCTCCTCATAATCTCCCGAATAGGTACGCAGGCCCGCCTCATAAGCCTTGAGAAATGGGGTGTCGGTCAGCCGGTCGTTCCAGATGAGGGCAACCCGGCCACCGGGTCTGAGCAGCCGCCGGCACTCCTGCTTGAAGGCGGCGCGATCAAACCAGTGAAACGCCTGCGCCACCGTCACCAGATCCACCGACCCGTCCGCCAGACCGGTGGCTTCGGCACTGCCATCCTGCCACTCGATATTGGTCACTGCCTGCAGCTGCTGCCGGGCCGCCCCGCGCATCTCCGCATTTGGCTCGACCGCCCAGACCCGCGCCACCCGGAGAGCCAGCAGCGCGGTCAGGATACCGGTGCCGGCCCCGATATCGGCCACCCGGGCAGCAGGCCCCATGGCCAACTCGCTGGCCAGAAAATCGAGCATGGCGGCAGGATAACTTGGCCGATATTTCACATAGGCCTCGACCCGGGTCGAGAATCGCTGGGTACTGTCCATTGCCACTCCTTGTGCTGGATCTGTGCGGGATCAGGGCCGAGTCAATCGCCCCGCCCCTCATCCTGCCCCGAACGCAATCGGCAAGGCAATCACCCCGTCATGGCGATCCAACATCATCGCTACTCACCTGAGCGCCGGGTCAGCCGATGCGCCGGCCTTGCGCATCCACCACCTGCTCCCCATCTTCCTTGCTGAAGGCTCCTTGCTGGGGGCTCGGCAGAATATCCAGTACCACTTCTGACGGGCGGCACAGCTTGGTGCCAAGCGGAGTCACCACGATGGGCCGGTTGATCAGGATAGGGTGCGCCAGCATGGCATCGATCAGTTCATCGTCGCTGAACTTGTTCTCGGCCAGTCCCAACGCCTCATAGGGGGGCACGTTCTGGCGCAGCAGGTCGCGTACCGGCATCCCCATGGCGGCAATCAAGGCCAGCAGGGTGTCGCGACCAGGCGGTGTCTCCAGATAGTGGATGACGGTCGGCTCAACGCCTGAGTTGCGGATAAGCGCCAGCGTATTGCGGGAGGTGCCGCAGGCCGGGTTGTGGTAGATGGTGATTTGAGCGTCATTCATGATGGGTTCTCTGGGTTGGTATAAGAGCGCTTCATGCGCAGGGCGACATTGACCAGGGCGATCAGTACGGGAACCTCCACCAGCGGGCCGATCACCCCAGCAAAGGCCTGATCCGAGCCCAGCCCGAACACCGCGATGGCGACGGCGATGGCCAGCTCGAAGTTGTTGCCGGTGGCGGTAAAGGCGATGGAGGCGTTCTTGTCATAGGGGATGCCCAGTTTCTTGCCCACCAAGAAGCTGGTGAAGAACATCAGCACGAAGTAGACCACCAGGGGCACCGCGACCCGCAGCACATCCATGGGCAGTTCGACGATCATCTCGCCCTTGAGGCTGAACATCAGCACGATAGTGAGCAGCAGCGCGATCAGCGTGATGGGGGAAATTGCCGGAATAAAACGCTCGGTGTACCACTTTTCCCCTTTCGCCTTGACCAGATAGTGACGGCTCAGGAAGCCAGCCAGAAAAGGAATGCCCAGATAGATCAGCACGCTTTGCGCGATATCCAGCATGGTGATGTCCACTGCAAAGCCCTGCAGGCCAAACAGTGGCGGCAGGACGGTAATAAACAACCAGGCCATCAGGCTGTAGGTGAGGATCTGGAACGCACTGTTGAGCGCCACCAGACCGGCGCCGTACTCCTTGCTGCCGCCGCCGAGATCGTTCCACACCAGCACCATGGCGATGCAGCGCGCCAGACCGATCAAGATGAGCCCCACCATATAGCCCGGCTGATCGTGCAAAAACACCAGCGCGATGACGAACATCAAGATGGGGCCCACCAGCCAGTTCATCACCAGCGAGAGGGTGATGGCGCGGCGGTCCCGGGTCATGGCCCCCATGGAGCCGTAATTCACCTTGGCCAGCGGCGGGTACATCATCAGGATCAGGCCAATGGCCAGCGGGATATTGGTAGTCCCGACCGACATCACCTCGTTCCACTGGGCAACTTGAGGAAACAGATAGCCAATCCCAACCCCGATGCCCATGGCGACAAAGATCCAGAGGGTCAGATTGCGGTCTAGAAAACGCATTTTTTTGCTGACGGGCAGATCGCAGCAAATACTGGTATTCATCAAAAGACTCCGTATATGAGGTAAATCAGAATTAAAACTAGAGGGGGCTGATGCACTCACCCCGACTTGGGGATGGGGTGACATAAATCTTGCAGCGCTTTCACCCCCACCGGCTCGACAGCCTGCAAGGGCACCACGGCATAACGCTTCGCATGCTCCTCCTTGACCGCGTCGATATGGAGCTGCTGGCGATACGCTCGCTGGGCCAGTAGTGGCGAGGTGACACTGGTCGGAGCCAACATATGATTGACTACCCAGGCCCAGGGCTCGATACCGGCGCGGCGCAAGTCGGCTTGCAAGTTGGTCGCCTCTTGTACCGGGGTAGGCTCGGGCAGGGTGACGATCATCACCTTGGTCTGTTTCGGGTCTTGCAACTGCATCATGGGGGTGGTGAAGTGCAGCCCCTTGCCTCCCATCTGACGGGCAATTTCCCGGTGATAGGCACCGGTCGCATCGAGCAGCAGCAGGGTATGACCAGTGGGGGCGGTATCCATCACCACGAAGCGCTTGCCTGCCTCGCGAATGATCCGCGAGAAGGCCTGAAACACGGCGATCTCTTCGGTGCAGGGGGAACGCAAATCTTCTTCCAGCAGGGCGCGGCCCTGGGCATCCAGACTCGCCCCCTTGGTGGCCAGCGCCTGGGCACGATAACGCTCGGTCTCGGCGTGGGGATCGATACGGCTGACCTCCAGGCTGGGCAGCGCCCCAGCCAGGGTCTCTCCCAGGTGGGCTGCGGGATCGGAGGTAGTCAGGTGAACCGGCAGACCCCGGCTGGCGAGCTCTACCGCCACTGCCGCCGCCAATGTTGTTTTACCCACACCACCCTTGCCCATCAGCATGATGAGCCCGTGACTATCAGTAGCAAGCTCATCGACCAGTTGCTTCAATCCGGGGTGTTGCTGGTTGTATGACTCGGCGGCAGTGCATGCGATCTCATTAACCCCACTGACGGGGCATGCACCGAGTAACTGGCGCAAGCTGTCCACGCCCACCAGATTGGTCGCCAACAGCGGCACGCTGTCTTGTGGCAAACTGGCCAGCAGCGCGGGCATATCAGCCATCGCCTGCTGCTCACGTTGCCATACGGCAGTCGCCAGGGGATCATCAGCCAGCTCGCTCTGCGGGAAGATGCCATTGATGACCAGCTGCTGATTGGCAAGACCGATGGTCGCCAGCTCGTCATGGGTACGCGCCACTTCCCGCAAGGTCGAGGCTTGCGCCCGGGCCACCAGTATAAGCCGGGTTTTTCCTGCATTGGCAAGGGCCGCAACAGCCTCTGCGTATTGGCTGCGCTGTTTTTCCAGCCCGGCCAATGGCCCCAGACAGGAAGCATCGCCCTTGCCCTGCGCCAGAAATTCGCTCCATGCCCCCGGCAGTTGCAACAGACGGATGGTGTGACCGGTCGGCGCCGTGTCGAACACGATATGATCGTACTCCCCCACCAGGCTGCTGTCGGTCAACAGGGCGGTGAATTCGTCAAAGGCGGCGATCTCCGTGGTACAGGCACCGGAAAGCTGTTCTTCAATGCTGCGTACCACGCTCTCAGGCAGCTTGCCGCGCACCGGGCCAACGACACGTTCGCGATAGGCTTGCGCGGCAGCTTGTGGGTCAATCTCCAGTGCTGATAACCCACTGACTGCCGCGATGGCGGTAATGCTGTTGCCTATTTGGGTGTCGAACACTTGCCCGACGTTTGAAGCCGGATCCGTGCTGACCAGCAGTACCCGTTTGCCTCTGTCACACAAGGCAACCGCACTGGCACATGCCAGCGATGTTTTACCCACCCCACCCTTGCCGGTGAAAAAGAGAAAGGGGGGCGCATCATTGAGAAACGAGTAGTTCAGCAACGGGGACATGAGAGACTCCTATCAGGAATAACGAGACAATTGGCCGAACAGAGTACTTGCCAGCCAGGCGATGGCGCCTAGCAGCAACCACTGCTGCCGGAGCAGCATCCACTCTTGACGATCCCTTTGATGGCACCGGCTTTGTTGAGCTCGGCTGCTGGCTGTTCACCTTCGGCACCATCACTTTCTGGTGCTTTCGGTAGCTCCAGTCCTGCATAGCGGATCAATTCAGCGCGGCTGGGATAGCGACCGGTGAGTACCACCTGGCCATCGACCAGCGTCACCGGTAATCCTTCTTCCCCGGACAGTTCCAGGAAGGAAGCCACTGCCGGGGTCTCGGCGAATACCAGAGGTTGCTGAGCCAGATTGAACCGGAACAGTGACGCCCCCTGCTGCTTGAGCCACTCGGCATCGCCAGCGAAGGTCACCAGATTTTGGTCAATGTCTGTGCCACAGACGCCGCTGGAGCAGCACAGGGCCGGGTCAAAAACCTGTATCAGTCTCATGGCCTACTCCTTATTGCAGCATGGCTGCGCAGGCAATACATGGGGTGAGCAGCCAGACTCAGCCCTCATCACCCCGCAGGCTTCCGGATGACCGGCGCAGCACTCTTCGGTGAGATAACCGATCAAATCGAGCATCAGGGGAATGTTGGCGCGATAGCGTAAAAAGCGCCCCTCCTGCTCCACCGAGAGCAAGCCCGCATGCAGCATGGCTTTCAGATGAAATGAAAGCGTGTTAGGAGCAATGTCGAGCTCGCTGGCCAACTGGCCGGCGACTTGCCCTTCCAGCCCGGCCTTGACCAGCAGGCGCCATACATCGAGGCGGATGCCGGACGACAGAGACTCGAAGACTTTAGTAGCAATATCTTTATTCATGTGAACCTCTATCAATCACCCCATCATTACAACTATACAAGAATAGTTGAAATGATCAAGGCGGCTTGGTACTGCCGTGAATCTGTTCAGGTTGAGCGACCGTTTACACAACACTCTTCACGGAAAAACGCGATGATCTCTTCCAGCACGTCGTATTGTGAGACGCACAGCAGGGTACGACTCTCCCGGTTCTGCTTGACCAGACCAACCGAGACCAGCGCGGCAATGTGGTGGCTTAGGGTCGATGCGGGAATCGCGAGCTGCTTTTGCAAGTCTCCAACAGGCAAGCCTTGCTCCCCCGCTTTGACCAAATGCTTGAAAATGAACAAACGAGTCGGATGACCCAGCTCTTTCAATGCCTTGGCAACCTCTTCCAATTGCATAGCTCACTCCTCTCGAGAACGTATATTTCGATAATACCAGAAATATCTTGACCGCCCCAATGATTCGATTATTTTGGAAATATAGTAAATCAAACAGGACATGAAGATGAATGACTGGTTAACCATGCTGACAGATGCATCTCAGATGTTTTTGTTCCTGGCCTTCGAGCTTTCTGTGCTGTTCCTGGTGATCAGTACCGGGGTCAGCTTGATCCGCCAGAAGATACCTGACACCAAAATCCAGGCCATGCTGGGGGCACGAAAAGGCAGAGGCTATTTTATTTCAGCAGCACTTGGCGCATTGACCCCTTTTTGCAGTTGCTCAACCATCCCTATGCTGCGTGGACTCTTGTCTGCCAAAGCCGGTTTTGGGCCAACCCTGACTTTCCTGTTTGTCTCACCGCTGCTCAACCCCATCATCGTCGGCCTGATGTGGGCCACCTTCGGCTGGCAAGTGACCGTCTTGTATGTCGTGATTGCAGCAGGCGTTTCTGTGCTGGCGAGTATGTTGCTGGACATGCTGGGGTTTGAGCGTCATGTCATTGACCCCAAAGAGGCCAAGCAAAGTAGCTGCGGCACCGGTTGTAACACCACGACACAAGAACCTGCCAGTGTGAGCGCAACAGCTTGCTGCTCAAGCAATGCAATCAAGTCCATCAAACCGCTAAAGGCTCAGACATCCTGCTGTACTGCGCAAGCCGATGAGGCCGCATCAACTGTCTCTTGCTGCGCAGATGGCACTGCGGCTCTGACTCAGGCCCCAGTCATTCCCACTGCCTTCGCCAAAGCGCGTCTTGATGCCTGGCAACAATTCAAAGACGTGCTTCCTTACTTGTTGCTGGGGGTGCTGATAGGGTCATTTATCTACGGTTTCATCCCCGCCGAATGGATAGCGGCCCACGCCGGGGCAGACAACCCGCTGGCGATCCCGTTCAGCGCCATCGTGGGTATTCCGCTCTATATCCGGGCAGAAGCCGTTATCCCGCTTGCATCAGTACTGATGAGTAAAGGGATGGGTATGGGGGCCGTGATGGCGCTGATTATCGGTAGCGCAGGAGCCAGCCTGACCGAGGTGATCCTGCTCAAGTCGATGTTCAGAACCCCTATGATTGCGGCGTTCCTGACCGTCATACTGGGGATGGCCGTCATGATGGGCTACTTGACACAGTGGCTTCTCTAAACCGCCCCAGCACTCAATCACTCACAACCGCTATCAACGACACAAAAGAAAAATGCCCTGCGATTGCAGGGCATTGTTGGTTTCCAACTTGAATGGCCGTGATCAGTGAGCCACTTACTTGGCGTAATCCTCGGTCGGGATGCAGGAGCAGAACAGGTTGCGATCGCCGTAGACGTCGTCGATGCGGTTGACCGACGGCCACAGCTTGGCGGCGCGCACGGCGTCCGACGGGAACACCGCCTCGGCGCGGCTGTAGCCACGGGACCACTCTGCGTCCATCACGTCATCCTGGGTGTGCGGCGCATGGACCAGCGGGTTGTCGGTGAGGCTCCACTGCCCATCCTGCACCTTGGCAATCTCGGCGCGAATGGCGGTCATCGCCTCGACGAAACGGTCCAGCTCGCGCTTGGATTCCGACTCGGTCGGCTCGACCATCAGGGTACCCGCTACCGGGAAGCTCATGGTCGGCGCGTGGAAGCCGTAGTCCATCAGCCGCTTGGCCACGTCCATCTCGCTGATGCCAGAGGCTTCTTTGAGCGGGCGGATATCCAGGATGCACTCGTGAGCCACCCGACCGTTGCGGCCGGAATAGAGCACCGGGAAGGATTCACCCAGCTTCTTGGCCAGGTAGTTGGCGTTGAGGATGGCCACCTGGGTGGATTTCTTCAGCCCCTCGTCTCCCAGCATGGCGATGTACATCCAGCTGATGGGCAGGATGCTGGCCGAGCCGAACGGTGCCGCCGACACGGCGCCGTTGTTGCGGCTCTCCTTGTCGGTCTTGACCACGGCGTGACCGGCCACAAACGGCGCCAGGTGCTTCTTCACGCCGATGGGGCCCATGCCCGGGCCGCCACCGCCATGAGGAATGGCGAAGGTCTTGTGCAGGTTGAGGTGGGACACGTCCGCCCCGATAAAGCCTGGCGCCGTGAGGCCCACCTGGGCGTTCATGTTGGCGCCGTCCAGATAGACCTGACCACCGTGCTGGTGAACGATGTCGCACACCTCCTTGATGGTCTCCTCGTACACCCCGTGGGTGGAGGGGTAGGTCACCATCAGACAGGAGAGCTGATCCCCCGCCTCGGCGGCCTTGGCGCGCAAGTCATCCAGATCCACGTTACCCGATTTATCACAGGCGGTGACGATGACCCGCAGGCCCGCCATCTGGGCGGAGGCCGGGTTGGTACCGTGAGCGGACGCCGGAATCAGGCAGATGTCGCGATGCCCCTCGCCGCGGGACTCGTGGTACTTCTTGATGGCGAGCAGACCGGCGTATTCGCCCTGCGCCCCGGAGTTGGGCTGCATGCAGACCGCATCATAACCGGTCACCTTCACCAGCCAGTTTTCAAGGTCGGCCAGCAGCAGCTGATAGCCTTTGGCCTGGGCCAGCGGGGCGAACGGGTGCAGCTTGCCAAACTCGGGCCAGGTCACCGGGATCATCTCGGCGGTGGCGTTGAGCTTCATGGTGCAGGAGCCCAAGGAGATCATGGCGTAGTTGAGGGCCAGATCCTTGGCTTCGAGACGGTGGATGTAGCGCAGCATCTCGGTCTCGGAGTGGTACTTGTTGAACACCTCGTGGGTCAGCACGGCGTCGGTGCGCAGCAGATCCTGCGGGATGGCGTGATGGGCCTGGGCCGCCTTGTCGAGGGCCTCGATGTCCAGACCGTGGCCTGCCCCCAGGAACAGTTCGAACAGCTCGGCCACATCGCCACGGGTGGTGGTTTCAGAGAACGACACGCCCACCGCACCGTCCAGATCCGCGCGCAGGTTGATGCCGAGCCCCTCGGCCTTGGCGATCAGCTCTGATTTGCCCGTGGTCAGCACGGTCAGGGTATCGAACCAGCTGGCATGCTTGAGGGCCACACCCTTGGCCTTGAGGCCGAGCGCCAGAATGGTGGTCAGACGGTGCACGCGGGAGGCGATGGTTTTCAGTCCCACCGGGCCGTGGTAGACGGCGTAGAAGCTCGCCATGTTGGCCAGCAGCACCTGAGCGGTACAGATGTTGGAGTTGGCCTTCTCGCGGCGGATGTGCTGCTCGCGGGTCTGCATCGCCATACGCAGGGCGGCCTTGCCACGGGCATCCTTGGAGACGCCGATGATGCGGCCCGGCATGGAGCGCTTGTAGGCATCGCGAGTGGCAAAGAAAGCAGCGTGGGGGCCACCGTAGCCCATGGGTACGCCGAAGCGCTGGGCCGAGCCCAGCACCACGTCGGCACCCAGCTCGCCCGGGGATTTGAGCAGCAGCAGGGAGAGCAGGTCGGCGCTGACGCAGGCCAGCCCTTTCTGGGCCTGCACCGCGGCGATGAGGGCCCGCAGATCTTTCACTTCACCCGTGGTGGTGGGGTACTGGAACAGGGCACCGAACACCTCTTCGGCGCAGGCCTGCGCGGCCGGGCCGACGGCCACGTCAAAGCCGAAGTGAACCGCCCGCTCCTTGACCACGTCGATCACCTGCGGGTGCACGTCGTCGGCCACGAAGAAGAGGTTGGATTTGGACTTGGCCATCCGCTTGGCCAGCGCCATCGCCTCGGCGGCGGCGGTCGCCTCATCCAGCAGGGAGGCACTGGCCAGATCCATGCCGGTCAAGTCCAGGGTCAGCTGCTGGAAGTTGAGCAGGGCTTCGAGACGGCCCTGCGCCAGCTCGGGCTGGTACGGGGTGTAGGCGGTATACCAGCCCGGATTTTCCAGCACGTTGCGCAGGATGACGTGGGGTACATGGGTATCGTGATAGCCCATGCCGATGTAGCTCTTGGCGACCTTGTTCTGGGCCGCATAGCCCTTGAGCTTGGCCAGCGCTTCCATCTCGGTCATGGAGGCGCCGATGCCGAGCGGACCCGGCCGGCGAATGGCGGCGGGGACAGTCTGCTCAATCAGATCATCCAGGCTCTCGGCGCCCACCACGGCCAGCAGGGCGCGCAGATCTTCCTCACCCGGCCCGATGTGACGGCGGATGAAATCGGTTTTTTGCTCGAGTTCAAACAGTGACTGGGTCATTTCCCTATTCCTGATAAAAAGTCCTGATAACAAAGTGTCTGACAGCCGACCTCGGCCGGCTTCACTCATGTTCGGCTGGCAGGGTGGCCCCTGCCGGCACCGGATGTCGCTCATAGCGACAGGGGGTCGTCTTGCGGCTGACCGGTTTGCCGCAGGCAAACCGGTGCGGACGACTTCACCCTCGCCGGTCGGCCTCCTGGCCGACGGGCACCTATACAAGCGGGCCCTGCGCATTGGCAGGGCCCGGGGGCATTACTCTTCGTCCACCACGTTCTGGTAGCCTTCGGCATCCAGCAGGTTGGCGAGCTCGCCCGCGTCGTCCAGCTTGATGCGGAACAGCCAGCCGGCACCGTAGGGGTCGGAGTTGACCAGCTCGGGGCTGCCTTCCAGCTCTTCGTTGACGGCCAGGATCTCGCCGCTCACCGGGCTGTAGATGTCAGAGGCGGCCTTGACCGACTCGGCCACGGCGCAGTCATCACCGGCACCAACCTGCTTGCCCACTTCCGGCAGATCGACGAACACCATGTCACCCAGCAGCTCCTGGGCGTGCTCGGTGATGCCGACCACGGCCTCGCCGTTGGCTTCGACACGGATCCACTCGTGGGAGGTGGCATATTTCAGTTCGCTCGGGATATGGCTCATTTGTGCTTCCTTTATTCACTTGGATCACTTGTCCCGGCGCGTTCGACAGACGTTGCCGGGGCAAGGGGGTCTGGCGAAGGGCAGCCCCTTCGCCGCAATGGGTCGTTACACCAGCTTCTGGCCGTTGCGCACGAAAGCCGGCTTGGTCACTTTGACGGTGACCAGTTTCTTGCGGATCTCCACCGAGGCCTGTTCGCCAATATCACGGGGCACCCGCGCCAACGCAATACTGTACCCCAGGGTGGGCGAGAAAGAGCCGGAGGTGATCACACCTTCCCGCTCTTCTCCAGCGGCGGTGGTGAAGGTGACCGGCATGCCGCTGCGCAGCACGCCCTTCTCTTCCATCACCAGGCCCACCAGCTTGGGCTGGCTGCCGGCGGCTTTCTGGGCTTCCAGCGCGGCGCGGCCGATGAACTGGCGATCGCTCGGTTCCCAGGCAATGGTCCAGGCCATGTTGGCGGCAAGGGGAGAGACGGTTTCGTCCATGTCCTGGCCGTAGAGGTTCATGCCAGCCTCGAGGCGCAGGGTGTCACGGGCACCCAGGCCGCAGGGGGCCACGCCGTTGTCCAGCAGCGCCTGCCACAGATCGCACGCCTGCTCTTGCGGCACCACGATCTCGTAGCCATCTTCACCGGTGTAGCCGGTGGTGGCGATGAAGAGCTCGCCGGCCTGCACGCCGAAGAAGGGCTTCATGCCTTCCACTGCGGCATTTTGCTCGGCGCTGAACACCTTGGCCGCCTTGGCCTTGGCGTTGGGGCCCTGCACCGCGATCATGGCGAGCTCGGGGCGCTCGGTCACGGTCACCCCGAAGTCCTGGGCGTGGTGGCGGATCCAGGCCAGATCCTTCTCGCGGGTGGCGGAGTTGACCACCAGGCGGTAGAAGGTCTCGCCAAGGTAATAGGTGATGAGGTCATCGATGACACCGCCTTCCGGGGTCAGCATGCCGCTATAGAGGGCCTTGCCGAAGACGGTGAGCTTGGCCACGTCGTTGGCCAGCAGGTGTTGCAGGAAGGCTTTGACCCGCTCGCCGGTCAAATCGACGATGGTCATGTGGGAGACGTCGAACATGCCGGCATCGGTGCGCACCTGATGGTGCTCTTCCAGCTGTGAGCCGTAGTTGATGGGCATTTCCCAACCGTGGAAGTCCACCATCTTGGCGCCGGCTTCCAGGTGCTTGGGATGCAGTACTGTAGTCTGGATCATCGCTGTGTTTCCTTAAGCGTTCGCGACAACACTCACGCATTGCTCGCCCGGCAACCACCATGGTTGTCTACCTGGGTGGCAGCAAGCGACGTGCCTAAGTCTGTGCTCGTTCCGGCCCCGCAGGGCAAGAGTGATTCCTTGAACGCAGCGGATTATAAGCCAAGCGGACGCGCATGCCGCTCAAAAAAAACTAATCCACCGCCAGTAAACAGACCCCAGACACTAAGGTAAAAACAGAGATAAAAACAGACCAAACCTGGTAATGGCGATATTAAATTTCGATTTTTACCGTTTCGTCACAATTTGGAGAAAAACGTTTCGCTGACCACCCAGATTAAAGGCTGATGCCCAAACCGGGTCATCAGCCTCATCACATTAGTTTTGTTGTGAAAACAGCCGGGTATTATTAGATTTTTTCACCCTTGGTCAGGGCGGGCAGCTCGCCTTCCAGCCCCATGGCGGCCCGGATCACCCTCTTACTTCGGCCGGGTCGGCAAATTGTTCCCCTTGGCCAGGGCCGGCAACTCACCCTCTAACCCCATGGCGGCCCGGATCACGCTTTGCTTGAGCGGCGTCAGCAGATCGAAGGCGCACAGCCCGGCCCCACGCACCAGCTTCTTGAGCGGATTGGCACCGGCGAACAGTCGCTTGAGCCCCTCCATCGCCGCCAGCATGCTGGCCGCCTCGCTCTTGCGCCAGCGCTCATAGCCGCGCAGGTTGGCGAGCCGGCCGATGTCCTTGCCCGCCGCCTGATTGCGCAGGATCTGCTCGGCCAGGGCGGCGGCATCCAGCAACCCCAGGTTGACCCCCTGCCCCGCCAACGGGTGGATGGTGTGAGCGGCATCCCCCACCAGCACCAGCCGCTCGCGGGCAAAGTCGCGGGCATAGCGGGCGGTGAGCGGGATGGCGCTGCGCGCCCCTGCCACCTTGCACAGGCCGAGGCGGCCGTCGAACGCGGTGGTGAGCTGGCGGTTGAATTGCTCTTCATCACACTGACAGAGCGCCTCGGCACGAGCCGCTGGCACCGACCAGACGATGGAGCAGAGATCCGGTTGCCACAGGGGCAGGAAGGCGAGCGGCCCCTCGGGAGTGAAGATCTGACGCGCCACCGCCTCATGCGGCTCGGCACAACGCACCGTCGCCACCAGCGCGTGATGGCCGTAATCCCAGCTGGTGAGCGGGATATCGGCCTGCCGGCGCACCCAGGAGTGGGCGCCATCGGCCGCCACCACCAGCTTGGCCGACAGCGCGCGGCCATCTTCCAGCAGCAGGAGCGACCCCGCCTCGCCGCTTTGCAGGCTGCTCGCCCGGGCCGGGCTCAGCAGCTGGATGTTGTCGCCATCGAGAATCGCCTCCAGCAGCGCCAGCTGGATGACCCGGTTCTCGACGATGTGGCCGAGCTCGGGCTGGCGCAGGCTGGCGGCATCAAACGCGATCCGGCCAAAGCTGTCCTGCTCCCACACCTCCATCTGCCCGTAGGGCTGCAGGCGGCGGGCCTCGATCCCGCGCCAGGCGCCCACCTGCTGCAGGATGCGCTGACTGGCCAGACTCAAGGCACTGACCCGGTTGTCCGGCGCCTCGTCAAGCGCGGGCTCCGGCAGCTGCCCCTCGATCACGGCGACCTTGAGCGCACTTCCCTTGAGCGCGGCGGCGAGCCCCAGGCCCACCATGCCGCCCCCCACAATCACCACATCCACGTTTTGCATCTGCATCGTTTATATCCTTTCAGGGCTGATCGCGGGATCAGCGAGGGCACGCCCGAAGGCGCACCCGTTCAATACCCATGACGTCACCTCGCCTCAGGGGCGGCACACATCGGCGACAAAGCCCAGGGTGCGGGAGGCCAGCGGCGCCTTGAGGCAGCTCAGCCGCCCCATCAGGGAGAGCGCCAGGTTGCGACCTGCCACCAGCGGGTCATGATCATTGGAGAAGAGCTGGGCCAGCGAGGAGGTGAGCCAGACCGTCTGGGCCTGATCCCCCTTGCGCTGCTGCCAGTAGCCGCTGAGCACCTCAAAGCTGCCGATATCCTCCCCCGCCGTCAGCGCCCGGCCCACCGCCTGGGTGAGCAGGTCCAGATCGCGCATGCCGAGGTTGAAGCCCTGACCGGCGATGGGATGCAGCAGATGGGCGGCGTTGCCCACCAGTACGGTGCGCTGGGCCAGCGGGTAGTCGGCCACCGTCAGCACCAGCGGATAGACGTGGCGCTGGCCGGTTTGCAGGAAACGGCCGAGGCGCCAGCCGAAGGACTGCTGCAGGCGGGCCAGAAACGCGGCGTCATCGAGCGCCATCAAGGCCGGCGCCTCATCCCGCGCCACGCTCCAGACCAGGGAGGAGAGCCCGCCCTGCATCGGCAGCAGGGCCAGCGGCCCCCCTTGGGTGAAACGCTCGAAAGCCCGCCCGGCCGGGTCTTCGGCCGTCTTGACGGTGGCGATGATGGCGCTCTGACCGTAGTCGTGACGGGTCACCGCCAGCTTGCACTGCTGGCGCACGAAGGAGTTGCCACCATCGGCCGCCACCAGCAGGTGGGTCTGATAACGCCCGCCGCCGGCCAGGGTCAGGTTCACCCCTTCCGCCAATGGCTCCACGTGTTCGAGCTGGGCCGGACACAGCATGCGGATCTGCGGGCAGGCGGCAATCGCCTGCTGCAACGCAATGCCCGCCGCCGACAGCTCGATCACCTGGCCAAGGGCTGGCAGGCCATACTCCGCCGCCGTCAAGCCGGCCTGGCCGAAGTGGCCCCGATCCGACACATGAATCTGGCTGATGGGGCTGCAATGGGGAGCAAAACAGGACCAGAGCCCGTGCCGGGCCAGCGCCTCGCAGGTGCCGGCGGAGAGCGCGATGGCGCGGGCATCGAAGCCGGGATGCGCATTGAGCTCGGGGGCGCTCGCCTCCAGCAGCAGGATCTGCAGGGGCTTGGGCCCTGGCAGGGCCGCGAGGGAGAGCGCCAGCACGGCGCCGCTCATTCCACCACCGACGATGGCCACATCGACGTGGTTCAGATCAGATTGAGACATGAGATGAGGGGAAAGACTGAAAACGTGGGGTCATGCTAACACAAAGCGTGGGGTCGGGATGCGAAGCCACGGGCAAAAAAGCGCAGTCCCTGTCGTCACTTGCCTCATCACGGCGGGTCGGCGCTGGCGAAGTCCAGATGTAAAAAGAGCGCCACCAGGCGCTCTTTATCAAGTTCGGCCGACTCAGTGCAGGGTCGGCGGCGTGCTCGGGGCATCCGGCCGCTTGCCGAACTCCTCGAAGCTCATCATCACCCCGAGGCGCACGTGCTCGTAGAGCACCAGGAAGGAAGCTTCGTTCTCTTCATCTTCCTGATCGAACTCGGCGGAGACCTGGGTGATGCTGGCGATATCCTGGATCATCTCCTGCAGCTCTTCGGAAGCCTTGGAGAGCTCCTGCTGCACCACACCGAAACCGGCCAGGAAGGCCTGGGACCAATCCACCAGCGAGTCGATGCGCTCGTCAAGCGGCGCTTCGTCGCTTGGCAGCAGCAGCTCGACCCCTTTCTGGGCCATCAGGCTCTCGATCACCTGGTGATAGAGATCGGTCATCACCTGGCGCACCGGGGCCGGCAGACCGAAACCGTCGTTGACCAGATCATTGAAATGGGGCAGCCAGCTCTTGTCGTCCAGTGCCACACCACCGCACACCAGACCGCAGATCACGCCATGGGCCTCTACAGCCGTCGCCATCAGCTCATGCTGCTCCATCAGGTCGGCCACGGCCGCGTATTTCAGGGGGTTCGTTTTGCTCATCGAAGATCCGCTCAAAGTTCAGGCAAATATGCAGAATTAATGGTCAGGATCCTAGCATTCTCCCCCTTCCAGAGCCAGCAAGGCCTTGAAACTTCTGCATCTGCGCTATATAGTCCCGCCCAGTTGTCCACGTGGATAAAGGCGGAAATCAGCTCCGCCGTATTGAGGAAGGCATGAGCACAGAGGCCGTAGAAATCGTCATTTTGGGACGTCCCTACAAGGTATCCTGTCCCCTGGGACAGCAGGATGCCCTGCGCCAGGCCGCCGACCAGCTGACTGATAAACTCATCGAGCTGCGTCAACGCTCCAAGGTCTCCAGCAACGAACAGCTGGCGGTGATGGCAGCGCTCAATTTTTGCCATGAGCTCTGCCTTGAAAAAGAGAAAAATCACCAATACTCTGAGACCATGGACAAGCGGATCAAGATGCTGCAACGCACCATCGAAGCGGCCTTGATCGAGCACGGACAATATGGCGAATCCAGCGACGAAGGCCTGCAGCCCTAATCGTCCACCGTTTTAAAATTCCCTGGGGTGTTTGTCAGCCGGTTCAAGTCCCCGAGCCGATATTCATACCAAACAGGGGATCTGCCTTCTGGCTATTGCGCATGCTCGGCACGACCGAGAAGCCTGCGGTCAGATCCGATCCCCGCCTTGAACCGACGGTTCAAGGGCCCAAACCGGCAACGGCATCTCCGGGGTACCAACAGCAAAAAGCCCGTCACCAACGTGACGGGCTTTTTCTTTATCTCCTGCGCCATCCCTCTCCCCTGCCGCTGCAACCCTTCGGCAATGCCCGTAGCGCCAGCCACAGCGGTCCATAAAAAACCCGCCGGCTTGGGCGGGTCTTTTCTATGCGCTCGGCTCAGACAGCCATCTGTTGATGGGGTGAGCCGTGGTGGCGCAACCAGAGGAAGCTCAGCGCCACGATCAGCACCATCAGTGTCATGATGGCCCCCAGGGTCACCTGCCCTTCCATCGGGAAGCAGGCTGCCAGCAGCGTCACGATACCGGCCCCCAGGTTCTGCATGCCGCCGAGGATGGCACCGGCGGTGCCCGCCTGACCCGGGAAGGGTTCGATGGCACAAGAGGTAGCGGTCGGATAGAGAATGCCGCTGCCGATAAAGTAGACGGCGGCGCCGCCGACCAGGGAGGCAGCACTCACAACCCCGAACAGACCCGGCAGCAGGATGATCAACGACCCCAGCGCCAGGAAGACGATGCCAAGGCGCATCAGTTTGCCCTGGCTCAGACGAAAACTGAGCTTGGCAGAGAGCCAGGCACCGAACAGGTAACCGGGCAGCGGCAGCACGAACAGCACGCTGACGGTGCGGGCACTCAACTTGAGCACATCGCCGAGCAGCACGCCGGCCGCCGCCTCGAACACCGCCAGGCCGGCAAAAGTCGCCATCAGGCAGAGCAGGTTGCCCTGAAAGCGCGGATTGCCGAGTACGTGGCGATAGGCGGCACCGACTCGCAGCGGCTGTTGGCGTGCGGTCGCCGGCAGCGTCTCAGCAAACCAGGCCAGCAGCGCCAGGGTCGTTACCGCACCGAAACCGAACAGGAACCAGTACCCGGCACGCCAGTTGAACAGCTCGGTCAACCAGCCGCCCAGCACCGGCGCCAACAGCGGGGAGAAGATCACCCCCATGCTCACCAGGCTGTTGGCCCGGTTGAGCTCGGCGCCGCTGTAGCGATCGCGCATCACGGTCCGGCTCATGGCGCCACCCGCTCCGGTGCCCAGCCCCTGAATGAAGCTGCCCACCAGCAGCGCCATGAAGCTTGGGATCAACTGAATGGTCAGGGTGCCCACCAGAAACACCATCATGCCGATCAGCAGGATGGGGCGACGGCCGATGCGATCCGACAGCGGGCCGTAAACAAACTGGGAGAGCCCGTACGGGATCAGGTAACAGGCCATCACCGCCTGCAACTGGCCGGAGGCCACGTTGAAGTCCCCCGCCATCATGGGAATGGAGGGCACATACAGGGTCTGGGTCATCTGGCCCACAGCGACCATCAGAATGGTCAGAAAAAACAGCGGATAAAAACTGTGCCGATACATATCTCAGTCCCGAAAATCATCAAAAAGCTGCCGCACCCCTGGCAGAAACCTGCAGAGGGGATCCAAAAACACAGAGTCAATCAAAGGTGAAAATACAAGGCGGAGAACCCGCACCGGCCGGGAGCAGGACACTCCCTAGGCTTGCGGTGATCTTAGTGATTCAGATCACGAAAAACGAACGAATCTTTATAATCAGCTTTCCCTAGTTTTTCTAATGTGACGGGGTTTTTAGTCCCGTCAGCAATAAAAATCAACGCGTTACCATCTGCTGGGCCTGTTTGACCAGATCCTCCGGCTTCTCGTTGCGCGGCGGTATGGTGATCCCCTTCTGGCAGGCGGGCTTCTCTGCCATCCGGTCCATCCAGGCTTGCAGATGCGGCAACCCCTCGATGGAGATGCCGCTCCAGTCATGAATGCGCACCCAGGGCCAGGTAGCGATGTCGGCGATGCTGTACTCGTCGGCCAGATATTCGTGATGGGCCAGATGGCTGTCGAGCACCTCGAACAGACGGCGCCCCTCCTTCTGGTAGCGCTCGATGGCGGCCGGGATCTTCTCCGGGAAGTAGCGATAGAAGACGTTGGCCTGCCCCATCATGGGACCGACCCCGCCCATCTGGAACATCAGCCACTGGATGGCCTGGGAGCGGCGCTTGGGATCTGCCGGCAGCAACTTGCCCGCCTTCTCCGCCAGATAAAGCAGGATGGCGCCGGACTCGAACACGGCGAAGTCACCATTATCCCGATCGACGATGGCCGGGATACGGCCGTTGGGGTTGATGGCCAGAAACTCGGGCTTCTTCTGATCCAGCGCCGACAGATCGAGCGGGATCACCCGGTAGGGCAAGCCCAGCTCTTCCAGGGCAATCGCCACCTTGAAGCCGTTGGGCGTAGCGGCGGTGTAAAAATCGATCATCATGAACTCCTTGTGATTCACACATTGGTGCAGAGACGGCCACAGCCTCGCTCATGCGAGACGACAACGGACACAGAGCGGATGCCGCACCGGCATTTGCTCCGATGCCGGCATGGCAAAGCGGCACAATACTGGTCAGTTATGACAAATATTGTGCCGCTTGAACAGCCCGGACGCAGGGAGGAGCGTGACTAGTTGCACAGCCCCATGGGTTGGCGCTGGCGCAGCAGGATCAGGCGGGACAAGAGCGGGAAGTAGGACTCCAGTTTGCTCAGCAGCACCCGGCTGCAGGCGGGATCGGCGAGTTCCGACTCTTCCAGCACGATGCCGTTTGAGACGAAGTAGAAGCGCGGGTCACGCACGTCCGGCCCCTGAATGGTGAGGGTTGCATCGCCTTTGCGCATCAGCAGCGGTAACACCGGCAAGCCGAATGTATCGCTGTTGCGCTGCCAGGCAAATTCCGGCCAGGCCGCGTCGCCATCGAGCAGCAAGATCGCCGCCTCTTCCTTGCCTGGCTGCCATTGGCAAGGCTGGGCAATGCTCACTTCGTTGAAGTAGTCGCCATATCCGGTCGATGCGCGCAAGGCAGCCAGCAGCCCCTGAGTAGTGATTGCCGACGGTTTTTGACTGACTAATGACAAATTCATGATCCACGTCCCTATGCTCAATGCAGCCTGTTATTCGGCTGCTGCCCATAAGACTAGACCAAAAGGAGCCTATATTGGAGCCGTCAGATCTGGCAGTCGCCAAGGCTAGGAGGATGGCGTATAACGGTTGCCATTCTCGCGAAGACTGGTATGATACCGCGTCCTTTTATTCCCCGTTCTTTAACATCCAGTGGTGAACCTATGCATCCGATGCTGAATATCGCCGTGCGCGCTGCGCGCAACGCCGGTCAAGTAGTAGTAAAAGCCTTCTCTCAACCCGAGAACATCGAGGTTATCCAGAAAGGCAGCAATGACTTCGTGACCAACGTTGACCGTGAAGCCGAAGCGGCCATCATTCACACCATCAAGAAATCTTACCCGGAACACAGCATCGTGGCTGAAGAGTCTGGTGAGATTACCGGTACCAATCCGGACTACCAATGGATCATTGACCCACTGGATGGCACGACCAACCTGGTCAAAGGCATTCCGCACTTTGCCGTCTCCATCGCCCTGCGCGTGAAGGGCAAGACTGAACAAGCCGTTGTTTACGATCCGATCCGTGACGAGCTGTTTACTGCTACCCGTGGTAGTGGTGCCCAGCTGAACGGTTATCGCATCCGTGTCGGCAAGGCCAAAGAGCTGGCCGGTACCATCCTGGCCACCGGTTTCCCGTTCAAGCAGAAGCACCACATCGAGCCGTACCTGAAGATGTTCCAGAGCATGTTCATCGAGTGTGCCGACATCCGTCGTGCCGGCTCTGCGGCGCTGGATCTGGCCTACGTGGCTGCCGGTCGCGTCGACGGTTTCTGGGAAATCGGCTTGAAGCCCTGGGATACCGCAGCCGGTGAGCTGCTGGCCAAAGAGGCCGGCGCCATCGTCACCGACTTCGTCGGTGGTCACAACTACGAAAACTCCGGCAACATCGTGGTTGCCAACCCGCGCGTTCTGAAAGAGATGCTCGGCAAGATCCGTGAGAATCTGCCGGAGTCCCTGGCCAAATAAGCCAGCCTCGCGCAGCACACGTACCACAAACCCGGCCCAGGCCGGGTTTTTTATGGCCGTCAGCAAGGGAAGCGTGCCAATCTGCGTCATATCCCTACACGTCATTGCCCTACCTATCCCATCGGTGTGGCTGCATCCGTTGCCCAACCAAGGCGGCCTTTGTAGATATCTCGTCAACACGGCAAGAGGATGCCCCCCCTTCGAACCAGAACCAGCTCTGCGCCACCACCCGGCCTCCTCCCTCAGGCGGCTCTCGGACCACCCCGGCTGCTAGCTTCTGCCATCGCAGACTTGCGGCGCCGTTCACCGAACCCGTGTTGTTATCCCTTCATTGCAAACCACATGACCTAGAAAGTTGCCGCCAGCCAATAACAAACAACCCGGCCAGAGCCGGGTTGTTTGGGTGCCTGCCAATGCAGACAGCGGTTGCGGCACCCTCTCTGGCGCGCAGCAGCATTACGCCAGGCGGAAACGGCCGATGGTCTGACGCAGACCGGCGGCCAGCTGGCTCAGCTCCAGGCAGGCGCGGGCGGTATGATCGGCCCCAACGGCGACCTCGTTGGAGGATTCATTGATCCGCTCCACGTTGCGACCCAGCTCATCGGAGACCGCATCCTGCTCGCCGCAGGCGCTGGCAATTTGAATGGCCATGTCGGCGATCTGGGCCACCGCCTCTTCAATCTGCTGGATGCCATTGCTGGTCTGCTCGCACTGCTCCACGCACTGGCGGATCATCTCGCAGCTCTGGCCGGTCACCTCTTTGGCCTGGTTGGCACGTGCCTGCAGGGTTTCGATGATGGCAACGATCTCGCCGGTGGAAGCCTGGGTGCGACCCGCCAGGGTACGTACCTCGTCGGCCACCACCGCAAAGCCGCGGCCCTGCTCACCGGCGCGGGCAGCCTCGATGGCGGCGTTCAGAGCCAGCAGGTTGGTCTGATCGGCAATGCCGCGGATCACATCCACCACCACGTTGATCTGGGCGGATTCACGCTCCAGCTCGGTGACCAGGGTGCCCGCCTGTTCAATCTCCTCGGCAACCCGGGTAATGGACATCAGCGAGCTCTGCACATCCTGATTGCCACGGCGTGCCAAGGCATTGGCGGAGCTGGCCGACTCGGACGCGGTCTCGGTGTTGCCTGTCACATCGGCCACGGTGGCCTTCATCTGGGCCATGGCGGTGGCGACCAGCGAGATCTCCTGCTGCTGGCTCTGGATCCCCTGTGCCGACTGCTCGGAGACGGCGCTCACCTCTTCAATGGCGGCACCCAGCTGAGTCACAGCCGCCACCACCTCTTCAATCAGGCCACGCAGGTTGTCCTGCATCTTGAGGGAGGCCTTGGCCAGCATGCCCAGCTCGTCGCGACCGATGTGCTGGCGATCCAGCTGATGGGTCAGATCACCGGCGGCGATGGCGTTGGCCTGCGCCACCACGGCCTGCAGCGGCAGGCAGATCTGGCGAGTCAGGAACCAGGTCATGGCCACCATGAACAGCAGCAGGCTGCCGATGCTCACCATGGCAAAACTGGTCACCATGTTGACGCTGCCAAGCAGGCTGCCACGGTTCTCTTTCACAAAGCCCAGATTCACTTCCACCAGACCGTTGACCGCCTGCTCCAGCTCGCCATAAATGGGGTTGGACTGGAACAGCTGATCCTTGGCCTGGGCCAGCTGACCCTGCACCAGCAGTTGATCCACCACATTGACCGAGTTCAGATAGCGTTGCCACTCCTGCTTGGCGCGGTTGAACACCTGGCGCTCATGGTCGGCACCAACCGTGGCCTCATAGGCACGAAAGGCCTGCTCGACTTTCTGGACGCTGGCCTGGATCCGGCCGCGACGGGCCTGCAGATCAGTGGCGTCATCCACCATCAGCAGGGCAAACTGGGCACGGCGCACGTAGGATACGTCGTAGAGCAGGTTCTCGACCGAGAGCACGCTCGGCAGGGTGGAGTCGGTAAAATTCAGCACGCGATCGCGCACGCCGCGCAGCTCGCTGGAGAGAAAAATACCGAATATCACGTTGACGGCGGCAATGACCGCAAAGACCACGGCAATCTTTTTGCCGATAGACAGATTTTTGTAAAACATGGTGGCTGGTGATCCTCGACTGCTGACAAGCAGGTGCACAGTGGCGATCACATCCGTATGAACTGGTAACCCGGGCTTTCCTGGCGGGAGATGGGACGTAGCGAAAGACCAAGGGAAGGGTGGGTTTCGCGAGGGCGGCACTTTACCACAAACCTGCCTACTCCTTCACCAGCTTTCGCCGCAACAAAGCAAGTTGTTTTTCCGTACAACCCGATCTTCATCACAAACTATTCAAGGCGACCAAATCATTTCAAATAGTTAGCCGATGAATGCAATCGATGCGCCGGCATGGACAAGTCAGGCCCGGCTCGCTGTAATGCAAGAGTCCCCGGATGGCGCCTCGCCGTCCCCGCCATCAAGCAAGAGAGGTGATCTTCATGGATAACGCGTCGGCCCTGCCCCTTTCCTCCTGGTCTGCCCAGCTGCGCGAGCAACTGCGGGCACGCCCGGTGATCGCCATCGGCCTGCTCGTTGCACTGGCGGCCGTCGTGCTGTTGCTGCTGCAGAGCCTGGTGATGCTGGCCGCCGGCGACATCAGCCCCGGCGTTCGCTACGGCCTGCTCGGCGGTCTGGCCGGCTTTGCCGCCACCGCGCTCGGCGCCTTGCCTGCCCTCTTTCTGCGTTCGGTCCCCCAGCGGGTGGAGGACAGCATGCTGGGCTTTGCCGCCGGCATGATGCTGGCGGCCAGCGCCTTCTCCCTGCTGCTGCCGGGGCTTGAGGCGGCAGAGGGGATCACCGGCGACGGCTTTCTCGCCGCCGCCGTGGTGGTGACAGGCATGACCCTCGGGGTGCTGCTGATGCTGGGGCTCGATCAATTCACCCCCCATGAGCATGACAAGACCGGCCCCTGTGGTCCCGGTCACCAGAGCTGCTCCCGGGTCTGGCTGTTCGTGTTTGCCATCGCCCTGCACAACCTGCCGGAGGGGATGGCCATCGGGGTGAGCTTCTCCCAGGGTGACATGTCGGTGGGTCTGCCGCTCACCACCGCCATCGCGTTGCAGGACATACCGGAAGGGCTGGCGGTGGCGCTCGCCATGTGCGCCGCCGGTTTTCGCCCCGGCAAAGCCGTGCTGGTCGCCATCGGCAGCGGTCTGCTTGAGCCGCTCGGGGCCCTGCTCGGTGTCGGCCTCTCCAGCGGGCTGGCCATCGCCTATCCCATCGGCCTCGGGCTGGCCGCCGGTGCCATGCTGTTCGTGGTCTCCCACGAGGTGATCCCCGAGACTCACCGCAACGGCCACCAGACCCACGCCACCCTGGGCCTGATGGCCGGGTTTGCCTTGATGATGACCCTCGATACGGCGCTTGGTTGATAAGATTCTGATATATGGCGTAATGTTTCAGCACTAGCGCCGTGACATCGGCGGGCAACGTCGCATTTCCCCACGCATTGAGGGCCAGCATGACATGATATTCCGAGTGATGGTGCTGGGTTGTCTGCTGGCAGTCGCTCACCGGGCCGTCTCTGCCACCGAAATCTATCGCACGGCGGCGCAGCCCGAATCCGCTCCCAAATACACCCAGATGGCGGATGGCCGCATCGGAGGATTCTGCGTCGAGCTGTTTCGACTGCTGGAGCGCCAGGAGCCCGCCCTGCGCATCCAGGGCGATCAGCGCTTTGTGCCCCTCAAGCGACTGGAGAAGCAGGTGCGTTTCGGCCAGCTCGACTTCATCTGCGGCGTGGGCGACAACCCGGATCGTCGCAACCACTTCCTCTATCTGCAGCCCCCCATCTTCACCGTACGCTACCACCTCGCGGTGCGCAGCGATGATCCAATCGAGATCCGTCAGTGGGACGACGTCAGGGCCCTTGGTGAAGAGGGCATCATCCTCATCAATCACGGCAGCGGCGCCATCGAACGGCTACAGGCCCTGCAGGGACTCATCATCGACAGCGGCGGGATCAGCAGTGCCGCCAATTACGACAAGCTGCTGATGAAACGAGGGCGCTTCGTCTACTACCGCTCACCCGGCTTCGAGGCCGACCTGCTGCGCCACCATCTGAGCGGCCAAATTCGCATCCTCCCCACCGCCATGGAAACCATTCCCTTCTATATCCTGTTTTACCAGCGCACCTCCCCTGCCCGGCTGGCCCTGTTCGCCAATGCCCTGCAACGGCTGGCAGACAGCGGCGAGCTGGCTAACCTGGCCAAGCGCTACCCTTAAGCCCCCTTCACATCGCGCTGCATCGGAATGCTCGGCGCCATCGCCAACTTTTGTTATGATCCACAACAACTTATTCGGCCGCATGGCCATCAAGACGAGGTGAGTGATGAAAGTAGGTATTATCGGCGCCATGGAACAGGAAGTGGCCCTGCTGCGCAGCCAGATGAACAACCCGACCACCCTGCAACTGGGCGGCTGCGAGTTCTATCAGGGCACCCTGGCAGGCAAGGAAGTGATCCTGACCCGCTCCGGCATCGGTAAAGTCGCCGCCAGCGTCGCCACCAGCCTGCTGCTGGAAAAATTCGCTCCCGACTACGTCATCAATACCGGCTCTGCCGGCGGCTTTGCCCAGGACCTGCACATCGGTGACGTGGTGATCGCCAGCGAGATGCGCTTCCACGATGTGGATGTCACCGCTTTTGGCTACGAGATGGGCCAGATGGCGCAGCAACCGGCCGCCTTCCCCTGCGACGAGACGCTCATCGCCGTCGCCCAGGATTGCATCGCCGAACAGGGCAAGCATCAGACCAAAGTCGGCCTCATCTGCACCGGCGATCAGTTCATGTGCAAGCCGGACGCCATCGCCAAAGCCCGTGCCGATTTCCCGCAGATGCTGGCGGTCGAGATGGAAGGGGCTGCCATCGGTCAGGTATGCCACATGTTCAAGGTGCCCTATCTGGTGGTGCGTGCCATGTCCGACATCGCCGGCAAGGAACAGGTTGAATCCTTCGATGCCTTCATCGAGGTGGCCGGCAAGCACTCCGCCGAGGTGATCATCAAGATGCTCGACAAGCTGTGATCCCACTCACCACGCTGGAACAGATGGCCGCCACTCCGGCGGCCATCTTGCTCGGGGCCGCCCTGCTGGAGGCCATCGTGCCCTGGCCGGCCCACTATCGGCTCTCCGCCGTCGTGCCGCTGCTGACCCGGCTGGGTCACAAGGTGTGTCGCCCCGATGGCGCCTCCGGTCAGCAATTGCAGGCCGGTCTGCTGGCCATGCTGATTGTCTGGCTGCCTTGCGCCGCCGGACTCTGGGCGGTGCGCAATCTCTCGCTCTCGGAGCCGCTGTTCGATCTGCTGTTTCTGCTGCTGATGCTGGAATCGCGTCCGCTGCGGGAGCTGGCCCGTGCCACTCGCTCGCTGACAGACCAGGATACGCTGGTGGTGGCCAGGTTGCAGGCCGCCCCCTGGCTCAGGCGCGATACCGGCAAGCTATCCCTGATGGGGCTTGCCAAGGCGGTCAGCGAAAGCTGCGCCCTGCGCCTGATAGGACAGTGGGCCGGCCCTCTGCTGGGGTTCACCCTGGCGGGTGTGCAAGGTGCCCTCCTGTGGCGCCTCGCCCAGTTGATGAATCAGGGCTGGAGTCCGAAACTGCCAGCCTTTGCCCACTTTGGCCGGGCCGCCGCCGTGCTCTATCAGGCCCTGTGCACCCCTGCCATCTTGTTGCTGGCACTGCCCTTGTGCCTGACCCAGCTGCGCCAGTTGGCAAGCCGGTTGCGCACCGCGATACGCTGGCCCTACCCCGCGATGGGAATACTGCTGGCGCTGCTGTCCGGCTCGCTGGGCTGCAAGCTCGGTGGCCCCCGCTACTATCAGGGCAGCTTGATCCGTTTCCCCGTGTTTGACGCCGCCGCCGAACCGGAGGCCGGCACGGCCCTGCGCCTGCTCAACCGCCTGCAACAAGCCGGTTGGGGCTGGTTGGCGCTGGCAGCGTTGCTCACTGTGCTGGAGCAACTGCATGGCTAGATGGTTCACCCTGCTCTGCCTGTTGTGCGTGTCGCCCGCCTTGCTGGCCGGGACGCCGACACGCATCGTCAGCCTCACTCCTCATCTGACCGAACTGCTGTTTGCCATCGGCGCCGGCGATCGCATCGTGGCCACCGATGATGCCTCCGATTATCCACCCGAGGTCAAGCGCCTGCCCCAGGTGGCCAATTACCGCAGCATCAATCTGGAAGCCCTGCTGGCCCAAAAGCCCGATTTGATCGTCGCCTGGCGCTCCGCCCAATCCCGTATACTGGCCCCCGTCGAGCAGCTGGGGATCCCGGTGTTCTATTCAGAACCGACCGACTTTGCCTCCCTTGCCACCGAGATGCGGGCGCTGGGAAAAACATTGGGGGTGGAACAAACCGCCAATGCCGAGGCCGATGCCTATCTCGCTCGCCTGGCCGCACTTGGGCAGCGCTACGGCAAGCCCAAGCATATCAAGGTGTTTTATCAGCTCTGGTATCCACCGCTCACTAGCGTTAGCGGCAATGCCTGGCCCGCCCAGGCCATCGAGTTGTGCGGCGGGGAAAACGTGATGGCAGCTGCCCGCACGCCCTACCCTCAGGTCAGCCTGGAGCAGGTGATCAAGGCCAATCCGGCGCTGATCCTGGCGGGGAGTCAAGATCCCGACGCCCTGCGCCACTGGCAACAATGGTCCAATCTGGACGCCGTCCGCCATCAGCGCCTGCGCCTCATCAACTCGGATGAACTGCATCGTTTCACCCCGAGAGCCCTCAACGCCGTGGAGCAGATATGCCGTGCGATCACACCAGAACATCCTTGAACCGAGATAATAATTTTTATAGAAATAAAAATTTGGCCCCAAAATTGCATCAATCCAAGGTGGGTGAATTATGACCCTTAGTCTATTATGCAGTAATCAATATAATTGATATTACATACTAATGACCTTCATTCTCTTGCCTTACTCTGGTGATACAAAATGAATGACGAGATACTTGCACTTATTGGTCGCAACATTTATTTATTTGCTCGGGATGTCCAACAAGCAGATGCACATCTCTGGCAAACCGTGACCAACTCCCGATTTTTGGTATTGGGGGGTGCCGGTTCCATTGGTCAAGCGGTGACCAAAGAGATCTTCAAGAGAAATCCACGCAAGTTGCATGTTGTCGATATCAGCGAGAACAATATGGTCGAGCTGGTGCGCGATATCCGCAGCTCGTTTGGTTATATCGATGGTGATTTTCAGACGTTCGCCCTGGATATCGGTTCCATTGAATATGACGCCTTTATCAAGGCCGATGGCGCCTATGATTATGTGCTCAATCTCTCTGCCCTCAAGCATGTGCGCAGTGAGAAGGACCCCTTCACTCTGATGCGCATGATCGACGTCAATGTGTTCAACACGGACAAAACCATCCAGCACTCCATCGACATGGGGGTGAAAAAGTATTTCTGCGTCTCGACGGACAAGGCGGCCAATCCGGTCAACATGATGGGGGCTTCCAAGCGCATCATGGAGATGTTCCTGATGCGTCGCAGCGAGCAGATTGCCATTTCAACCGCGCGCTTTGCCAACGTGGCCTTCTCCGATGGTTCCCTGCTGCACGGATTTAACCAGCGCTTGCAAAAGCGTCAGCCCATCGTCGCCCCCAACGACATCAAACGTTACTTCGTGACACCTCAGGAGTCCGGGGAACTTTGCCTGATGTCCTGCATCTTCGGTGAGAACAGGGATATCTTCTTCCCCAAGCTCAGCGAATCCCTGCACCTCATTACCTTCGCCGAGATCGCCGTGAAGTATCTGGATCAGCACGGTTACAAGCCGTATCTGTGCAAGGACGAGGATGAGGCCAGAACCCTGATGGCGAGCCTGCCTGAGCAGGGGATGTGGCCTTGCCTCTTCACCGAGAGCGACACCACGGGTGAAAAAGACTTCGAAGAGTTTTTCACCGACAAGGAAGTCCTGGATATGGCCCGGTTCGAGAACCTGGGCATCATCAAGAATGAGCCCTCATATCAGAATGATCTGCTCAACCATTTCGAACAGACCATCGCAGCCATGAAAACCAAACGCGCCTGGGACAAGAAAGAGCTCGTCGAGCTGTTCTTCACCATGATCCCGGACTTTGGCCATAAAGAAACTGGCAAATATCTAGACGGAAAGATGTGAGGAGTCGGTATGCATACCCAATTGATACGTTTTATTCGTGATACCTACAAAACCGATGACTTCATCCCTCTTCACGCCCCGACCTTTGCCGGCAATGAGCGCCAATATGTGCTCGATACCCTGGAAAGTACCTTCGTTTCCAGCGTGGGCGCCTATGTTGAACAGTTCG
The DNA here is from genome assembly GCF_027705405.1 of Aeromonas sp. QDB34. Classification (NCBI taxonomy): domain Bacteria; kingdom Pseudomonadati; phylum Pseudomonadota; class Gammaproteobacteria; order Aeromonadales; family Aeromonadaceae; genus Aeromonas; species Aeromonas sp. QDB34. The sequence goes on along the minus strand of NZ_JAPDBT010000001.1, from coordinate 8,414 downwards.
AGCAGCAAATAGCGGCTTTTACCGGTTCTACCCGTGCCGTTGCCACCATGAACGGCACGGCAGCGCTGCACATCGCGCTCTACATGGCAGGGGTTCAGGCCGGCGATCTGGTGATCACCCAACCCCTGACCTTCGTGGCGACCTGCAACGCCTTGCATCACATGGGCGCAGAGCCCGTGTTCGTGGATGTGTCACGCCAGAGCCTGGGTCTGTGCCCTATTGCCCTGGCCAACTGGCTGGAAGAGCACGCCTCTCGCACCGAGACCGGCGCTATCCACAAGGCAAGCGGGCGCCGCCTGAAAGCCGTCGTGCCCATGCATACCTTTGGTCATCCGGTCGAACTAGACGAGTTGCAGGCCGTGTGTCAGGCCTGGGGCATAGCGCTGGTTGAAGATGCAGCCGAAAGCCTCGGCTCTTATTACAAAGGTAAACATACGGGGACGCTGAGTGCATTTTCCGCCCTGAGCTTCAATGGCAACAAGATCATCACCACGGGTGGCGGTGGCATGGTGCTTTGCCAGAATGCCGAACAGGGGGCGCGTACCAAACACATCACCACCACGGCCAAGGTGCCCCATCCGTTCGAGTTCTATCATGATGAACCCGGCTTTAACTACCGCATGCCCAATCTGAATGCGGCCCTTGGATGTGCCCAGATGGAATCCCTACCGCACTTCCTGGCGCAAAAGCGGGCTCTGGCTATGCACTATGCCGAGTTCTTCAAGGATCAGGCATGCCTGTTTGTGACCGAGCCTTCCTATGGACGCTCCAACTACTGGCTCAATGCGATCGTCTGTGAAGATCAAACCCAGCGGGATACATTGCTGACCGAGCTGAACAAGGCCGGCGTCATGACCCGGCCAGTATGGAAGCTGATGCATCGCTTGCCGATGTTCTCCCATGCCCTGCGGGGAGACCTAACTCAATCAGAATTCATTGAAGCTCATCTGATAAACTTACCAAGTACGCCTGTACTCCGAGGATAAGACAATGGTTGCAGATCTATCGTCAGATATCTACTACCAGCGAGCTTATTCGGCCTTGTATGAGAGAGCCAGTACTTACTTTCACTTTTTCTATGAAGAAGGATGTCACTACGTAAAATTTAGTGCTTTGAAACGCCGAATAATGAATGTTGCGGGAATAAAAATAGATGAGGAGCTATATGATTTAGAAACGCCTTATGGGTATGGTGGTCCTATCTCTAACTGTATGGATGAGCAATTTTTACAAAATGCCTTCACTGCATACAGAGAATACTGTAAACAGCATCACATTATATGTGAATTTATCCGATTTCATCCCTTTAACAGTATGGCTGATAAAAGCATGTTGTTTGACATGCACTTTCCTGAGCGACAAGTAGTTATTGTTGATTTAAAAAAAACGATAACAGAACGTCGCAATCTTTATTCAAAAACGACGAGAAACATTGTTAGAAAAGCAGAAAAAAACTTGTTAGTCGAAACTGAAGGTGTAAACCTTAATGACTTCATTGGTATGTATTATCTGACTATGAAAAAAAATGCCGCGAGCAATTTTTTCTACTTTAAAGAAGATTACTTCAAAGAGTTGATGAATTTAACGGGAGTATCCCTCCTCGCTATTAAAAAGGAAAATATTTACGCATCTATTGGTTTTTTTATGTGTAGTAAAGAACTTGCTCATTATCATCTTTCAGCCAATAACCCTGATTTTGTTAAAGAGAATGGTAATTATCTGCTGCTTGATGCTGCATTCGAGTTTGCGAAAAGGCAGGGATGCAAATATATGATGTTAGGAGGAGGACGGACATCGTCTCCAGATGATAGCTTATTTCTATTTAAGTCTAAGTTCTCGCCATTAATCTCCCCTTTTTATATTGCAGGTTTGGATTTTATGCCAAAAAAACGCCAGATGTTGAACCAAATTTGGTGTGAACAAAATCAAGGAGTGCAACCTCCAAAATTATTCCAGCTATACAGAGCTGAGAGGAACACATGATGAGCAATACTTTTATTATTGCAGAGGCTGGAGTGAACCATAATGGTGACATCAACTTAGCAAAAAAATTGATCGATGTAGCCTTTGATGCCGGCGTTAATGCTGTAAAATTTCAAACATGGAAAACTGAACTACTGGTAACTAAAGACGCAAGAATGGCGAACTATCAGATTGATAATACCCAGAGAGAGGAAACTCAGTTTCAAATGCTGAAACGGTTGGAGTTGAGTTACTCCGACTTCATTTTGCTAAAAGCATATTGTGATGAAAAAAATATTATTTTTATGTCTACACCAGATGAAGAGCAAAGTGCAACATTTCTAAATAACTTACAAAGTATTTTTAAAATTGGCTCAGGTGAGCTCACTAATACTCCATATCTTCGACATATTGCTAGTTTTGGCAAACCCATAATTCTCTCTACTGGTATGGGGAATCTATCTGAAATAGAGCATGCATTATTTACTCTGACTAAAGCAGGTATGAACCTATCCGATATTACAGTACTTCATGCAACAACAGATTACCCTACTGCGCCTTGTGATGTGAATCTGCGGGCAATGACTACAATATCGCATGCATTCCCTGGAGTTGCGATAGGTTATTCTGATCATACATTAGGTATCGAGGTATCTATTGCAGCAGTCGCCCTTGGTGCAAGAATTATTGAAAAACATTTTACTTTAGATAAAACGATGGCGGGCCCTGACCATAAAGCAAGTTTGACACCAGAGGAGCTGAAAAAAATGGTAGAAGCAATTCGAAATATTGATCAGGCCTTGGGTCATGGTTGGAAAATGCCAACTGATGCGGAGAAATTAAACCGTGATATTGTTAGAAAAAGCATTGTCGCAGGACGAGATATTCCAGTTGGCACACTGCTTTCACCAGATATATTGAAAATAAAACGCCCAGGTAATGGTATCTCACCAACTCGTTGGGATGAAGTTGTAGGGTCGGTAGCGCAAAAAAATTATCGTGAGGGGGAGCTGATCTAGTGCGTAAGATCTGTGTAGTAACTGCCACTCGGGCGGAATACGGGTTACTTAAGTGCCTACTAGAGGATATCCAAGCTGATAGTAACCTTGAATTACAAATCATATCTACCGGCGCCCACCTTTCTCCAGAGTTTGGTTTGACAAATCAGCAAATTGAAGAAGATGGTTTTGCTGTTAACAAAAAAATTGAAATACTCTTATCGTCAGACACACCTATAGGTGTCAGTAAAAGTATGGGACTAGCTCAAATTAGTTTTGCTGAAGCATTTGATGAGTTAAAGCCAGATATTGTTGTAGTATTAGGGGATCGCTATGAGCTTATCCCTATAGTCTCGGCTGCCAATATTGCTCGTATTCCTGTTGCACACTTGAGTGGGGGTGAGCTAACTGAAGGGACCATAGATGAAACGATTCGCCATGCTATTACTAAGTTGTCACAACTTCACTTTACAGCTATGGATGAGTACACCCACCGAGTGATACAGATGGGTGAACAGCCAAGCAGAGTGTTTACAGTTGGTGAAGTTGGCTTGGACAACTTAATGCGAATGAAACTGATGTCTCGCTCAGAGTTTGAAAAGTCAATTGGGTGTAATCTTAAAGCACGAAATATCCTCTTTACTTATCACCCAGAAACAACTAAAGATATTTCTGAGATAGCAATTGATTTCTCTAATATTTTACGAAGCTTAGATAAACTAGAGGATACATTATTAATATTCACTAAAGCCAATGCTGATGTAGGCGGCCGATTGATAAATAAAATGATTGATGATTACGCTGCTCAAAATAAATACAAGGCGATCGCATTTACTTCATTAGGACAGCTAAGATATTTATCTGCATTACAATATGTAGATGCCATTGTGGGTAACTCTTCTAGCGGAATTGTAGAAGCCCCCTCATTCAAACTTGCTACTATTAATATAGGTAACCGTCAAAAAGGACGTGTTAAAGCTACTAGTGTTTTAGATGTTGATGTGGATACAAAAAAAATATTTGACTCGATACAACATATTTACACATCAGAATTTAAAAATATTCTGGAAAACACCACTAACCCATATGGGCAGGGTAATAGCTCTCAAAAGGTATTAAATACATTGAGGCTGGTGGATTTGGACAGCTTAAAGATAAAGTGTTTCTATGATGTTAAATTCTAACCGCAAACCGATAGGTGGCGAACAAGAAATTGCTCAAGATGGTCTGTTTTACGGGACAACAAACAGTGGTCGCTCATCTTTAAGATGGGTATTACTCTCTATGGAGTTGCAAGGCAAGCGAGTTCTGGTACCTGACTTTGTTTGCCAAGTCGTTGTTGATGTCCTACATGAATATGATATTCATGTAGATTTTTACAGTGTAAAAGAAAGCTTTGAGTTTTCTCTACCGGATTGTTTGGATGATTACGATGCACTATATGTAGTGAAGTATTTTGGACATGAATCAGCAACATTTAAAAGCGTAGTAAATAATTCTTCATTACCTTTAATTATAGATTGTGTATTCGATGTTCAGCTGCCTGAGATCAATACAAAGGCTCATTGGTGCTATTTTAATAGCTTGCGAAAAATAACTGTAATAGCTGATTTTAGTCAGATTATTTCTAATAAGCCTTTGTTGATAGTAAATAAATTAAGAATATCTTCTTTTTCGAAAAAAAAATATCAAGCAAAAGAAACTAAATACAAATTCTTACACTTATCACAAGGTCATGAAGTAACGTACTTGAAATATTTTTCAAATGCAGAGTCTATAATCGATGAAAATAAAAACATTTTTGAACCAGAGGATAGAAGTATTTATTTGATGGGGTGTTTTTATTCTTGTTTAAAAGAGGACTTAAAAGTTCGTCTGCAAAACTTAACTTTCTCTAAAACTATATTGAGTGACATTAATTTCATTAATATCACCCCTACCTTTCCTAGTTTTTTGCCTTTGCTTTTAAATAAACGAGATGAAGTAAGGCATGAGCTGATGAGAGACTCTATTTATCTAGCTATTCATTGGCCCGCAATTGAACAATCAGAAAATAATCTATCTGACAAACTATTGTCACTACCTTTAGATTCCAGATATACTAAAGAAGACATTGAGCGTATATGTAATATAATAAATAGAGTTGAAAGATGAAGAGCAATGCACTAATTTCTCAGCTAAAAATCTTGTACTTTGAAGGGTTTCTTTGTTTTAGTTCTGAAATGCTGATATTTCAGTGATACCATGTAACATTTATTATTAAAATTTTTAATGTTCATTTCTAGTAACAATCATCCACGTAGAGATGAACATAGCGCCACAAAAATAATTTTAATATTAAAGTAAATATTTTCACCATAAAGGAATGCAACTTATGAACCATGATCATTTGAAAAGATATAAAACCAGCAGTCACATTAAAATTTAATTGCTTTTTGTTAATTTAAAGATCCATGAAGAATTTACTTTACATAAACGCCACTTAGGTGACCTTGATGTAAAGTTAGAGTATCAATAAAAGAAAAACATCTAGTAAAAGGAGAGGGGTTTATGTCAAATGATAACATTTGGAATTCTGTATTCAAAAACCAAGAATGGGGAAAGTATCCCAGTGAGGACTTAATCAGATTTATTGCAAGAAATTTTTACTCGATTAAAAACAGGCTAGATGTTAAAGTTCTCGAGATTGGATGTGGCCCTGGCGCTAATATATGGTTTCTTGCTAGGGAGGGATTTTCTTTTTGTGGCATTGATCGTTCAAGCATTGCCATTGAACAGGCAAGCTTGCGCCTTGATAAAGAATTTCCAAACTGGCGACAACACGGTGAATTAATTGTTGGAAATGCAGATGACCTACCATATGCTAGTGAGTCATTTGATGCTGTTATTGATAATGAATGTATTTATTGTGCTGATTATGAAACTGCGAAACATATTTATAATGAAGCATGGCGGGTAACAAAATACAGTGGGAGACTATACTCAAGAACATTTTCATCAGGTTCTTGGGGGGATGGTTGTGGTGAACATACTGGTTATAATCGCTGGGTTTGTACAGAAGGACCACTAACAGGTAAAGGTCAAAGTAGATTTACCTCATTAGAGGATGTATTTGAATTAGTAAAAAACTATAATGTCGACTCCATTGAAAAAATAACTAGAACTGAAAACAACATGAAATACACAGTCTCTGAATTTCTAATCCTGTGCAGCAAAATATAACAGTTCAACAATGCCAAACCTAACGCTGGAAAGTTTGCACTAGGTTTTACATAAATACTTTGGATCTACTTACGCAAATATTAAGTATACTTTTAAAAAAACATATAATTGACTTGCGTATGTCAACGCTCTTGTTAATATATTCTTTATTCAAAGTATTTCATTTTTAACATATGTAACATCTGATGGTGACAACCATGAGCCATAACTGGAAAAATGTATTAATCACACCGACTTCAACCATCTTAGAAGCTCTAGGTGTTATTAATAAAGAAGCCCTAAAGGTTGCATTAGTTGTTGATACAAACGGCCATCTTGTTGGTGTTGTAACCGACGGTGACGTTCGTCGTGGTTTGCTAAATGGCCTATCGCTACATGATACTGTCATTAAAATTATGAATACAAGTCCAACAACAGCAGAGGTCGGTCTCCAGCGTGAAGAGCTCATCTCGCTCATGGAATCAAAATGTATTTTATCCATTCCATTGATTGACAATGGTCTAGTTGTCGGTTTGGAAACAATCCAAGGCTTATTAAGCAAACCAACATACGATAATCCGATTTTTATTATGGCAGGAGGACTTGGAACTAGATTGAGGCCTCTCACCAATCTCTGCCCAAAGCCGATGTTGAAAGTGGGAGGAAAACCACTTCTAGAAATATTGATTAATCAGTTTCTCAAAGCTGGCTTCATAAATATTTATATATCTACCCATTACATGCCTGAGCAGATCACTAGTTATTTTGGCGATGGATCATCTTGGGGAGCTAATATCCAATATATACATGAAGATACGCCACTAGGAACAGGCGGAGCATTGGGTCTACTTCCGGCAGACACCCCCCCCTTACCACTTATCATGATTAATGGTGATGTGCTGACAACTGTAGATTTTAATCGACTACTCGACTTTCATAATAAATATCAACCAACTGCTACAATGTGTGTCCGTGAATATGACTATCAAATCCCATATGGTGTTATCAATGGTGATGGACATCATATTATAAATATGCAAGAAAAACCAATTCTACGATACCTAGTAAATGCTGGAATCTATGTAGTAAGCCCTGATTTGTTTATGAACATGCCTAAAAATGAGCGTATTGATATGCCAACGCTACTTGAGCAACAAATAGCAAAGCAAGCAGATGTATTAATGTTTCCAATCAATGAATATTGGCTTGACATCGGCAGAATTGATGATTTTAATAAAGCACAAATAGATATCAAGGACCTTTAATAATGAATCTAAATATTGCGATTATACCTGCGCGGGGAGGGAGTAAACGCCTTCCGAATAAAAATAAATTACCATTAGCAGGAAAACCGTTAATAACCTGGACTATAGAGGCCGCTCTTGAAAGCCAACTTTTTGATCTGGTTCTTGTAAGTACAGACTCTCAAGACATTGCTAACATCTCTGCCAATTCTGGTGCAATAGTGCCATTTATACGACCCGCTGAATTAGCAACTGATACGGCTACCACTAATGATGTCATTAGCCACATGGTTAAGTGGGTTGAATCACAATATAGAGCAGTAGATATGGTCACACTACTACAACCAACATCTCCATTGCGGAATGCAAATCATATTAAAAGAGCTATGGCTCTTTATAATATGAAAAATGCGTCTGCTGTCATCTCTGTATGCGAACTCGAACACCCAATTCAATATTGCAATAAATTACCAGACAATTTAAGTATGGCAGGCTTTATTCCAACTATTGCAAATCGACGTAGCCAAGAACTGGAACGTTATTATCGAGTAAATGGTGCAATTTATATCTTTGACAGACAATACGTTGGTTCATTGTCAGATATTTACTCTAATAACTCTTTTGCCTATATTATGGAAAAAAGTGCATCTATAGACATCGATGATGCATTTGATTTATATCTGTCCGAGTGTATTAAAAATAGAAAACCGACCTAAAGGTCGGCTTTTTTATTTCTTAAACAAATTTATTGTTTCATCATCAACTGTATCTATGCTGTTAAGGGCATTGGGATACATCTCTTGTGCTTTTCTCATAAAATCTAACCAAATTTCGATTGCGGGTTTCATCATGGCTAATGCTTTATCTTCTTCTTTAAACAGATAAAGAATAGAACTCAGCATAGCGAACATATGATTCATTGAACCGTACAACCGGCGTTTTTCAAGATAGTTGTCGCGTAAACCTGTTTTAAACTGCCTGTTTTTGCTCTGGTTCGGACCTATCAGGA